>DATJIZ010000114.1:0-33528 GCA_035492735.1 Gemmatimonadaceae bacterium | reverse complement strand
GGCTTTGTGCGGCACGTTCGACGGGATGTGCAGCACCTCGCCGGCGCGGACGATGACCTCCTTCGCTTCATCGTCGCCGATCCAGAAGCGGAGGGCGCCCTCGAGGATGTAGGTGAGCTGCTCGTTCTCGTGCGAGTGTTTGGGGACGATGCATCCCTTTTTGAGATAAACGTGTGCGAGCATCATCCGGTCGCCGATGATCAGCCGCCGGTCGAGCATCGGCGTTACGGTCTCCATCGCGATCTGATCCCAGGCGTACCACGTCACAGTCCGTGCGCTTGTTGGCGAGGATGAGGTTGTCATATGCGATATGGGCGAGGAATTGAGTTGCCGGGCCTAACGCTGGATGCGTGGGCGTTCGGGATCAAGAGAACGGAACGCTCTTGACCTGCCCGCCACGGAATCGAAACATTTGTCGCCCGCAAGACGGCAGCAGACGTCGTCAAAGCTAGCCCCAGGCGCCACGCCCGACGAGCTCAACCCAATGATGGCTGAAGAATCGAGTCCGAGCGCCGGAGCGCTGAGTGAGGAAACGATCGCGATGCTTCGCACGGCGCTGGTGCGGTTCGCCGCGAGTCCCGACGACGGCGAGCTCCGCGACGCCCTCCGCCTCGTGTCGGACGAGGCGCGGGCGCGGGGCATTCTTCCCGAACAGCTGCTGACCACGCTCAAGGACATGTGGCACGCGGTCCCGAACGTTCGTGTCGCGACCGGGGGCGAGCCGGCGCGCCTGCTGCAGCGTATGGTCACGATCTGTATTAAAGAATACTACTCGAGCTGACGGCGCGGCGCGTCAGGAGCCGAGCGTCGCCGTGACCTGGATGTCGACGTTCCCTCGCAGCGCGCGCGACACCGGACAGCCGTCCCGCGCTTCGTTCGCCAACCGCTGGAACGTCGCGGCGTCGATCTTCGGCACGTCGGCGCGCACGTCGAGCTTCATGCGCGTGATGGTGAAGCCGGCGTCCGTCTTCTCGACGGTGCAGTGCGCAGTCGTCTCGACGCGCGTTGGAGGTGTGCCGTTCTTCTCGAGGTTGCCGCTGAACGCCATGCTGAAACACGCGGCTTCCGCCGCGGCCAGCAGCTCCTCGGGGTTCGACCCCGGTCCTTCCTCGAACCGCGAGCTGAAGTTGTACTGGCCGGCCAGTCCGTTCGCGCCCTTGTAGCTCCCACGGCCGCCCTTGAGTCCACCCTCCCACTGCGCGCTCGCGCTGCGTGTCGGCATGTGCTGCTCCTCCAGTCCGCTGACGGTGTGACGAAGTGTATCGAGCTTGACGCCAATCCGTGCCCGCACTTGAATCCGATCATGAGCGAGACGACGGCGCCGGGACGTCTGCCATCGAGCATCGAGCGCGTGCTGTCGCGCTTTCAGCGGATGGGACGAGAAGAAAAGATGCAGGCCCTCGTGCACTACTCCAAGCGGCTTGAGCCGCTTCCGGAGCGTTATGGCGACATCGACCGCGGCGCATTCAGCGTTCCCGAATGCCAGACGCGTGTCGACCTGTTTCCGGAATACCGCGACGGCACGATGCACTACTACGCGGACGTGAACGTTCGGCAATCGCCGACGATCGCCGCGTTTCTCGCCATCCTGTTCTCGGCGATCAACGACCAGCCACCCGAGACGACGCTGGCCATCCCCGGCGATTTCGTGCAGCGGATCATGGAAGGCATCGGCCTGTCCGGTCGCGAGGTCGGGCTCAATGCGATGGTCGCGCGCATTCGACGGCATGCCGAACGAGCCCTCGCCGAATCTCGTTCATGAACGGACACGAGCTCGACGAGCTCCTCTCGCGGCCGCGTCGCGGGACGATCGAGGCGCTGAACGCCTGCCCGGGTGACGTGATCGTGCTGGGTGCCGGCGGGAAGATGGGCCCGACGCTGTCGCGAATGGCCGCGCGCGCCGCAAGCGGATCACGCCGCGTCATTGCCGTGTCGCGATGGTCGTCGGCCGACGCCGAGCGCGAACTGAACGAGGCCGGCGTGGAGACGATACGGTGCGACCTGCTCGATCGGGCCGCGGTCGCGCAGCTTCCCGATGCGCCGAACGTCATTTTCATGGCGGGGCAGAAGTTCGGCACGGCGAGCGCGCCGACGGTGACGTGGGCCATGAACACGATCGTGCCGGCCAACTGCGCCGAGCGGTATCGCGAATCGCGGATCGTCGCGTTCTCGACCGGGAACGTCTATGCGCTCACGCCGATCGACGTCGGCGGCTCGCGCGAGAACGACCCACTGGGGCCGGTCGGCGAGTACGCCGCTTCGTGCGTCGGGCGGGAACGCGTGCTCGAGCTGACGGCGGAGCAACACGGCACGCGCGTCGCGATCGTCCGCCTGAACTACGCCATCGATCTTCGCTACGGCGTCCTCGTCGACATCGCGCTGCGCGTGCATGGCGACGACGCCGTGCCGCTTGGCATGGGCTACGTGAACGTGATCTGGCAGGGCGATGCCAACCGGGTCGCGCTCGAGTGCCTGCCGCACGCGGCGTCGCCCCCATTCGTGGTGAACGTGACGGGACGCGATGTCCTGTCCGTGCGGACCATCGCCGAATGGTTCGGCGCCCGGTTCGGCCGACCGGCGCGCTTTGCCGGAAGCGAGAACGCCGATGCGCTGCTCAGCAACACCGAGCGGATGCGCACGATGTTCGCGCCGGCGGAGGTCACGCTCGAACAGATGCTCGAGTGGGTCGCCGAGTGGGTGGAGCGCGGCGGTCCGGTGCTTGGCAAGCCGACGCGCTTCGAGGCGCGCGATGGCCGGTTCTGAGCCGCGCACGATGAGCGTTCGCGAGCATCTCCGCGCCGGGCAGGTGATTCCGGCGCACCCGCTTGCTCTCTCGCCGCAGCGCAGGCTCGACGAGACGCGGCAGCGCTTTCTCACGCGCTACTACATCGAGGCAGGTGCCGGCGGCATCGCCGTCGCGGTGCATACGACGCAGTTCGCGATCCGCGACTCGAGCATCGGACTCTTTCGGCCCGTGCTCGAGCTGGCGATGGACGAGGTGAAACACGCGCCCGCGTTGCAGGCGAAACCGTTCGCGATGATCGCGGGCGTCTGCGGGCACACGCCCCAGGCGCGCACCGAAGCCGAGATCGCGGCGGCACTCGGCTACGATGCGGCGCTCGTCAGTCTGGGCGATTGGCGCACCGAGTCGGAGTCGGAACTGCTCGAGCATTGCCGCGAGATTGCCGAGGTCATTCCGCTGTTCGGATTCTATCTCCAGCCCGCGGTGGGCGGCCGCGTGCTGTCGTACGCATTCTGGCGCGAGCTGGCGGACGTACCGAACCTGTGGGCGGTGAAGATCGCGCCGTTCAACCGCTACCAGACGATCGACGTCGTGCGCGCGGTCGTGGAAGCGGGCCGGGACGACGTGGCGTTGTACACCGGGAACGACGACAACATCGTTGCCGATCTGCTGACGCCGTTCCCGATCCAGGCTGGCGGCACGACCGTGCTGCGCTGGATCGACGGGGGCTTGTTGGGGCAGTGGGCCGTGTGGACGCGCGCCGCGGTCGCGCTGCTCGCCGACATCAAGGCGGCGCGGCAGACGGCCGTGATCAGCCCGAGCCTCCTGTCACGCGGCGCCGCGCTCACCGACGCGAACGCGGCGATCTTCGACGCCGCGCACGGATTCCGTGGATGCATTCCGGGCATTCACGAAGTCTTACGACGGCAGGGCTTGCTCGACGGGCTCTGGTGTCTCGACCCGGACGAGACGTTGTCGCCGGGACAGGCCGACGAGATCGAGCGCGTGATTCGGAGCTACGGGCCGCTCGTGGCCGACGAACGGTGAGACACCGGAGGTTCACGTCTCACGGTTTCACTCCGTGTCACCGGGTTGGATCATCAGATCTTTCGCGAGCGGCCCCTCGTGGTACACCGTGCGGCTCGGGAACGCAAAGCTCACGCGCTGCGCGGCGAATCTCCTGAGGACCTCCAGATTGACCGCCTGCTGCACATCCATATACCGGGCGTAGTCGGGGTCGAGCACGTAGTAGACCGTCTCGAGTCGGATCGCGGACTCGCCGAAGCTCGCCACGTGACAGCGGTCGAACTTGACCGGGCTCTGCGCCGAGACGATCTCGCGTACGATCGCCGGCAGGCGCTCGAGCACTTCCGGCGGCGTGTCATACGTCACGTCGAGATTGAACACGACGCGCCGTTGATACATGCGGCGGTAGTTGCGAATGCGCGTCTTGAGCAGGTCCCCGTTGCCGATGATGACTTGCTCGCCGCTGAGGCTCCTGAGCCGCGTCGTCTTGAGGCCGATGTGCTCGACGGTGCCGGTGATCGTGTCGACGCCGATGGTATCGCCGACGTCGAACGGCTTGTCGAACACGATCGCGAGCGCGGCCAGGAGGTCGCCGAGGATGTTCTGTACCGCGAGCGCGATCGCGATGCCGGTGACGCCGAGCCCCGTGATCCATGCGGTGATCTCGACGCCGAACACCGACTTGAGCGCGGTGAGGACGATCAGCACCCACAGCAGCACCTTCGAGCCGACGCCCATCGCGCTGATCATCGCGATGCTGGTGCGGTCCTGCGACGTGGTGCGGTTGCTGAGATAGTGCTTGAGCCAGAACGTGATCGCCGACCCGCCCCAGACCGCGGCCTGCCAGAGCAGCACCAGCTTGGCGATCGACTCCAGGTACTTGGCCTCACGATCGGGCATTGCGAGCTGCGACAAGCCGGCGAACACCGCGAGCGCGATGATGACCCAGGCACGGGTGTCGCGAATGAGATCGACGACCATGTCGTCGATCTGATTGGTCGTACGCGAGGCGACCGCCCCGAGTCGCGATGCCAGGAGCTGGCGCAGCAACAGCCCCAGCACGGCGATGACCGCCGTGGTGATACCGGCGGTCAGCCAGACCTGGAGCGTGTTGTGGAGGAACTGTCGTTCGAGGATCGGGGGAAGCGCGAACAACGGCGGCGAGGCGATCATGAGCATGGTCGAGTCGTCCATTATGATAACGCGCCACCGGCAGGCGCGCGCCGTCCGTGTCGCGATCGACGGCGCGTGCTACGTTCAATGATCTCTCTCTCGGCCACGCCCATGCGGCATCGCCACCTGCTCGTGCTCCTCGCGCTCGCGGCAGCGTGCGCGCCGTCGCGGCCGCAACGATCGTCCCGGTCGTACGTCCCGCGGCGACGAACGGTCGTCATCACCGCCGTGCCGCTGCTCGTGAAAGAACAGACCGGGACGTTTCCGTTTCTCGCCAGGGATTTCGCCGCCGGCGGCGTGCTGAGCGGCAAGGAGGTCTACGCGTTCTCGCCAAGCACGATCACGGTGGTGGCCGGAGACACGCTCGCCCTCAGGCTCCTCAATCCCGAGGATGACGACCACGCGTTCGCGATGTCGGACTTCTACGTCAAACTGCCGCCGCAGGGCAAAGTGGATACGACGTACGTCGCACGCAGCCCCGGCGTATTCGAGTTCTCATGCACCGTGCCCGCGCATCTGCCGATGATGCGGGGTCAGTTGGTCGTGCTGGCGCCGGGCGCGCTGGAGCCGAACCCGTGACCGGGCGCGACCGTTCGTCGGGACTTGGCAGGCGAGCGCGAAATCAGCTTGCGGCACGTCGCCGCGACGCGACCAGGCCGCCGGTGCACGCGTCGCAGTTGTCGCAGCGCCAGTCGACATCGACGGGCTCACCGAAGTAATCCAGAATGAATCGCGTCCGGCACTGCGCGCTCTGGCAGTAGTTGATCATGGCGCGCAGCTTGGCGCGGTCCTGCAAGCGACGCTGCTCGTAGTCCGTGAGATCGGCGCTCAGGTTCACCGCGGTCAATCGGTCGCGCAGACGTTCCCAGGTGCCGCCGCGATACTCGCGTACCAGACCGTGTCGCTTGAGCAGCGCCAGCACGATCCGCACCTTGCGCCGCGGAACCCCGGATTTGTCGGCCAGATCGTCGACCCGCACGCTCTGCTCGAGCGGCACCTGCTCCAGCACGATCGCGACGCGCGCCGCCTCCTCCACGTCGGGATATTTGCCGCCAAGAAAGTACGACTGCACGCGACTGTCTTCGACCCGATAGAACAGCGTGCACGTCGCCGGCAGCCCGTCGCGGCCGGCGCGTCCGGCCTCCTGGTAGTACGACTCGACCGATCCGGGAAAGTGATAGTGGATCACGAAGCGGATGTCGGGCTTGTCGATGCCGAGGCCGAACGCGTTGGTCGCGATGATGGCCTTGAACTCGTCCGCCATGAACCGGTCCTGCATCTCCTTGCGCTCGGGCCCGCCCATCTTCCCGTGATACAGCCCGACCGGAAATCGCGTCGAGAAATCCTCGTGGAGCCGTTCCGCCTCGCGGACCGTGGCCACGTACACCACGCCGACACCCGGGCACTCTCGCAGCATCTCGTCGAGCGCGGCGTCTTTCATCGCCTGATTCACCGTCCGCTTGACCTCGAAGCGCAGGTTCGGCCGCGCGAAGCCGGTGACGGTGACCCGCGGATTCTCCATCCCGAGTTGGCGCGCGATGTCGGCGCGCACTTCCGCCGTCGCCGTCGCCGTCAGGGCGAGAATCGGCGGCCGACCGAGCCGCTTCACGATCGATCCGAGCGTCAGATAATCCGGTCGGAAGTCGTGACCCCACTGGCTCACACAGTGGGCTTCGTCGATCACGAACAAGCTCACCGTTCTCGTGAGCAAATGCTCGAAGAATTCGCGATCCTTGAATCGCTCTGGCGTGAGGTAGAGGATTTCGCCGCCGCCTTCCTGCACCCGTTTCGCCAGATCGCGCGCCTGCGTGTCGGACAGGTGGGAGTGCATCGCCATGGCATCCACGCCACACGCCGCGAGCTTGTCCTGCTGATCCTTCATGAGTGCAATGAGCGGGCTCACGACGATGGCGAGTCCCGGGAGCAGCAGCGCGGGCAGCTGATAGATCAGCGACTTCCCGCTGCCCGTCGGCATGACCACGAGTGCGTCATCACCCTCGAGCACAGCGAGAATCGGTTCCCACTGGCCTTCCTGAAAATCCGTATGGCCGAAGCGGTCGATGAGCACGCGCCGCGCTCTGGCCCTGAGGGTCGCAGGCATCAACTCGGCTCAAGCAGGAATTGGACCGAGTGTGGCGACGAGCAACGGACCCGGCGGTCGCGACCGCGTCGAGACGCGACACGCCAGCGAGGAGAAGAACGCGAGAACGAGATGACAACCAAGCTCGAGACTCACGACGGCCGTCGCGAGTCTCGAGCTTCGGCTACCGCCTCTCGAGTCTCAGTTACTCGAGACGGCGTGCGTGCCGGGCTTCACTTCGATCCGCCGCGGCTGCGCCGCCTGCGCCTTGGGGACCTGAATCTTCAGCAGACCATTGTTGAACTCGGCGGCGATGTGATCGCCATCCACGAACTCGGGCAGCTTGATCGACCGTTCGAACGAGCCGGTGACTCGCTCGGCCGCGAACACCCGCAACTCGCCGTCATTGCTTGCCTGAACCGTGGACGGCTTGGTGCCGCGGACCGTGAGGACATTCTGCTCGAACGTGATGTCGATCTGGGACGGATCCACGCCGGGCAGTTCGGCGTACATCAGATAGGAGTCCGTTTGCTCGACCACGTCGATCGCCGGCACCCAGACGCGGTTGTCGCTCCAGGGCGTCGAAAGCGCCTGGTCGAGCGCGCGATTGAAGGTCATCATCCGATCGAGGGTAGAGGTAAGGGAGCGGTTCGTCAGCATATGCAGTTTCCTCCTGTGTGCTCGGCGCCTTTCGAGGGCCGTGTCGTTGTGGCGTTGGCGACCGCGCCCGCGAGCCACGCGGGCGCGTCCGGGCCGGGAGGAAAGCAGCCGTCGTGCCGGTCTCGAGCAGCCAAATTGGCAAAAATCGCCTGCTGGCTACGTTCAATCGGACAGACGGGAACTGTCAGACACGACAGGCCATTGTGAAATCGGGGAACGCCCGCCACCGGAACCAACCGATGCTCATTCGACGCACTGACCAGATCCGATCGTCCGAGATCACCAAAGAGTCGGACTACCTGAGCCGGCGGAAGTTCGTCGTCGCGGCGGGAATCGCCACAGCGGGCCTGGTGGCAAGCGGTCGCCTCGTGGCGGCGATCGCGCCGGCCAAGCGGCAGGATGACAAGCCGAACTCCTGGGATGAAATCACCCAGTACAACAATTACTACGAGTTCGGGACCGACAAGGAGGACCCGTACCACAACGCACAGAAGTTCCGCACGCGGCCATGGACGGTGAAAGTCGATGGGCTCGTCAAGAAGCCCGCCGAGTATCACTTCGAGGATCTGGTCAAGCCGTACAAGCTCGAGGATCGCGTGTACCGATTCCGGTGCGTCGAAGCGTGGTCGATGGTGATCCCGTGGCAGGGGATCCAGCTCGCCGAGATGATCAGGCGATTCGAGCCGCTCCCGAGCGCGAAGTTCGTGCAGTTCACGACCATCTACGCGCCCGACCAGATGCCCGGCCAGCGTGAGGCCATTCTGCCGTGGCCGTACGTCGAAGGCCTGCGGATCGACGAAGCGACGCATCCGCTCACCCTCATGGTGACCGGACTGTACGGGAAGACGCTGCCGAACCAGGATGGCGCGCCGCTCCGGCTGATCGTGCCGTGGAAGTACGGCTTCAAGGGAATCAAGGCGATCACACGGATCTCGTTCGTGGACAAGCAACCTCTGAATACGTGGCAGGCTGCCAACCCCAACGAGTATGGGTTTTACGCCAACGTGAACCCGGAAGTCGATCATCCCCGCTGGACGCAGTCCAGCGAGCGCCGCATCGGACAGTTCCGTCGTCAGCGAACGCTCATGTTCAATGGCTACGCCGATCAGGTCGCGAGTCTGTACGCGGGTATGGACCTGAGGAAGAACTTCTGACGACACCGGCGGAGGCGCGATCCGGCCTCGGCGAGCGACGCGAGCGGGCGACTGCGGCACGATCCAAGAGCACGAGCCCGGTGAACCGGGTGCGGGTCGTCAGACCGGCGCTGTTCGTCGGCTGCCTGCTGCCGCTCGCCTACATCGGTTGGAAGTTTGCCACGGATCGGCTTGGTGCGAATCCGATTCGCGAGCTCGAGATCGAGACTGGTCTGTGGACACTACGACTGCTGGCCGTGACGCTCGCGATCACACCGGTCCGCCGCGCCTTCGGCTGGAACTGGCTCGTGAAGTACCGGCGGATGCTGGGGCTGTTCACGTTCTCCTACGCGTGCATCCACCTGAGCATGTGGGTGGGCGTCGACTGGTTCTTCGCCTGGTCGGACATGTGGGGCGAGATCGTGAAGCACAAGTACATCTTGATCGGGATGGCGACCTGGCTGATGATGCTCCCGCTGGCGTTGACCTCGACCAAGGGATGGGTGCGTCGGCTGGGTAAGCGTTGGATCGCGCTCCACCGCCTGGTGTACGCGGCGGCGATCACGGGCACCGTCCATTACCTGTGGGCGGTGAAGAAGGACACGTTCTTTCCGCTGGTGTATCTGGCGGTGTTCGTTCTGCTGCTTGGGTACCGGGTGGTGGCGGCTCTTGGGCGGCGGGCGACTGCTCGGGCGACGGGCGACTGCCTGGGCGGCGGGTGACGGCAAGCGGATACCGCCGGAGCCGTGAGCTGAAGGGCTGGGAGCGTACCTCCTCCAGGCGGTGCTTCTTGCGCCGTTGGGCGTGCTCCCCACGCGCGGGCCAGCTCGAGAGCGACGCTCGCGGCCAATCGCTCGCGGCTCGAGCGCTGTGCGCTTTCAGTTCGCCGTTCAGTCCTTTGCCTCGCGTCTCACTTGCTTCTCGCTGCCGCCACGATGCCTCGCGTCGCGTCGACCATTTTCCGCATTGCCTCGGGCATCGTCCCGTCGTCTGCGCGAATCGTCTTCGTGTTTCCTTCGAACGTCACGCTGAGGGTGTACGTCATCATGTCGGCTGACTGGGGCGTGGTGCCGTAGTCGTCGTGCAGGGCGTACGGGGCTTGAGCCCAGACGAGGCTGAACAACGAGTCGGCCGCGGCCGCCGACAATGTGCCCGACGCCGTGTCCAGCGGCGCGCCGCAGTTGACGGTGCAGATGTGCCGCTGGCTGTACGCATAGGTGCGCGTATCGTGGTCCACCGAGTACTTCACGTGCAGCGCGGCGATCCCGCCTTCGGCGACGAGCACGAGCTTCGCCGCGTTCAACGTGCCGAAGTCGGCACTGCCGGCGCCGGGTGTCGTTGAAGTGGGATCACGATGCGCGCACGCGGCGAGCGCGATGCTCGCGATGGCGACGCTGATAAATCGGGTGTGCATTGGTCGTCGTTAAGTTGTGGTCGTGTCTGGCTTCTCCCAGCCCAACCAGCTCGACGCCTTCGCGGTCACCGCGCCTGGTCTCGAGCCCCTCTGCGCCGCCGAGCTGAATGCCATCGGGATTGCCGCGACCGCTCAGGACGGCGGCGCGGCATGGTCGGGCGACATCGGCTCCATCGCGCGGGCCAATCTATGGTCCCGCACGGCCAGCCGAGTGATCGTCCGGCTCGGCGAGTTCCGGGCGCGCACGTTCTTCGAGCTCGAGCGCAACGCCAAGCGCCTGCCATGGGATGGGTTCATCGCTCCCGCTGGCGGTGTCGCTTTCCGAGTGACGTCCCGGAAGTCGAAGCTCTACCACAGCGACGCGGTCGCGCAACGGCTGGCGGAAGCGGCGCTGCGTCACGTCTCCGGCGTGCGCGTCGAGCATGCGACGTCCGACGACGACGACAGTGACACGCCGGAGCATCCCGCGCAGCTCTTCGTGGTTCGAGTGCTGCACGATGTGGTGACGGTGAGCGCCGACAGCTCGGGCGCGCTGCTCCATTTTCGCGGCTATCGCCAACAGCTCGCCAAAGCGCCGTTGCGCGAGACTCTTGCCGCCGCGCTGCTGCTCGGCGCCGATTGGGCGGGCGATGTGCCGTTACTGGACCCGATGTGCGGATCCGGAACGATTCCGATCGAGGCGGCGCGACTCGCCCGGCGCATCGCGCCCGGTCGAGACCGATCGTTCGCCTTCGCGCGGTGGCCGCGGTTCGACGTGCGACGCTGGCGCGCGCTGCTCGAGCAGGCACGTGAGCAGGAGCTGCCGACATCGCCGGTCGCGATTGCCGGCGCCGACCGTGACGCCGGCGCCGTCGCCGCGGCGCGGGCGAATGCCGAGCGGGCGGGCGTGGCCGGCGACATCGAGCTCGTGGAAGCGCCGATCTCGGCGATGCCGGCCGATCACGGCGCGGGCTTGATCGCCACGAATCCGCCGTACGGCGTGCGAATTGGCGAGACCGATCGATTACGAAACCTGTATGCGCAGCTTGGGAACGTGCTGCGAACGAAGCGGCCGCGCTGGCGGCTGGCGATGCTCTCGGCCGATAAAACACTCGAGCGGCAGCTGAAGCTGCCGCTCGAGGAGAAATTGCGGACGAGAAACGGCGGGATTGCGGTTCGGCTGGTTACGGCGCGATTGCCAGAACCGTCACGCCCGTGACCCAATCCCTGACTTGCCCATACACCGTCGCATCTTCATGGAGCTGGCTGTGGGTCAAGCACGTCGTCTGGTCGTTGAGGGCACCGTTCAGCACCTCGCTGCCGTGCGGGTTGATGACTTCGTCACACGGGCTGCGCCACGTGGCATAGCGCTCGATCCCCGGCGTCTCGTCCGTGGCGTTGAGGTGGTTCAGGAACGTCGACCCGGGTAGCATCTCGCTGCACGACACGTCGAACAGCGCGCAGAACCCCGCTGTCGTCGTCCCGTGATTCGGACCGCCGAGCAGCGCGAAGCCGTCGACCTTGCCCTCGCCTCCCAGGCTGTCGATGTAGAACCGTGCCGAGAGCGCGCCCATCGAATGGGTGATGATGTCGACCTTCGTGGCGCCCGTCGCGCTCAGGATCGAGTCGACCTTGGCTTTGATGAGCGATGCCGTGGTGCGATTCGACTTGGTGTAGTCGTAGCTCCAGTTCACGAGCTCGGCGTCCGTCCAACCATCCGCCTTGAAGCGCGATACCATCGTCGTCCATGTCGAGCTGCTGGCGTTGTATCCGTGCACGAAGAGAATCGGATCGTGCGTCGGTGGCGGAGGCGGTGGTGGTGGTGGCGGCTTGTGACCGCCCTTTGCGTAGTCGGCGCTCATCGACGGTCCCATGAGCGAGTCCGCGCTGCAGGCGGAGATCAGGACGAGCCCCAGCAGGCCGGCGAGCCGCGGCAGGGCGGGCACAAAGACACGCATACTCGAATTCCTCAGAGGGGGCGGGTCGCTATGTTGCGGCGAGGGACCGAAACTACCCGCGAGATGGAACGCGGCGCAAGAGCCGCGCGTCCGCTCCGGCGGTCCGTCGCTTCGGTCACGGGAGGGTCGATGCGCAGACTGATCTCGAGTATGCTCGTCAGTACCGTTGTCGCGACGCTCGTCTGCACGACGCAGGTCGCTCCGATCCACGCCCAAGGGTCGTCCGATTGGTCGGCAGCCGATCGCGCCCTCGGACGAGCGGGCGCCGATCAACCGGGCGCCGTTCACAAATACAGTTTCCCGCGGGGCGATCTCGACGTGACGATCGGCGGGACCCGGCTTCGCCCGGCACTCGCCCTCGGCTCGTGGCTGGCGTTCAAGCACACTGCGGACGGCAAGGCGATGGTCATGGGAGATCTCGTCCTCACCGAGGACGAGGTCTCGCCGGTGATGACCGCGCTCCAGCGCGGCGGCGTGGAACAGACGGCCGTGCACAATCACCTGCTTGGCGAGACGCCACGCGTCGTGTACATGCACGTGATGGCGAAAGGCGACGAAGCGAAGATTGCGACGACGCTCCACGACGCACTCGCGGCGACGCACACGCCGATGGCGACGCCGCCCAAGGTCACGCCGCTACGTCTGGCGCTCGACACCATTGCCGTAGCGGCCGCGCTCGGCGTATCCGGCAAAGGGAACGGCGGCGTGTATCAGGTGAGCGTCCCGCGTCCGGAGGCGATCCGGGACGGGGGAGAGGTGATCCCGCCGTCGATGGGAGTCGCGACCGGGATCAACCTTCAGCCAACGACGGGTGGTCGCGCGGTTGCCACGGGCGACTTCGTGCTGCTGCCGTCCGAGGTGAACCCGGTAATCCGCGCCCTCGAGGCGAACGGGATCAAGGTGACGGCGCTCCACAGCCACCTGTTGATGGATCAGCCGCACGTGCTGTTCATGCACTTCTGGGGCGACGATGATGCCGTGAAGCTGGCGCGCGGCCTGCGCGCGGCGCTCGACGCGACCGCGATGGCGCCGAAAGCATCGCGCTGACACGGAAGGCCGCGGTTCCGGGCACGCTCCGGGACCGATTGTCGGCTGCCGGCGGCTTTTCGCGTATGACGGGACCAGAATGGATCCCTCATCGCGGAGGCCTCAATGTTGTCAGACCGACCAGGAACGCGGTACCTCCTGCTGTTTTCAGCGCTCGCGGCCGCGGCGGCGTGCAGCGACCGAACGCAGCTGACCAATCCGTTGACCCCGCGCGACGGCAATCGCGCGACGGCCGCGCCGACGAGCGGCGGCAAGGTCAAGGTGAAGACGCTGCAGCTCTCCAGCAACACGCTCAGCATCGACGGACCGACGGTGAACGGCAACGTCACCATCGGGAACTCGGCCTCACCGATTGACGGCGTGTCGATACACGGCTTGATCGTGCAGGGCTCAGCATCCAGAGAGGCCTCGGCCCAGACGGACGTGAATTGCGCTGGCACGCTCGCGACTCTTCCAGGCGGCAGCTGCGACATGACGTTCGTAGCCTCGGCGTCGAACTCGGGGAACGGCTCGGGGACGCTCGTGCCGGGATCCGCCGTGTTCGAGCTCGATGTGGTCCAGACGGTCGGCGGCGTCGAAACGGTTCTCGCCAGCAAGACGATCACGATCACCCTCGTCGCTCCCGTTACGATCAGCGGTCTTGTGCTCGCGTCGACGGAGCTGGCGATCGACGGCCCAAGCATCGCCTGGACGGCGACCCTCAGCAATCCGGGCACGATCCAGAAGGGCGTGTTCATGCAAGGCGAAATCATTCAGGGTGCGACCGTGAAAGGCGCCGGTGGCGCGACGATCACGTGCGGTGCTGCCCTCGGTACGCTCCCACCTGGGACCTGCACGTTCGGCTTTACCGTGACGGCGTCCAACTCCGCCGCTGGGCCTGGCACACTCATTCCAGGGCCCGCGACATTCAAGCTCCAACTGCTGGAGTCGGACGGCACGACAACCACGGTCCTCGACACCAGGACCGTCGACGTCACTCTGGTCCTCGATCAACCGAGGATCACGAGCATCGACGTCAATCCACGAAACTTTGCGATCGACGGCCCCACGACACTGGTGACGGTCGTGTTCGACAATCCTACCGGCACGGCGGTGTCGGGTCTGCGATTGGCAGAAACCATCTCGCAACCCTCGGTCCCCGCACAGCACGCCGCCGGCGGCGCGTCGGTTTCGTGCGGCGCCGGGGACGGCATCATACCCGCCGGTGGTTGCACGATGTCGCTCCCCGCGGAGGCGTGGAATTCGGCCCCGGGAACAGGGACCTTCATCGCACAGATCGCCACTCTCCAGGTCGACCTCATCCAGAACACCGGCGGTGGCGATCAGACGCTGGACTCGGAGAGCACCACCGTCGGGCTCGAGCCGCCGCCCACCCCGATCATCAGCGGCATCACGCTCGGATCATCGAACGTAACGCTCGACGGTCCGGCTACGGGCTACACCATCACGATCAAGAATCAGAACATCAATACGTTCTCGAAGATGAACTTGACGCTGTCGATCCTGCAGGGTGGCCACGGCTTCGGCGTTGGCGGAGGACAGGTGGCCTGCGGCGGCGCTTCGGGGGACATTCCGACCGGAACGTGCACGATTACGGGTACGTTCAGTGCCACGAGCGCCGCGGGACTCGTGGCCGGCGCAGCGACGCTTCAGGTGCAGTTGTTCCAATTCTCGACGTCCATCACGATCTTCGACACCGAGACAGTGCCGATCACGATCGTCCCCAACGCGCTGAGCATCACGAGCCTTCAGCTCGAGTCGACCACGATCACGATCGGGAGCTACGTCAACTACACCGTGACGGTCTACAACCCGACGAACGCGAATCTGTCGACGGTTCTCGTGCAGGGCGAGATGATCCAGGGCTCGACGGACAGAGCAGCTGGCGGGACGAATGTCGTGTGCAATGGAGGGCCCAGTGGGGTGTTGCCGCCAGGGTTCTGCACGTTCCAGTTCATCGCCGTCGCGTCGAACTCGGACGCCGGAACCGGAACTCTCGTACCGGGCGCCGCGACCTTCCAACTGACGCTGTTGGTCTTCGATGGCACCACCGACACGACGTACGACGTGAAGAACGTGGCGGTGACGCTCGTGAACCCGTAGCGACTCTCGATCGCCGCACGAGACAGCGGGAGGCCTCCCGCTGTCTCGTGCGATCCGGGTTCACCCCGACTGGCGTCTGGCTCAGCGCCCGATCGAGTCCCGCAGCGCCACGGCGGCCAGGGTGGCCGGATGGCGCGCTCCCAAACCATACGTGAGCGGCGGCACGGCCCGCGCGAGCAGCGCGCGCGCTTGTGCCGAATCACCGCGAACCAACGCGGCGCGTGCCTCGACCACCTGGGCCTCCCCGACGATCCCGCTCTGCCGGTACGTGATCGAGTCCACCGCGGCGATGCGCACAGCGTGTTCGGCGTAACGCGTCGCTGCGTCGTACGCACCCGCGGCGACCAGTCGCGTGGCTCCCTCGAGGAGCGGATCGATGAACCACTGGCCGGTCGAGGTCGGCTTGTATCCGATCGAGTCGAGCATTCTGCTGATCGTCGCGGCAACCAATGGGCGGCCGCCCCCGTCCATGGTCGCGATGCGGTACGCGATACCATGCGAGGGTGCGTCCACGAGTTTGCTCGCCTTGGGGTAGATCGAATCCGCCATGGCAAGCTGGTGTCGCACCTCATCGCCGCGTCCTCGCGCAAGCGCGATGCGTGCGAGCATGTAATGCGCCGGCAGCGCGAATCGCGGCCAGAGAAGCTCCGGCCGCGTGAACGCCCGCGTAAGCCAGAACTCGGCGGAATCCAGCTCGGCGAGTCGATACAGGACCGAGCCGTAGGCGTACGCCGCGAATTCGGCTGGCTGCGGCGCCGAGTCCAGGCTCGGAACCAAAGCGACGCGCTTGGCCAGCCATTCGCGCGCCGGCCGATACTCACCCAGCGACGTGTACACGGCCGAGATGTTGTAGAGCAGCACGGCCTGGTCGAGCGGATCGGGTCCAAAGCCCTTACGCTGCAGATCGGCGACGTGCATCAGGATTGCGACGGACTCGCGGTCGCGCTTTGCCATGTGCAGCGCGCGCGCGACGTCGTTGAGAATATTCGCATAGTCGAGGTCCGCGGTGTCGCCGGCCGTCACCGACCGGGCCGCGATGGCGCGATACAGTTCTGCCGCCGAATCCGGATTCGTTCGAATGATCGCGTCGCCCTCGGCGCCCTGGCAGGCGTCCAGCGTGCCGCGCTCGACGTCGGGGAGTCGCGACAGGAATGGCCGGGTTCGGGCAAGCCACGCCAGCGCGCTGTCGGGCCGGCCGGCGCGCGCGTGGGCGTAGGCCATCTCGCATCGCGTGCGCACCTGCATCTGCGCGTCGCGAACGGAATCGGCGAGCGCGACCGAGCGTCCGACGAGCAGGAGGCCCGCCGTGTCGTTGCCCTGCTGCAGATAGTGCTGAGCGAACTGGATTCCGAGCTCCATTCGGCTGACCGGATCCCCGCGGAATTGTCGCTCGAGCACGTCGCGGCCGCGCGCAATCAACTGGTCGTACGTCATCGCGGCCCCGCCGACGGGAATCAACTTGAAGATCAACGACTCGAAGGCGACACTGGCGCGCGATCGCCTGAGCGCCTGCTCGACGTGGTCCCGCTCCCGCCGCGCCACGCGCATGCCGCGCACCGACAGCACCGTGGCGACGACGAGCGCCGCGGCCGCGAGCGCCGTCGCCGCGCTGGCGACGGTGTTCCTTCGCACGAGCTTGCGGAACCGGTACAACGCGGTGTCGGGCCGGGCACTGACCGGCTGGCCCCGCAGGAATCGCTCGACGTCGTCGCGAAACGCCGATGCCGAGGAGTACCGCCGTTCCGGTTCCTTTCGGAGCGCCTTGAGCAGGATCGCATCGACGTCCCCGCGCAGCGGTTTGCCCGTGCCCGCGCCCGTGCCCGCGCCTGTGCTCGCGGCCGCCGACGGCGCGCGCGGCTCGTCGTGCACGATCGCGCCCTCGAGCTCGTGCAAGCCGCGACTGCGGCGGCCGAATGGCGGACTACCCGTCAGTAACTCGTACAGCACGGCGCCGAGCTGGTAGATGTCGGTCACCGTCGTCACGGTGTCGGCGCGCACCTGCTCGGGTGCGGCGTACTCCGGCGTCATCCAGCGCTGGCCGGTCTGCGTCAGGGACACGTCCTCGTTCGCCGGCTCGAGCAGCTTGGCGAGTCCGAAGTCGAGCAGCTTCACCTCGCCATCGGCGGTGACGAGGATGTTGGACGGCTTGAGGTCGCGATGCACGACGAGGTTGCGGTGCGCGTACTGCACGGCGTCGAGCACCGGCAGAAAGAGCTCGAGCCGCTCCACCGCCGAGAGCTTGCGTTCGTCGCAGTAGAGATTGATCGGCTTGCCCTCGACGTACTCGAGGACGAGGTAGGGCACGCCGTCGTTCGTGAGTCCGCCGTCGAACAGCCGTGCGACGTTCGGATGGTTGAGCGCGGCGAGAATCTGCCGTTCGGCGCGAAAGCGTGCCTGATCGAGCTCCGAGTCCAGGCCCGGTCGCAGGAGCTTGACCGCAACGCGCTGCTCGAATTGCCCGTCGGCCCGCTCGGCGAGGAAGACGCGTGACATGCCCCCGCGCCCGATTTCTTCGATGAGACGGTAGCTGCCGATGCGGCGGCCGGCATTCTTCGCCTCGTTCTCACCGTTGTTCGATTCGGCGACGATTGCCGCAGCCAACGCGAACGGTGGTGATGCAAGGAAGGTCTGGGCCTTTGTGGCCTGCCTGAGCAGCGACTCGACCTCGGCGCGCAGCTCGGGATCGGTGCTGCAGGCTTCGTCGAGTACGGCCTGCCATTGCTCCGGACGATGGGCGAGCGCCTCATCCAGCACTCGCTCGATCACACGCCAGCGATCAGGATCCACAGTCGACCTCGCGGCGCCGACCCGTTGCGCCAGGTTCAGCTTTGTTCCGTTCTCTTCAGCTCGTGCAGCAAGAACATTCGTGCCTTGATCCAGTCGCGCTCGACGGTCCGCTCAGAGACGCCGAGGACCTCCGCCACCTCGCTTTCGGGAAGTCCGCCGAAGAAGCGCAGCTCGACGACACGAGAGAGCCGTTGATTCGTGGTCTCGAGTTGCGCGAGCGCGCCATCGAGCGCAAGAACCGAATCCATCTCGATTTCGAGGGCGGCGTCGCCATCGTGCAGCGGAATCATCTGCCAGGCGCCGCCGCGCTTGAGGGCCTGCCGGCGCCGCGCGAAGCTCACCAGCACCTGGCGCATCGCGCGTGAAGCCGCGCCGAAAAAATGCGCTCGTCCCGCCCACCCGGCCCCGCGTTCGCGCGCGAGCTTCAGGAAGGCTTCGTGCACCAGCTCCGTGGTGCACAAGGTCGCGTCAGGCGCCGCGGTTCGCAGGTGGTGTCGCGCGATGCGCTTGAGCTCATCGTAGACGACCGGAAACAGTGCGTCGGTCTCGTACGAGTTTACCGTATCCACGTTGCTCAGCATGAAAATCGGAACGTAAGAGCGGCGTCTCGGCGATCGGGCTCAGCGCTCCGATACTACCCCGGCGGAATCGGACACGCAACGGCGGGCGGCTGGTCGGGCGACTGCTTGGGCGGCGGGCGGCGGGCGGCGGGCGGCGGGCGGCGGGCGACGGACTACGACGCGTTCGGGTGCACGAGCCCGGCATCAGTCTTGAAGTAGCGCCTCCCCGAGTTGCCCGCGCCGGTGCCGATCGCGGCGTCCTCGAAGCGCGTGGCCACTTCTGATCATGTCCGCACGCTTTCCTGCCCGCGATCCACGCGATCGTCGGGCTCTCGCACCTCAGATTCCCAACCGCCAGGAGCAGACCGTGGGCGTTGGCGACACTCCAGAAACCGTGGAACGCGAATCCAATCAACCGCCCAGCAGCAACGGCGGAGAGACCGCTGGCGACGGGGCGCGCGGAAAGCGCTCGTCCGGCGCACGTCGACGAGCTTCGGAAGCAGATGTCGAAGTCCCGCTCAGCCCGCCGCGAAAGAGCCGACCGTCGCGTGACCGGCGTACGTCGCGTGAGCGATCGCTGAACCGGTTGCTGGCCGGCCTGCGCGCCGTGAACAGCGGCGATTTCACCGTCCAGCTTGCCGCGAACGGCGATCCGTTGATGGCCGACGTGATCGAGGTATTCAACAGCGTCGTGCTGAAGCAGAGCCGCCTCGTCGACGAGATCACGCGCGTCAGCAATTCGGTCGGTCGCGAGGGAAAGATGGGCGATCGCGTCGTCATGACCGGCAGCGCCGGCCAGTGGGCGACCGCCGTCGACTCCGTCAACAGCATGATCACCGATCTCGTGCAACCGACGTCCGAGGTCTCCCGCGTCATCAAGGCCGTCGCCGCCGGCGACCTCTCGCAGAAGGTCGAGCTCGAGATCGACGGCAAGCAGGTGCAAGGTGAGTTCTTCCGCATCGGCTCCACGGTCAATCGCATGGTCGACCAGCTCAACGCGTTCGCGAGCGAGGTCACGCGTGTGGCGCGGGAAGTCGGCACCGAGGGTGTGCTCGGCGGCCAGGCGAAGGTGCAGGGCGTGAGCGGCACGTGGAAGGATCTCACCGATTCGGTGAACGCGATGGCGTCCAACCTGACGAATCAGGTGCGGAACATCGCCGACGTCACGACCGCCGTCGCCAAGGGCGATCTGTCGCGCAAGATCACGGTCGAGGTCCGCGGCGAGGTGCTAGAGCTCAAGAACACCATCAACACCATGGTCGACCAGCTCTCGGCGTTCGCGTCGGAGGTGACGCGTGTGGCGCGTGAAGTCGGCACCGAAGGCATGCTCGGTGGCCAGGCCAACGTGCCGGGCGTCGCCGGCACATGGAAGGACCTGACCGACAACGTGAACGCGATGGCGAGCAACCTGACCGCGCAGGTGCGCAACATCGCCGACGTCACGACCGCGGTGGCCAAGGGCGACCTCTCGCGCAAGATCACGGTGAACGTCCAGGGCGAAGTGCTCGAGCTCAAGAACACCATCAACACGATGGTGGATCAGCTCAACGCGTTCGCGAGCGAAGTCACGCGCGTGGCCAAGGAAGTGGGCACGGAAGGAAAGCTCGGCGGGCAGGCGCGCGTCGAAGGCGTGAGCGGGACGTGGCGCGACCTGACGCAGAATGTGAACGGCATGGCGGCCAACCTGACCGTGCAGCTGCGCGACGTG
Source organism: Gemmatimonadaceae bacterium (assembly GCA_035492735.1). Lineage (GTDB taxonomy): Bacteria > Gemmatimonadota > Gemmatimonadetes > Gemmatimonadales > Gemmatimonadaceae > JAQBQB01. The sequence goes on along the minus strand of DATJIZ010000114.1, from coordinate 13,157 downwards.
AGCGCCGTCGCCACGGCGATCGCGAACGGCGACCTGACGCGCAAGATCACCGTCGAAGCGCAAGGCGAGATCCTGCAGATCAAGGAAGTCGTCAACAAGATGGTCGATCAGCTCAACGCCTTCGCCGGCGAGATCATCCGCGTGGCGCGCGAAGTCGGCACCGAAGGCGTGCTGGGCGGGCAGGCGAACGTCCCCGGTGTCGCCGGCACGTGGAAGAGCCTCACCGAGAACGTGAACGGGATGGCGAACAACCTGACCAATCAGGTGCGCAACATCGCCGACGTCACGACCGCCGTGCAGAAAGGCGATCTCTCGCGCAAGATCACCGTCGAAGCGAAGGGGGAAGTGCTGGCGCTCAAGAACACCATCAACACGATGGTGGATCAGCTCTCGGCGTTCGCGTCCGAAGTGACGCGCGTGGCGCGCGAGGTCGGGACGGAGGGCATGCTCGGCGGCCAGGCCAGCGTGCAGGGCGTGAGCGGCACGTGGAAGGACCTCACCGACAACGTGAACGCCATGGCGGGCAATCTCACGGTGCAGGTCCGGAACATCGCCGCGGTGACGACCGCCGTGGCCAAGGGCGATCTCTCGCGCAAGATCTCGGTCGACGTGCGCGGCGAGATGCTCGAGCTCAAGAACACCATCAACACGATGGTGGATCAGCTCAACGCGTTCGCCAACGAAGTGACGCGCGTGGCGCGCGAGGTGGGCACGGAGGGCAAGCTCGGCGGCCAGGCCAAGGTGCCGGGCGCGGCGGGCGTGTGGCGCGACCTCACCGACAACGTGAACGTCCTGGCGGCCAACCTCACGACCCAGGTGCGCAACGTTGCCGACGTGACGACCGCCGTGGCGAACGGCGATCTGTCGCAGAAGATCACCGTCGAAGCGCAGGGCGAGATTCTCTCGCTCAAGAACACCATGAACAACATGGTGGATCGGCTGCGCGTGTTCGCCGACGAAGTGACGCGCGTCGCGAAGGAGGTGGGCACCGAGGGCAAGCTGGGCGGTCAGGCCGAGGTGCCGGGAGTCTCGGGCACCTGGAAAGCGCTCACCGACAGCGTGAACGCCATGGCGAACTCGCTCACCGTGCAGGTGCGCAACATCGCCGACGTCGCGACGGCCGTGACGAAAGGCGACCTCACACGGCAGATCACCGTCGAGGCGCAGGGCGAGCTCGATGAGCTCAAGCAGAACATCAATCAGATGATCGGCAACCTGCGCGAGACGACCGAACGCAACCAGGAGCAGGACTGGCTCAAGACCAACCTGGCGAAGTTCAGTCGCATGATGCAGGGACAGAAGGACCTGGAAAGCGTCTCACGGCTCATTATGTCAGAGCTGACACCCTTGGTGTCAGCTCATCATGGCGGGTTCTTCATCGCCGATCAGGAGGCCGGCACCACGGTACTCAAGCTCGTCGCGAGCTACGCGTATCGCGCGCGGAAGCACGTTGCCAACCGCTTCCTCCCGGGCGAAGGTCTCGTCGGGCAGGCGGCGATCGAGAAGCAGCCCATTCTGCTGCAAAACGTCCCCGACGATTACATCCAGATCACGTCCGGGCTCGGCGAAGCGCCGCCGCGCAACATCATCGTGCTGCCGATTCTGTTCGAGGGTGGTGTGAAAGCGGTGATCGAGCTCGCGAGCTTCTTGCCGTTCAGCCAGATCCACCAGTCGTTCCTCGACCAGCTCGCGGAGTCGATCGGCGTCGTGCTGAACATGATCCAGGCGAACAAGCGCACCGAGGAGCTCCTGCAGCAGTCGCAGAAGCTGACGCAGGAGCTGCAGAGCCAGTCCAGAGAATTGCAGCAGCAGCAGGACGAGCTCAAGAAGTCGAACCAGGAGCTCGAGGCCCAGGCGCGCACGCTGCGGCAATCGGAGGAGCTGCTCAAGGAGCAGCAGGAGGAGCTGCAGCAGGTGAACGAGGAGCTGGAAGAAAAAGCCAGCTTGTTGGCCGAACAAAACGCCAAGGTCGAGCAGAAAAATCGCGAAGTCGAGTCGGCGCGCGTGGCGCTGGAGGAAAAAGCCGAGCAGCTCGCGCTCAGCTCCAAGTACAAGAACGAGTTCCTGGCCAACGTGAGCCACGAGCTGCGGACGCCGCTCAATTCGCTACTCATCCTGGCCAAGCTCCTCACCGAGAACAAGGAGAAGAACCTTTCCAAGAAGCAGATCGAGTTCGCCCAGACGATCTACTCGTCGGGCACGGACCTGTTGAACCTGATCAACGACATCCTGGATCTCTCCAAGGTCGAAGCGGGCAAGATGGAAGTGGCTCCGACCGACGTGCCGATGACGGCCGTGCGCGATTTCGTCGAGCGCACGTTCCGGCCGATCGCCGAGGACAAGGGGCTCGCCTTCAGCGTCGACATTCAGCCGGACGTTCCACGGGATCTCTACACCGACGGACAGCGGCTGGAGCAGGTGCTCAAGAACCTGCTCTCGAACGCGGTGAAATTCACCGAGCGCGGAAGTGTCTCGCTGACGATCCGGCGAGCGGTGACGTCGCGGCGGTTCGCGACGCGCGCCCTCGACAAGTCGGAAGGCGGCGTCGTGGCGTTCGAGGTGCGGGACACCGGGATCGGGGTGCCCAAGGAAAAACAGCAGCTCATCTTCGAGGCGTTTCAGCAGGCCGATGGCACGACGAGCCGCCGGTTCGGCGGCACGGGCCTCGGCCTCACGATCAGTCGTGAGATGGCGCGGCTACTCGGCGGCGAGATCCGCGTCGAGAGCGCGCCCGGTCAGGGCAGCACCTTCACGCTCTTTCTGCCGGTCGTCGGGGAAGAGGGAAGAGGGAAGCGGGAAGTGGGACGCTCAAGCACCCCTTCCCCCTTCCCCCTTCCCCCTTCCCCCTCCGCGGCAACGCTCGCGCCCCCCGTGGAGCGCCGCGCCCCGCAACCGTCGTTCGACGACGACCGCGATGATATCGAGCCCGGCGATCGCGTCGTGCTCATCATCGAGAATGACGAGAGCTTCGCGCGTGTGCTCCTCGACATGGCGCGTGAGAAGGAGTTCAAGGGGATCGTCGCGCTCGATGGATCATCCGGGCTGGATCTGGCGCACGAGTTCACACCCGATGCGATCACGCTCGATCTCGACATGCCGGGCATGGACGGTTGGGCCGTCCTCGACCGCCTGAAGCATCACCCCGACACGCGCCACATCCCGGTCCACATCATCAGCGGCATGCGCGAGCGGCAGCAAGGACTCAAGGCCGGCGCCATCGCGTATCTCGAGAAGCCGGTCTCCAAGGATGCGCTGGAGGATTCGTTCAACAAGATCTCGAACTTCATCGATCAGCAGGTCAAGCGCCTCCTCGTGGTGGAAGACGACGAACAGCAGCGCAAGAGCATGATCGAGCTGATCTCGCACGAAGACGTCGAAATCACCGCCGTGGCCTCGGCGAGCGAGGCGCTCGAGCAGCTCAAGGCCACGCACTTCGACTGCATGGTCGTCGACCTGGGGCTCGCCGGCGGAACGGACGGGTTCGAGCTGCTGGAGACGGTGAAGGCGGATCCGAACATGCAGGAGCTCCCGATCATCATCTACACCGGCAAGGAATTGAGCCGCGAGGAAGAGACGCGCCTGCGCCGGTTTGCCGAAACGATCATCGTCAAGGATGTGAAGTCGCCCGAGCGGCTGCTCGATGAGACGGCCCTCTTTCTGCACCGCGTGGAAGCGCGGCTGCCGGAGCAGAAACGCCGGATGCTCGAGCATCTCCACGACAGCGACGCGGTGTTCGCCGGCAAGCACGTGTTGGTCGTCGACGACGACGTGCGAAACATCTTTTCGCTGACGAGCGTGCTGGAGCAACATGGCATGGAGGTCTCGTTCGCCGAAAATGGTGGCGAGGCGATGGAGAAGCTGGAGTCGAATCCGAACGTCGACCTCGTGATCATGGACGTGATGATGCCCGAGATGGACGGGTACCAGACGACGCGGGCGATCCGCGATCAGCCACGATTCCGAAACCTGCCGATCATTGCCCTCACGGCGAAGGCGATGAAGGGAGATCGAGAGAAGTGCATCGAAGCGGGAGCGTCGGACTACATCACGAAACCGGTGGATACGGAGCAGCTGCTGAGCCTGATGCGGGTGTGGCTCTACCGCTGACGGCGGAGCGATCGCTCGCCGGCCCGCCGGTCAGTTACGACTCCGGGCTCGAGCGCATCGAGATCGAGCTGCTGCTCGAGGGGATATATCGGCAGTATGGCTTCGACTTCCGATCGTATGCGTACGCGTCAATCCGGCGGCGGCTGTGGAAGCGTGTCCAATCCGAGCGACTGAGCTCCATCTCGGACCTTCAGGCGCTGGTGCTCCACGACGGCGCCGCGATGGAGCGGCTCCTGCTCGACCTGTCGGTGAGCGTGACCGCGATGTTTCGCGATCCACCGTTCTACCGCGCGTTCCGCGACGTCGTCCTGCCGCACCTGCGGACCTATCCGTTCGTGCGCATCTGGCACGCCGGCTGTTCGAGCGGCGAAGAGGTGTACTCCACCGCGATCGTGCTCGAGGAGGCGGGCCTCCTCGATCGCACGCGGATCTACGCGACCGACATCAACGAGGCCGTCCTGCACCGCGCGCGCGCCGGCATCTTTCCGCTCAGCCGCATGCAGGAGTACACGGAGAACTACATCCGGGCCGGCGGCACGCGGTCGTTCTCGGAGTATTACACGGCGAAATACGATGGCGCCCTGTTCAGCCCGTCACTCACTCGAAACACCGTGTTCTCGCCGCACAACCTCGTCACCGATCGCTCGTTCAGCGAGTTCCACGTCGTGTTCTGCCGCAACGTGCTGATCTATTTCGACCGCGAGCTGCAGAACCGGGTTCATGCGCTCTTCTACGAGAGCCTCGTCACCTTCGGGATACTCGCCCTCGGAAGCAAGGAGTCACTTCGGTTCTCCCAGTACGAGGATTGCTACGAACGACTCGATCCGAAAGAGAAGCTCTTTCGCAAAGTCAGGTAGTCGTGGCATACGAGATCGTGGTCGTCGGGACATCGTGGGGCGGACTTGCCGCGATCCGGCAGCTGATCGGCGGCCTGCCGCCGGCGTTCGCGGTCCCGATCGTCGTCGTTCAGCATCGCCACAAGAATTCTGACCACCTGTTGACCAGCCTGCTTCAGGACCACACGCCGTTGTGTGTGTGCGATGTCGAAGACAAGGCGCCGATCGTCGGCGGAAACATCTACGTGGCGCCGGCAGACTATCACCTCCTGGTCGAGCACGGACAGTTCTCGCTGTCCACCGAAGAGGCCGTGCTGTTCAGCCGGCCATCGATCGACGTGACGTTCACGTCCGTCGCCGACACGTACGGACCGCGCGCCGTCGGGGTGATCCTCACGGGCGCGAACGGCGACGGCGCGCAGGGACTGCGTCGCATCTTCGACCGCGGCGGCCTCGCGTTCGTTCAGCGGCCGGACACCGCGGAGAGCGCGACGATGCCGACCGCTGCCATCCGCGCCGTTCCCAAGGCGCGCGTGCTCACGATTCCCGAGATCGCGGCGAGGCTGGCGTCGCTGCCCGTGGCTGTCGCCTCACGCTCGGCGACCTCATGACCGCCCCGGCCATCGATCAAGTCGACATTCTCCTCGTCGACGACCGACCGGAGAACCTGCTCGCGCTCGAGGCGATCCTCGAGCCGCTTGGGCAGCGGGTCGTGCGCGCCACCTCGGGCGAAGACGCGCTGCGTCAGCTGCTCGAGCGCGAGTTCGCCGTCATCCTGCTCGACGTGCAGATGCCGGGGATGAACGGGTTCGAGACCGCGCGTCTCATCAAGTCGCGCGAGCGGACACGCTTCGTCCCGATCATCTTCCTGACCGCGATCAGCAAGGACGAGACGTACGTCTTCACCGGCTACTCGGTCGGCGCGGTCGACTACATCTTCAAACCATTCCAGCCGGAGATTCTGCGCTCCAAGGTGCAGGTGTTCGTCGACCTGCAGCTGCAGCGACGCCGGATCACCGAGCAGGAACAGCGCATCCGCGACATCGAGCGTCACGAGCTCGAGCTCCGCCACATGCGCGAGCTCCTGCAATCGGAAGCGCGCTTCGGCGAAATCGTGCGCACGGCCATGGACGCGATCGTGCTCTTCGACGCCGGCGGCAAGATCGCGCTCGTCAACGGTGCCGCCGAACGCATGTTCGGAACGAACGCTGAGAACGCGGTGGGACGGTCGATCGCCGAGTTTCTCCTGTACGAGGGAGGGGAGGCGTCGGACGTCGTCGCGGGCATCCGCGCCGCCGTGAACAACTCGCGGCCGGACCGAAGCGACAATGCGTCGGCGGTGCGCCCGCAAGCGCTCACCGGCCGCCGCGCGAATGGAGAAGAGTTTCCAATCGAGGCGTCGATCTCCTGCCTCGACGACGCGACGACCGGCGGTGAAACGTATACGCTGATCGCTCGCGACATCTCACAGCGCGTGCGCCACGAGCAAGCCCTCCGCCAGCAGGCCGCCTCCCTCGCCGAGTCGGCCGACGAGCTGCAGCAGCTGAATCAGGAGCTGCACAGGCGACAGATGGAGCTCGAGCGCGCGATGACGGCTCGCAGCAGATTCTACGCGTCGATGAGCCACGAGCTGCGCACGCCGATCAATGCCGTCCTGGGGTACAGCACGCTGCTGCTCGAGCGGATTTACGGCCCGCTCAACGAGAAGCAGACCGAAGGCATCGAGCGGACGCGGAAGGCCGCGCGTCATTTGCTGGAGCTGGTGAACGACGTGCTCGATCTCTCCAAGATCGAGGCGGGCAAGATCGATCTCCGCCTGCAACCGGTCGATTTTCCAGGTCTGATCGAAGACCTCTTCGTAACGGTTCGTCCGCTCGCCGACGAACACGGCTCGGACCTGAGCCTCGAGCACCACGCCGATCAGTCCATACGGATCGTCTCCGATCCGCGGCGACTCCGCCAGATTCTGCTCAACCTCGTGTCCAACGCCATCAAGTTCGGCGCGGGCAAGCCGATCACGGTCGCTTCGTCGCCAGCGCCGGGCGGCGGCGTTACGATCGAGGTGATCGATCATGGCGAGGGGATCTCGCCGGACGATCAGGAGCGCATCTTCCACGAGTTCGTGCAGCTGGGAAAGACGCAGCTACAGAACGGCACGGGGCTCGGCCTGCCGATTTCGCGACGTCTGGCCGAGTTGCTGCGCGGGTCGCTGACGGTGGATTCGGCGGTGGGCCGGGGCAGTACGTTCCGCCTCGAGCTACCCGAGAGTCCCGAGCCGCGCACGGTGCGATTCGCCGACCAGGAGCTTTCTCGCGAACCGTCGGACGAGCGTGATCTGGAGTCGAACGAGGAGAGCGAGGATCCGCACAAGACACCGGCCTGGCCGGTCCCGACCGCCCGAGAATCGATGAGCCGCTGACGGGCGGTCGGTAGGACGCTCGGCTGACGCCGCTCGGTCGCTCGCGTTGTCCGCTTGCCGTCGGGGTTCGCGCGGGTCATGATACTCCGCAGGAAGGATCATCCTGACGCTCCGACTTCGATGCGCGCTTCAGTCGCTCGTTTCGCTTCGTGCGTAACACTCGCCGCCGCCGCCGCGGGCTGCGCACTGCATCACGCCGAGCAGCCGGATCGCCGGTCCGATCGCTCGATTCTGACGCAGGAGCAGATCGCGGCCCAGCACTACAACACGGTGTACGACGCGGTCGAGTCGCTTCGCTCGAACTGGCTCCGCACCCGCGGCACCGACAGCTTCCAGAACCCGAGCGAGGTGAAGGTCTATCTCGACAACACGCTGCTCGGCGGCACGGACAAGCTACGTGAGATCGCGGCCAAGGACGTCACGTTCATCAAGTATCTCGATGGTGTCGCCGCAACGGCGCGTTGGGGCGTCGGCCACGCGGCGGGCGTGATCTTCCTGTCGACTCACCCAATGACGAGCGATCCGTAGGTGTCTAGCGCACCGCGAGGCCGACTCTTGTCGCTCGTTTCTAGAGATCTGATCACCCTATCACTGGCATCAGTTGTCATTGCGAGCGTAGCCGGCGCGCAGACGAGCTACATCGCCACGGGCGACGGCCCCGGGCGATTCTCGCTCGCGCACGCCGGGCGCGCTGCACCGCTCGTCGCGAGCTCGGCCGACTTGCCGGGTGTGGTCCGCGCAGCGAACGATCTGCGGAACGACCTGCTGCAGGTGACCGGCGCCCGGCCGACGCTCTCGATCGATACGCTGCCTCGAGGGCCGGAGGTCGTACTCGTCGGCACGCTCGGCAAGGCACCGCTGATCGATCGGCTCGTGCGCGAGCGGAAGCTCGATGTCACGGGCGTCGCCGGGCGCTGGGAGACGTATCTGATCCGCACGATCGAGCGGCCGTACCCGGGAGTCGACCGCGCGCTCGTCGTCACCGGGAGCGACAAGCGCGGCACGATCTACGGCATTTACGACGTGTCGTCGCAGATCGGCGTGTCGCCGTGGACGTGGTGGGCGGACGTTCCCGTTCGCCATCGGGCTGACTTGTTCGTCTTGCCTGGACGCCACAGCGACGGCGAACCGGCGGTGAAGTACCGCGGAATCTTTCTGAACGACGAGGCGCCGGCGTTGAGCGGCTGGGCGAACGAAAAGTTCGGCGGCTTCAATCACGCGTTCTACGCCAAGGTGTTCGAGCTGATCCTGCGGCTTAAAGGCAACTACTTGTGGCCCGCGATGTGGGGCAGCGCGTTCAACGATGACGACCCGCAGAACCCCGTGCTCGCCGACGAGTACGGAATCGTGATGGGCACCTCGCACCACGAGCCGATGCTGCGCGCGCAGCAGGAATGGAAACGCTACGGCAAAGGCGAGTGGAACTACGAGCAGAACGACTCCACGCTCCGCGCGTTCTGGACCGACGGCGTCCGGCACATGGGGACGCACGAGAGCATCGTGACGATCGGCATGCGGGGCGATGGTGACATGCCGATGACCGCTGGCAGCAACATCGACCTCCTCGAGCGGATCGTGCGCGACCAGCGGGCGATCATCACGCAGGTTACCGGCAAACCCGCCTCTGCCACGCCGCAGCTCTGGGCCCTCTATAAGGAAGTGCAGGACTATTACGACAAGGGCATGCGCGTGCCCGACGATGTCACGCTGCTCTTCTCGGACGACAACTGGGGCAACATTCGCCGGCTGCCGGCGCGCGCCGACACGTCGCGTCCTGGCGGATTCGGTATCTACTACCATTTCGATTACGTTGGCGGGCCGCGCAACTACAAGTGGATCAACAGCAATCCGATCGCGCGGGTCTGGGAGCAGATGCACCTGGCGTACGCCTACGGCGCCAAGCGCATCTGGATCGTGAACGTCGGCGATCTCAAGCCGATGGAGTTTCCGATCTCCTTCTTTCTGGACTATGCGTGGAACCCGTCACGCTGGCCGGCCGACAAGCTGCCGGACTATACGCGACAATGGGCGGCACAGCAGTTCGGTCCCGAGCACGCCGTGGCGATCGCCGACGTCATGACCAGAACGCTCGAGTACGCCGCGCGGCGCAAGCCCGAGCTGCTCGACACCGCGACGTACAGCCTCACGAATTTTCGCGAAGCTGAGCGCGTCGTTGCCGAATACGACACGCTGCGGCGCGACGCGGCGGCGATTGCCGGCACGCTGCCGGCTGAATACAAGGACTCGTACTTCGAGCTCGTGCTGCATCCCGTGCTCGCGGCGGCCAACCTGAACGAACTGTACGTCACCGCCGCGAGGAATCATCTCTACGCGCGCGAAGGCCGCGCGTCGACCAACGATCTGGCCGACAGCGTGCGCGCGTTGTTCGAGCGCGACGCCGCGATCACCAGCGAGTACAACACCGGACTCGCTGGCGGCAAGTGGAACCACATGATGGACCAGACGCACATCGGCTACACGTACTGGCAGGAGCCGCCGCGCAACACGATGCCGCGGGTCGACGTCATCCAGCTCCCACCCACAGCCGAGATGGGCGTCGCCGTGGTCGAGCAGAACCGACCGGCACCGGCGCGACGACCGGGTGCGCCGCCCTTCGCGTTCGGCAGTGGCTCACGCGAGCCGACGCTGCCGACGTTCGTTCCGTACTCGGATGAGCGCTACCATCTCGACATCTACGCGCGCGGGCAGCAGCCTTTCGACTTCAGCGTCGAGACGGGCGAGCCGTGGCTGATTGTCCGGCCGTCGAGGGGACACGTCGTCAAGGAGGAGCGGGTGACCGTGACGGTCGACTGGGCGGCCGTGCCACCGGGCGTTCATCGCGTACCGATCACGATCACCGGGCCGGATCAACGCCAGGTGACGGTTCAGGTTCCGGTCGACAACAGCCGCCGCGTCGCCAACGGGTTCATCGGCTTCAGCGAGAGCGACGGCTTTGTGTCGATGCAATCCGAGCACTACACCCGCGCGGTCGAGTCGGTCGGCGTGACCTGGCTCCGCATCCCGAATTTCGGCCGCACGGCATCGGGTGTCACTCCGATGCCGGTGACCGCACCGAGCCAGTCGCCGGGCGGCGGGTCGCCGCGCCTCGAGTACAGCATGTTCCTGTTCGACAGCGGGTCGGTCGCCGTGAACGCGTACGTCGCGCCGACGCTCGATTTCACCGGCGCGGCGTCCGGTCTTCGCTACGCCGTCTCGTTCGACGACGAGCCGCCGCAGATCGTGAACGTGCGGGCCGACACTTCGACTCGTGCGTGGGAGAAATCGGTCGCCGACAACATCATCGTCAGCACCACGCGTCATATGCTCGCCCGCGGCGGCGCGCACGTCCTCAAGTTCTGGATGGTCGATCCCGGCGTGGTGCTCGAGAAACTGGTCGTCGAAGCGCGTCCCATTGGCTCGACGTATCTTGGCCCGCCGGAGAGTCCGCGAACCGATGCCGCACAGTCGCGCGGCACGCCGTGATCGAGCGTGCCGCTGAGTCATCCTCTCTCTTCCCGGGAGCGCCACTGCACATGATCCGCCGACTGCTGCTGTCCGCCGTCATCGTCGCGAGCGCCGCGCCGATACTCGCCGCGCAGGAGGGCGTTCTGCCCTACCAGAACCTGTCGCTCTCGTTCGAGGAGCGGGCGCGGGACCTGGTCTCGCGCATGACGCTCGACGAAAAGGTCTCGCAGATGAAGGACGTCGCGCCGGCGATCCCGCGACTCGGCGTGCCCGCGTACAACTGGTGGAACGAAGCGCTCCACGGCGTGGCGCGATCCGGACTCGCGACGGTCTTTCCGCAAGCCATCGGGCTCGCGGCGACGTGGGACGACAGCCTCATGTTCCGCGTGGCGACGACGATCTCGGACGAAGCGCGCGCCAAGCATCAGGAGTACCTGCGGCAGGACAGCCGCCAGCGGTATCAGGGCCTCACGTTCTGGTCGCCGAACATCAACCTCTTTCGCGATCCGCGATGGGGCCGCGGCCAGGAGACGTACGGCGAGGATCCATTTCTGACCGGCCGTCTCGCCGTGCAGTTCATTCGCGGCATGCAGGGCGACGATCCCAAATACCTCAAAACGGTCTCGACGGTGAAGCACTACGCCGTGCACAGCGGCCCCGAGCCCGACCGGCATTCGTTCGACGCCGTGGTGAGCGAGCGCGACCTGCGCGAGAGCTACTTGCCGCACTTCGAGGCCGGCATCCGCGAGGGTGGCGCCTACTCACTGATGTGCGCGTACAACGCGATCTATGGAAAGCCGGCCTGCGCCAGCGACCTGCTACTCGCGGAGATCCTGCGCGGCGAATGGAAGTTTCCCGGCTACGTGGTGTCCGACTGCGGCGCGATCAACGACATCTACTTGCACCACAAGTACGTGGCGACGGCCGCCGAGGCCGCGGCGACGGGCGTCAAGACCGGAACCGACCTGGAATGCGGGCAGGTCTACTCGAACCTGATCGATGCCGTTCACAGCGGGTTGATCACCGAGGCCGCGATCGATACGTCGGTGACCCGCCTCATGCTCGCGCGATTCAAGCTCGGGATGTTCGATCCGCCCGAGCGGGTGCGATGGGCGAAGATTCCGTTCAGCGTGCTCGATCAACCGGCCAATCGTACGCTCGCGCTGCGCGCGGCGCACGAGTCGATCGTGCTGCTCAAGAACGCCAACGATGCGCTGCCCCTGCGCAAGGACCTCGGCACGATCGCGGTGATCGGGCCCAACGCCGACCAGGCCCGCATGCTGCTCGGCAACTACAACGGTGAGCCGGCGGATCCCATCACGCCGCTCCGCGGCATCCGTGAGGCGGTCTCGAAGAAGACGCACGTGCTCTACGCCCTCGGCTCCGATCTCGCGACCGGATTTCCGGTGCTCGAGCTCGCGCCACCATCGGCGTTCACGACCAGGAGCGGCAAGCACGGTGTCGACGTCGACGTGTTCGCGACGCACACGATCGAAGGCAAGCCGCTCTTCTCTCGCGTCGACAGCACGGTGAATGTGAATTGGCGCGACGGGGCTCCGCGCGCGGGCATGAACCCCGACGACTTCGGCGTGCGCTGGACGGCCGCGTTTCACCCGCCGGTCACCGGCGACTACCGGCTCGGCCTCGTGGGCACGATGAAGTTCCGTCTCTTCGTGAACGACAGCCTGATCTTCCGCTCCGTGTATCCGACGCACGATGGCGAGTTTCCCGATCCGCGCCTCGCGCAATCGCCGCCGATGCGCTTCGAGGCCGGCAAGACCTATCGCGTGCGCGTCGAAGCCGAAGAGACCACGGGCGATGCGCAGTTGCAGCTCATGTGGGCCACGCCGAACGAAGCGCTGCAAGCCAGCGCCGTGCGCATTGCGCGGCAGGCGGATGCGGTGGTGATGGTGCTCGGTCTCACGTCGCGGCTCGAGGGCGAGGAGATGCCGGTGCAGATCGACGGCTTCCACGGCGGCGACCGCACGAGCCTCGATTTGCCCGCGCCGCAGGAGCAGTTGCTCGAGAAGATCGTGTCGCTCGGCAAGCCGACGGTCCTCGTGCTGATGAGCGGCAGCGCGCTCTCGACCGACTGGGCGCAGGCGCACGTGCCGGGCATTCTCGAGGCGTGGTATCCTGGACAGGCGGCGGGGACGGCGATCGCCGACGTGTTGTTCGGCGATTACAATCCCGGCGGGCGTCTCCCGGTGACGTTTTACAGGAGTGTGAACGATCTGCCGCCGTTCACCGACTACGGCATGGCGAACCGTACGTACCGGTTCTTCAACGGCACGCCGCTCTATCCCTTTGGTCATGGCCTGAGCTACGCG
>DATJIZ010000113.1:0-3479 GCA_035492735.1 Gemmatimonadaceae bacterium | reverse complement strand
GATCGTCGTGTTCGATCTGGCCGATCCGCGCCATCCGCGACTCCTCTCCCGTTTCACCAACGCGCACACCGACCCAGGTGTTCACACGGCGGAGATCGGCCGGGTGAACGGAAAGCTGTATGGCTTTCTCTCGATCGATCCTTCGAGCACGGCGCACGCGCGGCTGGTGATCGTCGACCTGAGCGACCCCAGCGCGCCACGCGAAGTTTTCACGAAGGAAGCCGGCAACCCATTCGTGCACGACACCTTCGTGCGCGACGGGCTGCTGTTCGTCGCACTCTGGGACGACGGCATGCAGATATGGGATCTTGGCGGATGTGGCGCGAGCGGCGGAGCCTCACCCGAGAACCCGCGCGTGATCGGCGGCGTGAAGACGGTCGGCGGCGAGGTTCACAACGTGTGGTGGTACCACGACCCGAGCGGCGGAAAGCGATTCGCGTTCGTTGGCCAGGAAGGCCCCGGTGCGATCGGAAGCTCCTCGGTCGGTGACATTCACGTGGTCGACATCACCGACCCGACCCAGCCCAAGGAGGTAGCATTCTACCATGTGGACGGGGCAGGGACGCACAACTTCTCGGTCGACGAGGCGCACGGCGTCCTGTATGCGGCGTACTACAACGGCGGCGTGCGGGCGATCGACGTGCGAGGCGACCTCGCATCGTGCCCGAACAGTCAGCAGGTGGGGAGCGGTGACGGCAGCGTCCGGTGCGATCTGCGGTTGATGGGCCGCGAGCTTGCCACGGGCCTCCTGGACGCCGGCAAGCCCGTGTACGTGTGGGGCGTGCAGTACCTCGGGCCGAGCGTCTATGCCTCCGACATGCTGAACGGGATCTGGAAGCTCGGCGCGGCGAAGTGATCGCCGCCGAGTTGTTTGCGATTCGTAAAAACTTCGCCGGCAACTGCTTAGCGACGCGTTCGGCGGAACTTTTCGGGCCGCTTTTTCGTTGACAATATTGTCGACGAATCTTAGAGTCAGGAGTGCGGGACCCTCTGGGGGAGCGTGGCGCATGATCCGGTCGATCCTTAGCCTGCAACGGCGAGTCGTGGCACGTACGGTCGTGCCGCTGTTCATCGTGATTGCCGGTGTGACCGCGCCGAATGACCCCACCCGCCGCCCCACCGGTACCGGCTACGGCGGCGTGCTCCCGCTTCCCTCGACGGCGGGTCCGACCGCGACCGGTCCGCGCCTGGATGCCATGGTCGAGCCGCGCCACGACGGCCGCGTGCAGCGCGGTCGCGTGCTGTATGCCCCGGGCCACGAGCCGGCGACCGCGGTCGCCGCGACCAAGGCGCACAAGAGCCCGTGTCCCGAACGCCGAGTCGTGCAAGGTCACGCCGCTCCAGCGCCGAATTCCTGATTCCTCGTCCTGACACGAACCCGATGCCACGCTTTCGCACCGCGGCAGCGGCAACGCTGCTCGTCATTCCGATTGTCGCCGGCGGTTTCCTGCTGCAGGAAGCCCCAGCCCACTCCAACGCCGTGCTGTTCGACCAGGTCATGTCGCTGGTCCGAAATCAGTACGTCGACTCGATTCCGCTCGCGGTGGGCTACGAGAAGGCGGCACGCGGGCTCGTGCACGAGCTGAACGATCCGTACAGCGAGCTGCTTTCGCCGAAGCAGTCGGAGGACTTCAATCGGAGCACGGGCGGTCGCTACGGTGGCACCGGCATGTCGGTCACCGACCAGGGGAACGGCACGTACGTGGTCGAGCGCGTCTTTCCCAACACGCCGGCCGAGGAAGCGGGTGTTCGCGAAGGAGACCACATCGTTTCCGTCGACAACACATCGACCGCCACCCTCAGCCTGGGCAAGGTGTCGGAGCTGCTCCGGGGCGAGCCTGGTTCACAGGTGAGCGTCACCTACGTCCGTCCCGCCGTGTCCGAACCGATCAAGATCCGCTTCACCCGACGGGTCATTCGCATCCCGGCGGTTCCATACTCGATGGTGGTTGCGGATCACATCGGCTATGTGCCGCTCCAGACGTTCAACGAGAACGCGGCGGACGAAGTGGCCGAATCCGTCGAGAAGCTGCAGAGCGAAGGCGCCAAAGGCATCGTGCTCGACATGCGCGACAACGGCGGCGGCATCGTGGATCAGGCGCTCAAGACGTCCAGCTTGTTCCTGCGCGATGGCCTGGAGATCTCGAGCGTGCGGTCGCGCAACCAGCCCACCGAGATCCTTCGGTCGAGTGGCCGGCACGTGGCGTTGACGGTGCCGCTGGTCGTGCTGGTCGACGGCGGTTCGGCGTCGGCCACCGAGATCGTGGCCGGCGCGCTGCAGGATCACGATCGCGCGCTGGTCATCGGCTCGAATTCGTTCGGAAAGGGGCTCGTCCAGTCGGTCTATCAACTGCAGGGCGGCTACCAGCTCAAGATCACCACCGGGAAATGGTATACGCCGAGCGGCCGCTCCATCCATCGCGAACGGAAGCTGGTGAACGGCGCATTCGTCGAGGTCCACCCGGATTCCGTCAGTGCGGCGTCACGCCCGACCTACAAGTCGGACGGTGGACGGGTCGTGTACGGCGGCGGTGGCATCCGGCCGGACATCATGGTGCCGGACGACACCGTCACGACGGCCGAGCGGGAGTTTCTGCGCTCGGTCGCGCCGCGCGTGCAGGAGATCAACACGGTCCTGCAGAACTATGCGTTCGAGCTCAAGGGGACTGTGGGGCGCGACTTCACCGTCCCGGCATCGTGGACGACCGAGCTGATGCGTCGGCTCCAGGCAGCGGGAGTCAAGGTCGAACCGGCGCGCGACAGCGCGGCGCGTCGCTTCCTGACGCACGATCTGGCGAACAGAGTCGCCCGCATGTCGTTTGGCGAGGCGGGGGCAAAGGTGCGGCTGCTACCCGAGGATCACCAGCTGCTCAAGGCGATCGACCTGCTCGAGAAGAGCTCGACGCAGGCGCAGTTGCTGGCGGCAGCCACGCCAACGTCGGGCAGCGCCCGGAAATAGCCGATCGACGATAAGTTGGAGCCGTGAGTGAAGACGTCACGGCTCCCGCTCCGCACACGCACCATCTCAGGACCGCGCGCACGGCGCGGTACTACACGATGGGCGGTGACGCGCCCGCCCGCGCGAGCGTGTGGTTCGTGCTGCACGGCTATGGGCAGCTCGCCGCTCAATTCGTCCGGTACTTTTCCGATCTCGCGACTCCACGGCGCCTGATCGTCGCGCCCGAGGCCATGAACCGGTTCTACCTCGCGGGCGTCGACGGTGTGCCCGCCTCGGAGCGGCCCGTCGGTGCCACCTGGATGACGCGTGAGGACCGGGCGTCGGAGATCGCTGACTACGTGGAGTACCTCGATACGCTGCACGGGGAGATCACGGCTGGTTCGGGCACCGCGCCGCCACGGGTCGTGGTGCTCGGCTTCTCGCAGGGCGCCGCGACAGCCACTCGCTGGATCACGCATGGCCGATCACGCATCGATCGGCTCATTCTCTGGGGTGGCCTGATCCCGCCCGACACCGACCT
>DATJIZ010000112.1:0-5953 GCA_035492735.1 Gemmatimonadaceae bacterium | reverse complement strand
TTGACGACGCTGACGGCCCGCTGGCCCGCCGCCGAGCTCTTTTGGCTCGTCGGGGCCGATGTGCCGCGATCGTTCGCGAGTTGGCGGTCGCCGGAGCGGATCGTCGAGCTGGCGACCGTCGTCATACTGCAGCGGACGGGGGAAGCGCCGGACCTGGCATC
Source organism: Gemmatimonadaceae bacterium (assembly GCA_035492735.1). GTDB lineage: Bacteria > Gemmatimonadota > Gemmatimonadetes > Gemmatimonadales > Gemmatimonadaceae > JAQBQB01. Next base: position 5,792 of record DATJIZ010000112.1, on the reverse strand, counting down.
CATGCCTGGGCGGCCCCGTTGCCTCACGACGCGCCGGATCGACGTCTCCTCCACCGAGATTCGTGACCGCGTGCGTCGAGGGCAGTCGATTCGAGGATTCGTGCCGGATGCCGTCGCCGCATACATCGAGGCGGCACGGCTGTACCGCTAGAGGGATTGAATGTTCAAGCGAGTGATCAGCGCCGTGATCGGAAACCGGCACGAGCGCGAACGAAAGAAGATCCAGCCGATCGTCGACGAGATCAACGAGCATTTCGCTCGGCTGCACGACGTGTCGGACGCCGAGCTGCGCGCGCAGACGGAGAAATTCCGCGGCATCATCGCCGAGCGGACCGGGGACCTCGAGCGCCAGATCGCCGAGCTCAAGGAGCACAAGCGCGCGGCGAGTGACGCGGCCGAGCGCGAGCGTATCGACCGCGAATTGGGTGGAGCGGACGGCCGCGGCGGCGTCGAAGCCAAACTCGCCGAGGCATTGTCCGACGTGCTCGACGAGATCCTGCCAGAAGCATTCGCGACGGTCCGCGAAGCCGCGCGCCGGCTCGTCGGCACCAAGGTCATGGTGACCGGCCACGAGCTGGCGTGGGACATGGTGCACTTCGACGTGCAGCTCATGGGCGGCATCCAGCTCCACCTGGGCAAGATCGCCGAAATGGCCACCGGCGAAGGCAAGACGCTCGTCGCCACCTTGCCGCTGTACCTCAACGCATTGCCGGGCAAGGGTGCGCACCTCGTCACGGTGAACACGTACCTGGCCCGGCGCGACTCGCAGTGGATGGGGCACCTCTACAACTATCTCGGCCTCACCGTCGGGTGCATCGACGACACCGAGCCGGGGACTCCCGAACGCCGCGCCGGATACCTGGCCGACATCACCTACGGCACCAACAACGAGTTCGGCTTCGACTACCTGCGCGACAACATGGTGGTATCGCTCGACCAGCGTGTGCAGCGCAGCCACGTGTACGCGATCGTCGACGAAGTGGACTCGGTGCTGATCGACGAGGCGCGCACGCCGCTCATCATCTCGGGGCCCGTGGGCAACGAGAACGACGCGATGTACTTCGAGCACAACGCCGCCGTCGCGCGACTCGTCCGCCGTCAGACCGAGCTGGTGAATGCGCTCGTCGGTGAAGCCGAACGCGATTTCGCGCGAGGCGACACGGCCGCGGCCGCGCTCAAGCTCTACAAGGCGCAGCTCGGCAGCCCGAAGAACCGGCGGCTGATGAAGGTTCTGCAGGAGCCGGGCAACAAGCAGCTCGTGCAGAAGCAGGAGCTGGAGCACATCGCCGACCGACGCCTGCCGGCGAGCAAGCAGCAGTTCCGCGACACCGAAGAGGATCTGCTGTTCGTGCTCGACGAAAAGGGGCACTCGGTCCATCTGACGGACAAGGGCGTCGACTTCATGGCGCCGAGTCAGCACGATGCGTTCGTGCTCCCGGATCTGTCCCAGGAGGTGCACCGGATCGACCACGACCCCGACCTCACGCCCGAAGAAAAGATCGAGGCCCGGCGGCAGATGGAGATCAGCTACGCGTCGACGGCGGAGCGGCTGAACATCGTCCATCAGCTCCTGCGCGCCCACGCGCTGTACGAGCGCGATGTCAACTACGTCGTGCAGGACGGCGAGGTGCTGATCGTCGACGAGTTCACCGGCCGCACGATGATCGGCCGCCGCTGGTCGGAGGGGTTGCACCAGGCCGTCGAGGCCAAGGAAGGCGTGCGCGTGAAGGGCGAGACGCAGACGCTCGCCACGATCACGATTCAGAACTACTTCCGCATGTACGACAAGCTGGCCGGCATGACCGGCACGGCCGAAACGGAAGAGACCGAGTTCTTCCAGATCTACAAGCTGGAAGTCGCGGTCATCCCGACCAACAAGCCGATGATCCGCGAGGACCGGCAGGACCTCGTGTACAAGACGCGGCGCGAGAAGTACAACGCGATCGTCGAGGAAACGCGCCGCCTGCACGATCTCGGCTTCCCGGTGCTGATCGGCACGACGAGCGTCGAAGCCTCGGAAACGCTCTCCAAGCTGTTCAGTCGCGGCGGCCTTCAGCACAACGTGCTCAACGCCAAGTACCACCAGCGCGAGGCGGAGATCGTCGCGATGGCGGGCCAGCCCGGCGCGGTGACGATCGCGACGAACATGGCCGGCCGCGGTACCGACATCAAGCTGGGCCAGGGCGTGACCGATCCCAAGCCGTCGAAGGTGAAGGATCCCGACGGCAAGGAGATCAACATCATGGAGATCGGCGGCCTGCACATCGTCGGCTCCGAGCGCCACGAGTCACGGCGCATCGACCGGCAGCTGCGCGGACGAGCCGGTCGCCAGGGCGATCCCGGCGCCTCGCAGTTCTTCCTGTCGCTCGAAGACGATCTGATGCGGCTGTTCGGCTCGGAGCGCATCGCGAGCCTCATGGACCGGCTTGGCGCGCAGGAAGGGGAGGTGCTCACGCACTCGCTCATCACGCGCTCGATCGAAGGCGCGCAGAAGCGCGTCGAGCTGCAGAACTTCCAGGCTCGCAAACGGCTGCTCGACTACGACGACGTGATGAACCAGCAGCGCGAGGTGATCTACTCGCTGCGCAGCTTCGCGCTGGAGGGCGGAGAAGAGCTCAAGGGCGAAGCGCTCAAGATGATCGAGAAGGCGGTGACCTTCCGCGTCGAGACCTCGCTCGCCGAATTCGACGATCCCACGCAATGGGATTTCGAGCTGCTGTCGAAGGATCTGATGATGCATTATCTCGTTCAGGTCCCTGAATTCGAGAAGCCTGATCACCGGCCGACCGACGAGACGGCGGCGAAGAACGCCGCGATGCACGTGGCGACGAAGGCGTTCTGGGCCAAGCTCGAGAGTCTCGACGCGGTTCGCGACGAAGCCGGCCGCGGCTACGGGGATCGCTTGTTGTCGCTCGTGATGCTGCAGGTGCTGGACGAGAAGTGGAAGGATCACCTCTACGATCTCGACCAGCTCCGCGCCACGATCACGTACCGCGGCTGGGGCCAGCAGGACCCGCTCATCGAGTACAAGCAGGAAGCGTACAAGATGTTCGTGGACCTGATGAACGACATCTACAACACCTTCGCCGATCGATTCCTCAAGGTGCAGCTGGTGTTCGAGCCGCCGGCGCCCCCGCCCCCGCCCGAGCCGCAGCGGCCGACCAAGCGCTACAACGCGCTCGGGATCCTCGAGGACATTCCGGCCGAGGAGCCCACCGTGTCGGGCGATGGCGCGGACGGCGCGGTCGACATCGGCCCGGCGCCGATTCCGACGTCCAAGCCAGTCGCCGCGCGCAAGGACCCGACCATCGTCGGCGCGGGCCGTCCGCGGTCGATCGACAACGGCAACCCGCCCGCCGGCGTGGATTGGTCCACGGTGGGCCGGAATGATCCGTGTCCGTGCGGTTCCGGCAAGAAGTTCAAGAAGTGCCATGGCACCAAGGTGTAGAAGACTCCCTCGGACGGCGGCATTCCCGGGCGTCCCGCGCCCGGCCGGAACAAAACGGTGACGGAAGTCGGCTGAGCCAGCCCCAGACTGAAGCTCCTCTTAGTCATGGAGCCCATGGGGATGTCTGGCCAGGAATCCGGAAATGCGTTAACTATTCGAGAGCTGCCCCGGTCGGAACGGCCTCGGGAACGGCTCATCGACCTCGGCGCATCGGCGCTGAGCAGCGCTGAGCTCCTCGCGATCGTCATCGGTTCGGGTACCGGCGGTCGAACGGCGGTGCAGATCGGGCAGGCAGTGCTCGCCGAAGCGGGCGGGGCTTTGCGGCGCATCGCGCGGCAGCCGGTCGCCACGCTGACCGCGGTTCCGGGCGTCGGAACGGCTCGTGCGGTCGTGATCCATGCGTCCCTCGAGCTGGGACGCCGGTTGGCGCTGGAGGCTCGGCAGGACGGCACACCGGTTCGGTCGCCGCGCGACGTGGTCGAATATTTCGCGCCGCGCATGGAGGATCTGCCGGTCGAAGAGTTTCACGTCGCGGTGCTGGACTCGCAGCATCGGCTGGAGCGGGACGTCACCGTGACGCGTGGGTTGTTGAATTCCTCACTCGTGCATCCGCGCGAGGTCTTTCGCGAGGCCATCGCCGAGCGCGCGGCGGCGGTGATTCTCGTCCACAATCATCCGAGCGGCGATCCGGCGCCGTCGCTCGACGATCGCACGGTGACGGAGCAGTTGGTCGCGGCCGGGCGGCTGCTCGACATTCCGGTGCACGACCACGTGATCATCGGACGGGGACGCTACACGAGCTTCGCGGAGGCGGGACTGTTGTGACGGCGGCGAGCCCTTCGCTCGTACACGAGCTGATGCCAGGATGGCGCGAAACCGAGCATCCGTTGCACGACAAGCTCGATCGCGACTTGCTCGTGCGCGCCTACAAGTTCAGCGAGCAGGCGCATCGGGGCCAGCTCCGCAACTCCGGCGATCCGTACATCACGCACTCGGTCGAAGTCGCCAAGATCCTCGCCGATCTGCAGCTCGACTCGATCACCGTCGCCAGCGGGATCCTCCACGACGTCATCGAGGACACGCAGCTCACGCTCGCCGACGTCGAGGCCGAGTTCGGCAAGGAGATCGCGGCGATCGTCGACGGTCTCACGAAGATCGCCAAGCTGCCCACCGGCGGCTCGACGCAGGAGCGACAGGTCGAGAGCTATCGCAAGCTCCTCCTGTCGATCGCCAAAGACGCGCGCGTGATCATCGTCAAGCTCGCGGATCGGCTGCATAACATGCGCACGCTCGACTGGCTGCCGGCGGACAAGCGCAAGCGCATCGCCCAGGAGACGCGCGACCTCTATGCGCCGCTCGCTCACCGCTTCGGCATGGCGAAGCTGCGCTGGGAGCTCGAGGATCTGGCGTTCAAGCACCTCGAGACGGACGAATACAAGGCACTCGCCAAGAAAGTCGCGCAGAAGCGCGGCGAGCGCGAAGCGCTGATTCGCCAGATGGCCGATCCGCTCATCGAGCGGCTCACCAAGGCCGGCATCAAGGACGTCGAGGTGACCGGCCGGCCGAAGCACCTGTGGTCGATCTACAAGAAAATGAAGCAGCGCGAAAAGCCGTACGAGGAGATCTACGATCTGCTGGCGATTCGCGTGCTGGTGAAATCCGTGCCCGACTGCTATCACGCGCTCGGCATCATTCACGACGGCTGGACGCCGGTGCAGGAGCGGATCAAGGATTACATCGCCCAGCCGAAGTCGAACGGGTATCAATCGCTGCACACGACGGTGTTCGGGCCGGGTCGGCAGCTCTACGAAGTGCAGATCCGCACGCGCGACATGCACCGAACGGCGGACTACGGTATCGCCGCCCACTGGCGGTACAAGGAAGACGCCAAGAGCGACGAGCTCGATCGACACCTGTCCTGGTTCCGCCAGGTGCTCGAGCTGCAGATGGACGCCAAGACGCCCGACGAGTTCCTGGAGTTTCTCAAGCTCGACCTCTACCAGGACGAGATCTTCGTGTTCACGCCGACCGGCGACGTGGTCCAGCTGCCCAAGGGCGCCACGCCGATCGACTTCGCGTTCGCCGTGCACACCGAGATCGGTCTCCATTGTGCCGGCGCGCGCGTGAATGGCCGCATCGCGCCGCTGTCCCGAGCGCTGCGGAATTCGGAGACGGTGGAGATCATTACGTCCAATACCGCCAAGCCGACGCGCGACTGGCTGGCCCACGTTCGCACCGGCCGCGCGCGACACAAGATCCGCCAGGTCCTCAAGCGCGAGGCGCAGTCATCGGCCGAGAAGCTCGGGCAGGAGATGCTCGAGCGCGAGACGAAGCGCCGGCGCCT
>DATJIZ010000111.1:0-11487 GCA_035492735.1 Gemmatimonadaceae bacterium | reverse complement strand
ATCACGGCGAGGCAAAGTGCAACGAACGGGGCTCGCACCGGGCAAACGGCGGAAAGGCGGGGCATCGATGGCTCCAGGAGTCCGTGGATCTACGAGACTCGGTCAATCTTCCGATGCTCGGCTGAGCGAACATGCGACTTTTGGGCATTCGCGCGTGCGTCGAAAGTCCAATCGCGAGCGACGGCGGCCGGACACATCACTGCCGACATGCCGATCCGTCGTTCCTACCGCGCAGTCCTCGGGGCGAGCGCAGCGCTGCTTTGTGCGAGCGCAACACTCTTCCTCGCGGCACCCGCCGCAGCGCAGACACGCTCGACACGCGTCCTCCTCGACGACTCACATTTCCATCTCACGAATTACGTCCAGCGCGGTCCGGACATTCACGAGTTCCTGAAGCTGATGGGCGACAGCATCGGCCGTGTGGCGCTCTTCGGGATCCCGCTGCAACAGGAGTGGCTCGACGGCGTGGTGGGCGCCACCGCGCCGACCTATTACCTGCACTCCGACGCGCCGCTCTACTACTACTCGTTCACGGACGCGTACATCGCCACGCAATACCTGTCGCTGACTCCCGCTGAACGCGCGCATTTCGATCCGATGATCACGGGGTTCGACCCGCGCGACATGTACGCCGTGGATCACATTCGGCGCGTGCTGCGCACGTTCCCCGGCGTGTTCAGCGGCATCGGCGAATTCAGCATCCACAAGGAGTTCGTGTCGAGCCAGGTGCGGCCGGGGCCGGCGAGTCTGCTCAACCCGGCGCTCGACAGCATTCTGAAGCTGGCCGGCGAGGCGGGCCTCCTCGTGATCATGCACGAGGACATGGACGTTCCGTTCGCCAGCGGCAACGACGCGCCGGCGTACCTCGCCGACACGAAGGCGCTGATTCGCCGACATCCGGATGCGACGATCATCTGGGCACACACCGGCATCGGCCGGGTCGTGCGGCCCGTGAACCAGCATGCGATGGTGCTCGATTCGATGCTGGCCGATCCGGCCTATCGGAACCTGTACTTCGACCTCTCGTGGGACGTCGTTGCCAAGTACCTCGTGTCCACGCCGGAGACGGTCCGCAACGCGGCCAATCTGATCAATCGCTATCCCGACCGGTTCCTGTTCGGCACCGATGCGGTCGCGCCGACGACAGCCGAGGCGTACCTCACGACGTATCGAATCTACGAGCCGCTGTGGAAGGCCCTGACGCCCGAAGCGCGCGCCAAGGTCCTCACCGGCAACTACGAGCGGCTGTTCGACGCAGCGCGGCGAAACGTTCGGGCGTGGGAGGCACGTGAAGGCTGCTCCGCGCCTTCTGAACGGCCAGCCACGCGCTGTCGGTAAGCCCGCCGCCGCAGCGACAGCTTGCTCGGCCTTTTTGGCCCCGGTACTTTCCCTAGTTGCACGCGATCGCTCATTAGTCGCGCTCGTTGCGTGCGATCGCCAGTTGCGCGCGATTGCCAGTTGCGTGCGATCGCTCAACCCGGAAAACCGCCAGCATGGCCGCATACAAGCTCGCCACCGTTCCGACGAACGGCGACCGCATCACATATGAAGAGGGCGTCCTGAACGTCCCGAGCAATCCGATCATCCCGTACGTCGAGGGCGATGGGACCGGTCCCGACATCTGGCGAGCATCGGTCCGCGTGTTCGACGCCGCGGTCGAGAAGGCCTACGGCGGCGAGCGACGCGTCGCCTGGATGGAGGTCTTCGCCGGCGAAAAGGCGTTCACCAACTTCAAGGACTGGCTCCCGCAGGAAACGGTCGACGCGATGCAGGAATTCCGCGTCTCGAACAAGGGGCCGCTCACGACGCCCGTGGGCGGCGGCGTCCGCTCGTTGAACGTCACGCTGCGGCAGGTGCTCGATCTCTACGCCTGCATCCGACCGGTGCGGTATTTCGAGGGCGTCGGCAGCCCGATGAAGGATCCGCACAAGCTCGACATCGTGGTATTTCGCGAGAACACCGAGGACGTCTACGCCGGCATCGAGTGGAAGGCGGGATCGCCCGAAGCCGAAAAGCTGCGACAGTTCATCGAGCGCGAGCTCGGCAAGGCCATTCGCCCGCAATCAGCGATCGGCATCAAGCCGATGTCCGAGTTCGGTTCCAAACGTCTCGTCGACATGGCGATTCGCTACGCGCTCAAGCACGACTTGCCGTCGGTGACGCTCATGCACAAGGGCAACATCATGAAGTTCACCGAAGGTGCGTTCCGCGACTGGGGCTACGAGGTGGCGCGCGACCGGTTCGCCGATTCGGTGGTCTCGGAGGCCGATCTCGGCAAGGGCGGCGCGTCGGCCCGCGCCGACGCGGTCATCATCAAGGACCGCATCGCCGACTCGATGTTTCAGCAGCTCCTGCTGCGCCCTGATGAGTATTCCGTGATCGCGACCCCGAACCTGAACGGCGACTACGTGTCCGACGCCGCCGCCGCGCAGGTGGGTGGACTCGGGATCGCGCCGGGCGGCAACGTCGGCGACGGGGTGGCCGTGTTCGAGGCGACGCACGGGACGGCGCCCAAGTACGCCAACCTGGACAAGATCAACCCCGGCAGTGTCATCCTGTCCGGCGTGATGATGTTCGAGTATCTCGGCTGGAACGAAGCCGCCACGCTCGTCGTGCGTGGTCTGGAGAACGCGATCAAGTCCAAGCGCGTTACCTACGACCTCGCCCGCCAGATGCCCGGCTCGACGGAAATCTCGACGAGCCAGTTCGGCGATCAGATCATCTCCGGCATGACGGCCTGACACGTCGCGACGACGCGACTCACTCCATCCTCGCATGACCCTCTCGCTCACCGCCGCCGCTCCCGATTTCACCGCGCTCGAGACTCCGCTGCTCGCCGTCGCGCTGCCGACCGGCGCGGCGCTGGGTGACGATCTGCGGCCCGTCGATGCGATCACCAACGGTGCGCTCGGCCGGGCGCTGGCGCGGCGGGATTTCCGCGGCGGGCGCGACGAGACGCTGCACCTCGCGGGCGGTGAGCGCGGCATTCAGCGCATTCTGCTGGTGGGCATCGGCTCGGCAAGCGACCGGCCATCGGCGCTTCGCCGCGCCGGCGCGATTGCGGGGCGCCAAGGCGTCAAGCTCGGCGCCGGCCGCATGGCGTTTTACGCCGGGCGAGTCACGGCCGGTGAGGTCGAGGCGATCGGCGTCGGACTCATCGCCGGCGCCTGGGATTTTCGCGAGATGAAGACCGCGCCGCCGGTCGACGAACAACGGGCACCGCTCGAGGGAGCGACGATCCTCGCCGATGCCGCGGCGCGCGAAGGCATTCGCGGCGCGGCGGCCATCGGCGAAGGGCACTCGCTGGCGCGGCGCCTCGGCATGCTGCCGGGCAACGTGTGCACGCCGGACTATCTCGCCGACACGGCCCGCGACATCGCGCGGCGACTCGGGATGACCACGACGGTGCTCGATCGCGCGGCCATGCAGCGGGAGAAGATGGGGTCCTTCCTCGCCGTCGCGCAGGGCACGACGCAGGATCCCAAGCTGATCATGCTCGCCCACCAGCGTGGGCCAAAAGACGCCAAGCCGCTCGTGCTCGTGGGCAAAGGCCTCTGCTTCGATTCGGGCGGCATTTCCATCAAGCCGGCGCAAGGCATGGAGTGGATGAAGTTCGACATGTGCGGCGCCGCCGGCGTGCTGGGGGCCATGGAGGCGATCGGCCGATTGGAACTTCCCGTGAACGTCGTGGGTCTTATCGGCTCGACGACGAACATGCCGTCCGGCGAAGCGATGAAGCCGGGCGACGTCGTGCAAGCATCGAACGGCAAGTTCATCGAGATCATCAACACGGACGCGGAGGGCCGCCTCGTGCTCGCCGACGTCCTGGCGTTCGCGAAGCGTCTCTCGCCCGCCGCCGTGATCGACGCGGCGACCCTCACCGGCGCCTGCGTGATCGCGCTCGGCCACACGGCGACCGGAGTGATGGGCACGGACGAAGCGCTGGTGCAGGAAGTTCTGGACGCAGGCAAGCGTTCCGGGGAGCCCGGATGGCCGCTGCCGATGTGGGACGACTATAAGGAATTGATCAAATCCGACGTCGCGGACATCAAGAACTCGGGAGGTCGGCCCGCGGGCACGATCACCGCCGCGCTGTTTTTGAAGGAGTTTGCCGAAGGCTATCCATGGGTGCACCTCGACATCGCCGGGACCGCGTACACCGAATCGGATCTGGGCACCGTGCCGCGCGGCCCGACGGGCGTGCCGGTCGGAACCTTCGTCGAGTTCGTTCGGGGACGCACGCGCTGAGCTCGCGCCTCCGGCGATTGGTCTCGCTCGTCGGCCTCGGCCTGATCGCCGGGGCCGTTTTGCACGCCCCCCTCGTGGCGCAGAAGGATACGACCCAGAAGCGCGACACGACGCAGAAGCGCGATACGGTTCAGAAGCGCGATACGACGCTGATGATTCGGGCACCGGCGCACGCCGACTCGCTGATCCGCGATAGCCTCGCCAAGATGGACTCGCTCGAGCGCGCCCGGTTGAACGCCGATTCGGTCAAAGCGCCGATGGCCGAGGCGGACCAGCCCACCGAGCTATCGATCGGCCGCCGACTGCACTGGGATCGCGATTCGCTGTTCGCGACCGGCGCCATCACGCTGGCCGATCTGCTCGATCGCGTGCCCGGGTTGACGATGCTGCACGCTGGATGGATCGCCGCGCCCGCGGTCGGCGCCTACCTCGGCGACGTTCGCCGTGTGCGCGTGTTCTACGACGGATTCGAGTATCCGCCGCTCGATCCGCGCGGCGGTGGCGCGCACGATCTCACGCAGATCAACTTGTGGTCGGTCGAGGACGCGACGATCGAGCAAGCGCCAGAGGAGGTGCGCGTGTACCTGCGCAGCTGGCGCGTGCAGAAGGTCATTCCCGAGACGCGAACCGACGTCAGCACCGGCGATCAGCAGACCAACATGTACCGCGGCTTCTTCGGCAAGCGGTTTCATAGCGGCGCCGACTTTCAGTTCGGGGCGCAGCAGTACGGTACGACGCCGCCGCACCGCTTCGGATCGAGCAGCGACAACAACAGCGCGGTCGCTCGCGTCGGCGTGGCGCGTGCCGGCTGGAGTCTCGATGCGTTCGCCACGCGCATCGGCCGACACCGCGGCGTGATCATCGGCGAAAATCCCGACGGCACGCCGGGGGACTCGATTCCGACCCTGGGATCCACGCGCAACGATGCCTACTTGCGCGCCGCCTACGGCGATCCGGACTTCAGCCCGCTCTGGGCGCAGGTCATGGCCGTCAGCTCGAAATACGAATACACCGGCGTGCGCACGCGCTCGATACCGAATCCACAGTCGCCCGCCGACTCTGCGTTCAACCGCACGTCTCTCGACACCGTGATTCTGACCACGCAATACCTCGCGTCGGCGGGCACCGTACGCGGACCGCTGGAGCTGAGCGCCAACGCCCGGCTGTTCAAGTCGGGTGACAATTCGGTGTTGTCGCCATCGGTTCGGGCCAGTTTCCTCACCAATCGCCTGAGCGTGGTGGGCTTCGTCGACGGCAAGAGCATCGACTCGGTGGCGCACACCGATATCACCGCACGCCTTGCTCCCTTGTCGTTCATCTCGCTGTTGGGCGCCGTGGGCCGGGCCACGGACAGTCGGACGCCCGACCAAAGCTTCACGACGAAGTACGCTCGCGCCGAGCTGGGACTCCGCGTCAAAGGACTGTGGTTGATCGGCGGCGTGCTGCACCGCGACAGTGTGCGCCTGTCGCCGGCGCGCATCTTCGACACGCACTATTCGGCGCACGTGTCGCCGACCGTGACCGCGTACACGGGTGCCGTCCGCGGCCGGATCTGGAAGGCGATCAATGCGGACATCTCGGCGCTCAAATGGACGGATTCGATCGGTAGCTACCGGCCCCAGTACCAGACGCGAAGTGAGCTCTTCGTCAGAACGAATCTCCTGGACAAGTTCCCCACGGGCGACTTCGGTCTCATGGCGTCGATCATTCACGAGTATCGATCGGGAGACCATCTCCCGTTTCCCAACACGGAAAATTTCCGATCGACCGTCGGCTACCGCACGCTCTCCACGCTGCTCGAGATCAGAATCCTCAGCGCCACGATCTCGTGGCAGTTCCGGAACACGCTGGGCGAGCGGTATGCTCAGGTGCCCGGCTACATCATGCCGCGGCAGACCAACTTTTACGGTGTACGCTGGTCCTTCGTCGATTGACCACTTCCACTGCCACCACACGGGCTCGCACACCGATGATCAAGAGCATGACCGGCTTCGGCGCAGCCGATGGTACCGTGGGTGGCACACGGGTGTCGATCGAGGTGCGATCGGTCAACCACCGCTTCTTCAACCCGTCGGTCAAGCTGCCGGGTGAGTTGAGTCGCTGGGAATCGGAGGTGCGCGAAGCGCTGCGCCGCGGCGTCGCGCGCGGCCATGTCACGGTCACCGCACGCATCGATCGGCAACGCGCGGAAGAGACGCGAATCGACGAGGCGCGCTTCGGGGCCTACGCGGCGCAGATCCGCCGCCTCATCGAGCGCTTCGGGCTCGACGGCGGCGTGGACGCGGCGTCAATTCTCCGACTGCCCGACGTGATCGCCGGATCGGACGATGTTCTCGCCGGCACGGCGACCGAGCTGGTCGAGATCGTCGATCGGGCGGTCGCGGCGCTCGACGCGATGCGCACCGCGGAGGGCGCGCGACTCGGGCGGTACCTCAATGAGCGGCTGCTCGTGATCGAACGCGCCGTCGAGCGGATCGCCGCGCGGGCACCGCAGCGGCTCATCGAGCAGCGCGATCGGCTGCGCGCCACGATCGAGGAGCTCGCGGCCGGGGTGGCCGTCGATGACCAGCGAGTGGCCCAGGAGATCGCCATTCTCGCCGACCGCCTCGACGTGTCGGAGGAGGTGAGCCGGTTTCACTCGCACCTCGATGCGTTTCGGGGAACGCTGTCGGTCGCCCCCCCCGATGGCGTCGGCAAGCGGCTCGGGTTTCTGCTCCAGGAGCTGCTGCGCGAGGCGAACACCACCGGCAGCAAGGCCAGCGACTCGGCGATTCTGCAGGACGTCATCTCGATCAAGGAGGAGCTCGAGCGGATCCGCGAGCAGGTGGAGAACCTCGAGTGAATCCATTTCCGGTCATCCTCTCGGCGCCGTCGGGCGGCGGGAAGACGACGATCGCCCGGGCGCTGCTGAGCCGGCGCAACGACGTCGGCTACTCGATTTCGTGCACGACGCGGGCGCCGCGGAACGGCGAACGAGATGGGACCGACTACTACTTCCTGACCGTGCCCCAATTCCAGGCGCGCCGGGCGGCCGGGGAATTTGCCGAGTCCGCCGAGGTGCACGGTAACCTGTACGGCACGTTGAAGAGCGAGATCGCCCGGGTCCTCGGGAGCGGGAAGCACGTCATCATGGACATCGACGTTCAGGGAGCGGCCCAGATCCGCAAGGCCTTTCCGCAGGCGGTTACGGTTTTCGTGCTCCCGCCCTCCGCCGACGTGCTCCTGGACCGGCTCCGGCGCCGGAAAACAGAATCCCCCGAAGCGCTCGTCGCTCGATTAAATTCCGCTCTGCACGAGTTGCGGGCGGTCGAGGACTATGAGTACGTCGTCGTCAACGACGACCTCGACCGCGCCGTCAAGCACATTGGAGCGATCCTGGACGCGGAGGTCGTGAGCCGCGAACGGGTGTTCGGCCTTCGCCTGCAGGTCGAGGCGCTGATCCAGCGGCTTCAGTCCGAGATCGACCACCATTCATCGAGCTGATCCATGCAAGTTTTCACACCCAACGAGATCGCCACGCACGCCGCGAACAAGTACCTCGGCGTACTCGTCGCGGCCAAGTACGCCCGCGTGCTCAACGAGTTTCCGCGCGATCGCTCGTCGTCGCGCGAGAAGAAACTGACGACCCGGGCGCTCGAAGAGCTGGCGAAGGGCGACATCGTCTATCACGTCGTGCCGCGCCGCCGTACGGAGTAGTCCGACATCCGCCCGTATACCGGGAGTCGCGTCCTCCTGGGAGTCACGGGAGGAATTGCCAGCTACAAATCGGCGTGGCTCGCCCGGCTGCTCACCAAGGCCGGGGCTGAAGTCGACGTCGTGATGACGCGCGCCGCGACCGAGTTCGTGGGCGCGGTCACGTTCGAGGCACTCACCGGTCGTGCGGTTCACACCGGTCTGTTCGACGCCGGGCGCGCGCTGGACCACATCAAACTTGCGCGAGAAGCGACGGCCATCGTCGTGGCGCCGGCCACGGCGGACTTCCTCGCGCGAGCCGCGACCGGCCAGGCCGACGACCTCCTCACCGCCTGTCTCCTCGCCGCGCGCTGTCCGGTGCTGTTCGTGCCCGCGATGAACGACCAGATGTGGGCGCACGGACAAACGCGATTGAACGTCGCCCACGTGCGGGAGCTCGGGTACGTCGTGCTCGAGCCGGATTCCGGTGATCTCGCGGCAGGCGAAGGCAGTGGTCCCGGGCGTATGCCGGAGCCCGAGACGATCTTCTCGCACATCGGGCGATTGCTCGAGCAGCGCGGTGTGCTCGCCGGCCGACGCGTCCTCGTGACGGCCGGCCCGACGCGCGAGGCAATCGATCCGGTTCGGTTCGTCTCGAACCACAGCAGCGGCAGGATGGGCGTGGCCGTGGCGCGCGCCGCATGGCGACGCGGCGCGGTCGTCGATCTGATCGCTGGTCCGCTGTCTGTCGCCGCGCCGACCGGCGTCGCGATGCACGCGGTCGAGTCCACCGCTGACATGGCGGCCGCCGTCGAGCACCTGTTGCCGGACGCCGATGTGCTGGTGATGGCGGCTGCGCCAGCCGATTTTCGTCCGGCGAAACCGGCAAGTACCAAGATCAAGAAGTCCGCCGCGCCGGCCGCGCTCGCACTCGACCCCACGCCGGACATTCTCAACGCCACGCGCGCGGCGCGCCGACCTGGCGCCGTGATGGTCGGATTCGCGCTCGAGACCGGGCATGCCATCGAGAACGCCGGCGACAAGCTCGCCGCCAAGGTCCTGGACCTGATCGTCGTCAACGACGCGACGGAACCAGGCGCGGGCTTCGGCGTCGATACGAATCGCGTGACCCTGCTCGCGCGCGACGGGTCGCAGCAATGTTTGCCGCTCATGTCCAAGGACGAAGTTGCCGACGCGATCCTCGATCGTGTCGAGGAGCTGATCGGTGGACGCTAGAGACCAGTTACGACGCTATCTCGAGCAGCGGCGCGAGATGGGCGAGCGCGAGCTCGTGCTCGACGGACTTACCGTGGAAGAGGCGTTGCGCATCGTCACCGGCGGTTCCACGCAGCCGGCCGAGCGAGCCGGGCGGCAGGAACAGCCGCACGTTCCCGCCGCGCCGGTCGCCGATCTTCCGGCGGATGCCGACTGGCGCGCAACCCTTCGCGCGACCGGCGCGGCGCCGACGCCCGCCTCCGAACGGCAGCCGACAATCAGTCCGCCCGCGGACGCGGCATCCGCCACACGACAAACGCCGGCGGCGCCATCAGCATCGGGAGTACCGGCGGAAGCGGCAACGACGGCGCGGCCCGCTCCGATCACTGTCGGCTCGCCCGCTGGTGAGTTGTTTGGTGGTGCGATGGCCGGCCTCGACACGCTCGACAAGATCGCGGCACACGTGGCGTCGTGCACCCGCTGTCCGCTCTATAGCACGGCCACGAAGCCCGTCCCCGGCGAAGGGAACCCCAACGCGGACCTGATGTGTGTCGGCGAAGCCCCAGGCGCGACCGAGGACGAGACCGGCCGACCGTTCGTCGGAGCCGCCGGTCAGCTGCTCACAAAAATTCTCTCGGCGATCGATCTGCGACGCGAAGACGTGTTCATCTGCAACGTGCTCAAGCATCGGCCGCCTGGTAACCGCAATCCCCGACCCGAAGAGGTTGCAGCCTGCAGCCCGTATCTGATCCGGCAGATCGAAATCATTCGCCCAAAGGTCATACTGGCGCTCGGCACGTTCGCGGCGCAGACGCTGCTTGATACAAAGCTGGCGATCGGTAAGTTGCGTGGTCAGGTTCACCACTACTACGGTGTGCCGCTGATCGTGACCTACCATCCTGCCGCGCTTCTCCGAAACCCGGGTTGGAAGCGCCCCACGTGGGAAGATGTCCAGCTCGCCCGTCGAATACTCGATAGCGCCGCATCAGGCGCGTGATCCGTTCCGCGACCGGCGTCCTCCGTACTCCGAGGATGCCGAGCAGGCGGTGCTCTCCGCGATGTTGATCGATCAGGACGCCGTCCTGCGGTCGATCGAATTCGTCGATGACACGATGTTCTACGCGGAGCGGCATCGGCGGATCTTTCGCGCCATGGTCTCGATCGCCGAGCGAGGCGGGGTCGTGGATCCGCTCACGCTCTCCGACGAGCTCGCGCGTCGCGGCGAGCTCGATGCGTCCGGAGGCAAGGACTACCTCGGCTTCCTCGTCGACGTCGTGCCGACGGCGGCGAACATTGAGTATCACGCCGAGATCGTTCATGAAAAGGCGATTCTGCGGCGTCTCATCGAGGTCTCGACCTCGGTCGTGTCGGAAGCCTTCGAGGGCAAGACGACCGCGCGCGAGCTGCTCGATGAAGCCGAATCCAAGATCTTTCTGGTCAGCCAGCAGCAGACGAAGGATGGCTTCACGCGAATCAAGGAGCTGCTCTGGCCGACGATGGAGCGCATCGAAGCGCTTCAGCGCGGTGGCAAGACCGTCACCGGCGTCGCCAGCGGCTTCAACGATCTCGACGAACTGACTTCGGGGTTCCAGCCCGCGGAGCTGATCATCGTCGCCGCGAGACCATCGATGGGAAAGACGGCGTTCACGCTCAACGTGGCGCAGCACGCGGCGATCGAGCACAACGTACCGGTCGCGTTCTTCTCGCTCGAGATGAGCAAGGAATCGCTCGTGCAGCGCATGCTCACGTCGGAGGCGCGCATCGACGCGCAGCGATTGCGAAAGGGCATGCTGCGCGACGACGACTTTCCGCGGCTGGCGCGCGCGGCCGGCATTCTCAGTTCAGCGCCCGTCTGGATCGATGACACGCCCGGTCTGACCCTGCTCGAGATGCGCTCCAAGGCGCGTCGTCTCAAGGCGGATGCGGGCGTCGGGTTGATCGTCGTCGACTACTTGCAGCTGATGCAGGGACCGGCGCACTCGGAGAGTCGCCAGCAGGAGGTCAGCCAAATCTCGCGCGGCCTCAAGGCGCTCGCCAAGGAGCTCAACGTGCCGGTGGTCGCGCTCTCGCAGCTCTCGCGTGCGCCGGAGCAGCGCACGGGCGACAACAAGCGTCCGCAGCTCTCCGACCTTCGCGAGTCGGGCGCGATCGAGCAGGACGCCGACCTGATCATGTTTCTCTATCGGCAGGAGTTCTACGACGGTCCCACGGACAAGGACGGCAACTCGCTGGAAGGGAAGGCGGAAGTCATCGTCGGCAAGCAGCGCAACGGACCGACGGGACTGGTGAACCTCTTCTTCCACAAACAGTACACTCGCTTTGAGAGCTATCGATCGAAGTGAGGTCTGAGCC
>DATJIZ010000110.1:0-8162 GCA_035492735.1 Gemmatimonadaceae bacterium | reverse complement strand
CGGGATGGGCTCGTCAAGCCGACGAAGTATCGCACGTCCATCCTCTCGCGAGGGGGACGATAAAGGCAAACCCGGCGAAAGCCGGCGACGCAAAGCTACGAGGCTACCGTGCGCCGCCTTCCCTCCGCGCGCCACGCCAGTCGAGCCGCCGAACTCAATGCGGAGGAAGGATGCGGGCGCTTCGATTCCCAGGGCGCGGCGTCGCGCGCACTCGATCGGTCGTTCACCGCGTCGCGCGGGCCGCGGTAGGATCGAGTCTCGTTCTCGGCGCAATCAGTGGGTTGGCGTGTTCTGACGCCACGACGCCCATCGACCACGCCGCCCAAGTGCGGGCCGACGACGGGCCGGCAAATCCACCGGCGCTGGCTCCCAAGGCCGGTCCGATCGACAGCCAGTATATCGTCACGTTCACCCAGGACGTGCAGGACATTCCCGGCCTCGCACGCGCGATGATGGCGCAGGCGAACGCCGATTCGCTGCACACATATACCAGCGCGCTGCACGGCTTCGCCGCGAGAATGGCGCCGTCGGCAGCCGAAGCGCTGTCGCACAATCCGCAAGTCGAATCCGTGGAGCAGGACAGCTACGTCGCCGTCGCCGACACCGAGTGGAACGCGCCGTGGGGACTCGATCGCATCGACCAACCGGCGCTCCCGATCAATCACGCGTATGCGTACACGGCGAACGGATCGGGCGTGAACGTGTACATCATCGACACCGGCATCCGTCACACGCACCGTGAGTTTGCGGGTCGCGTGGTGCCGGCATTCACAGCGATCGCCGACTCGTATGGTGCGGACGGTTGCCACTGGCATGGAACGCACGTCGCCGGCACCGTTGGCGGTACGACCGTGGGCGTTGCCAAAGCGGTCACGTTGTACAGCGTGCGCGTGCTCGACTGCTCGGGCGTGGGATCGATCAGCGACGTAATCGCTGGCATGGACTGGGTGACGGCGAATCGCGTCCTCCCGGCCGTCGCCAACATGAGCGTGAGCGCGGGCTATTCGAGCACCTTGAACGCCGCGGTGCAGAACATGATCAACTCGGGCGTGACGGTCGTCGTCGCGGCGGGTAATGCCTCCGCCGACGCCTGCACCTACTCGCCGTCGAGCGCGTCGAGCGCGGTCACCGTCGCGGCGTCGACCGAGTTCGACGGGCAAGCGGATTTCTCGAACTACGGTACGTGCGTGGACCTGTACGCCCCCGGGACGAACGTGTTGTCAGCGACGAATACGACCGATACGTCGCTGGTGACAGCGAGCGGCACGTCGATGGCAACGCCGCACGTCACGGGCGCGGCTGCGTTGTACCTGCAGGCGCATCCCACGGCAACACCAGCGGACGTTGCGCAAGCCCTGGTGGGCGGCGCCACGGCCAATCAACTCGGGTTGTTGGGTGCTGGATCTCCGAACTTGCTCGTCTATGTCTCGGGTTCTGGCGACGGCTCGCTCCTCCAGCCGCCGGCGCCGACACCGTCATTGCCTGCGCCAACGCCGCCGAACGCTGCCCCAGTCGCGAGCTTTTCGGTGACCTGCCCACAAAACAAGAACACGTGCAGCTTCGACGCGTCCAGCTCCACCGACGACGTCGGAGTCACGAGCTACGCCTGGGATTTCGGCGTTGCGGGCGCGACCACGGCATCGAGCGCTCCGACGACGAAATACACCTACAAGTCGAAGGGCAGCTACACCGTCACCCTCACCGTGACCGACGGCGGCGGGCTTCAATCGTCTACGCAAAAGACGGTCAGCATCAAAAGTCTTTCGCGGTAGCACGACATCGGGCACGAGCGCCCGTGATCGAACACGAAGTGGGGGTGCAAGCTCAGCTTGCACCCCCATTTTGTCGCGAATGCGGCGGCCATCGGCAAACCCCCGACATTGCATGAGCGCTTACCCCGGCAGAAACGCGGGCTCGGCGGAGCGATCGTACGACGCTCCCTTCATCCCCGAGCGCCATGACCGCGACCGCTCGACCTTCCACACTATCGCACTTCGGCTCCGCCGAGTCCGATAACCGTCGCTCAGCCGCGCTGCGCGCGCTCCTCGCCCCGCGATCGATCGCCGTGATCGGCGCCTCGCGCCGCCACGATACGATCGGCTACCAGATCCTCCACAACCTGATCGACTTCGGCTTCACCGGCGCCGTCTATCCGGTGAACCCGCGCGCCATCTCCGTTTGCTCGGTGCCGGCGTACTCCCGGATCGACGAGATCGCCGATCCGATCGACGTCGCCGTGATCGCCGTTCCGGCGGCGCAGGTGATCGAAGCTGCCGAGCAGTGCGGCCAGGCGAGCGTCAAAGGCCTGATCG
This sequence comes from Gemmatimonadaceae bacterium, assembly GCA_035492735.1. GTDB lineage: Bacteria > Gemmatimonadota > Gemmatimonadetes > Gemmatimonadales > Gemmatimonadaceae > JAQBQB01. The sequence continues at coordinate 5,850 of DATJIZ010000110.1, read as the reverse complement.
TCATCTCGGCGGGATTCCGCGAAGTCGGTGCCGAAGGCGCTACGCGCGAACAGCGGCTGGTCGAGGTCGTTCGCAGGTATGGCATGCGCATGGTCGGACCGAACTGCATGGGGATCATCAACCTCGATCCCGCGGTGTCGATGAATGCCACCTTCACCACCGCGACACCGCCCTCGGGTCACGCAGCGTTCGTGTCGCAGTCGGGCGCGCTGGGCGTGAGCGTGCTCGATTCGGCACGCGAGTACGGGATTGGCATCTCGCAATTCGTGTCGGTCGGCAACAAGCCGGACGTCAGCGGCAACGATCTCTTGCTCGAGTGGGAGCACGATCCGGCGGTCCGCATGATCCTGATGTACGTGGAGAACTTCGGCAATCCGACGCGGTTCCTGGAGATCGCGAGCCGCGTCACCAAGACGAAGCCGATCGTGGTCGTGAAGGCAGGCCGTTCGCGGGCCGGCGCACGCGCGGCGTCGTCACATACCGGTGCGCTGGCGGCGAGCGACGTCGCGGTGGATGCGCTCCTCGCGCAAGCGGGCGTCCTGCGCGCCGCGACGATCGAAGAGCTGTTCGACATCGCGATGGCGTTCGAGTCGCGTGTGCTTCCGCGCTCGCGGCGCACCGCGGTGCTCACGAACGGAGGCGGCCCCGGCATTCTCGCCGCCGATGCACTCGAGGGAGCCGGGCTCGAGCTCGTCGATCTGAACGAGCGAACGGTCGACGCGCTGCGCCCGCACTTCCCGCCCGAAGCGTCGATTCGCAATCCACTCGACATGATCGCGTCGGCGACGCCCACGAGCTATGCCGCGGCGATGACCGCGTTGCTCGGCGACCCGATGGTCGATACGGTGGTGCCGATCTTCGTGCCGCCGTTCGGCGTGAAGCAGGAGGACGTGGCCGAAGCGATTCGCACGGCCGCGGCATCGAGCCCGGACAAAGCGGTGCTCGCCGTGCTGATGGGCCGCGAGGGGCTGCCGCAGGGCCGCGCCGAGCTCAATGCGGCCGGGATTCCGACGTACATCTTTCCGGAGTCGGCGGCGCGCGCGGCGGCGGCGCTGAGTCGCCAGGTGGAGTGGGCGGGCCGCGCTCCATCGATCGTCGAGCGATTCGACGACGTCGATTCAGCGAGGGTGCGGGGTCTCATCGACGGCGCGCGCCGCGATCGGCGCGAGCAGCTCACCCAGCTCGAAGCGCTGGCGCTCCTGCGGGCGTACGGCGTGCCGACGGCAACCGCGGAGGTTGCGACCAACGCTGACGAAGCGGTGCGGATCGCCAACCGGATCGGGTATCCGGTGGTGATGAAGCTCGTCTCGCCCGACGTGGTCCATAAGACCGAGGTCGGTGGTGTTCGAGTGGGCCTCACGTCGGAGGCGCAGGTGCGGGCGGCGCACGACGAGATCATCGCCAACGCGGTGGCCGCCATCCCGACCGTGCACATTGGCGGCGTGCTGGTCCAGCCGGTCGTGAGCGGCGGTGTCGAGACGATCGTCGGATTGGCGCGCGATCCCTCGTTCGGACCGCTCGTGATGTTCGGGCTGGGCGGGATCTTCGTGGAGGCGATGCGCGACGTCGTCTTCCGCATCGCGCCGGTGGCTCGTGATCAGGCGATGGAGATGATCGCGAGCATTCGCGGCGCCAAGTTGCTGGACGGCATGCGGCGCATGCCTCCCGTGAGCCGCGAGGCGCTGGCGTCGGTCGTCTGTCGTGTGGCGCAGTTGGCGGCGGACCACCCCGACATCCTCGAGATCGACGTCAATCCGCTGCTCGCCCGGCCGGGCGAGGCCGTCGCGCTCGACGCGCGGGCCAGGATCCGGATTTAGCACCCGCTCATTAGCGTTCGCGCCTGACGTTAGGCGCATCGGCGCCGGCGCGACATTGGACCAAGAGTGAGTCGAAGGGCGTATGCCCTTCGTCCAATGGCTCGTTTGTCCTGGCGTGGCAAGAATGCCCGTCCGCGGCGCGCGACGCGTCGTGAGAGGCGAAGCCGACGGCCGTGCGGCACCACGGCGCAACGTCGGCCAACGTCAGCCTGGTGACGCCTCGCGGCAAGCCAAGACACTCCAATACATGTATCCTCATGCAAGGATCGGGATCGTGCGTTGGACGCTGCCGAGCACAAGCCAAGGCCGTGAACCGCGGCTGCGGTCGTGCGTGAGCCGGGCGAGTCTTCTGCCGATGGAGGGGTTCCCGATGAAGAAACTGCACGTCGCGGTGACGCTCGGTCTTGCCGCACTGGTCGCCAGCGCCTGTAGCGACAACACGGCACCAGGCACTCGAACCGCCGCACCATCACAGCCGCGCCTCACCACCGTCGTGACGGGCGCGGCGTTCACGACCGTGAACGAGAACGTGGACGGCACCGGTCATTGCAAGAACGGGAATCCCGGCATCAACTGCAACATCTACGATGGCAAGCAGTACGTCTGGCTCAACGGCGGTCCGAGTACGGCCTACGTGGGCGACGGGACATACTTCTTTGCCGTGCTGAGTCCGGGCGGCCAGCCGAACCCCAACGACGGCGGCGCCGGCAACCTCAGCGATGACTTCGACGCATACACCAACCGAACGTTCTCCGTGACCGGCGGCGTCGTCAGCTACGGCGGGTCGCACGATTTCAGCGACAACGAGATCCGTCTGCTGCCATACGCGGACACGCCCAACCCGGGCGGGGTCTACATCATGGCCATCTGCTCGCTCGCCGACGGCTATCCCGCCACGCCGAGCCACTGCAAGTACGACGCATTCAAGGTCCAGGAGGGAAACGTCGTCCAGGCGAGTGCGCTCACGATCCTGAAGGACGCTACCCTCGGGTTCGACAAGAAGTTCGCCTGGACGATCGCGAAGGATGTCGACAAAACGACCGTGACACAGGTGGGCGGATCCGTGACGTTCACGTACACGATCACCGTCACGCACGACGGCGGGACAATCAGCAACGTCAACGTGAGCGGCACCGTCGCGGTGTTCAACCCCAATGTGGACCAGAACGGCAACACCGTCGCCGTTCAAGTCAACGGGATCACCGACCTGCTCTCGGATGGCACGAACTGCACGATCACGGGCGGCGGATCCCAATCGCTCACGCAGTTCGAAACCGATTTCACGTACAGCTGCAACCTGAGCGCCTTGCCCGAGGGTGAGCTCGACAATACGGCGACCGTGTCCTGGCCAACGCAGACGCTGGCCAACGGCACCACCCTCAATGCCGGAACGGCCAACTTCCTGTTCCTCGGCATCACGTTCACCGAGAATGATGTCGACGAGTCGATCACGGTCACCGATTCGTTCGCCGGCGCGCTCGGCACGGTCACGGTGGGCGACGCGAACCCGAAAACGTTCACGTACCAGCGTACAATCGCCGTCGGGAGCGGCTGCTCGTCGTACGACAATACGGCGACGTTCACGACCAACGATACCGGCGCGACCGGCTCGGCAAGCCAGACGGTGACGGTGTGCGGACCGACGCCTTCCGGCGCGTTGACGATGGGTTTCTGGAAAGGGCCGAACGGCAATGCCCTGATCCAGTATTATTGCGCACCGGCCGGGAAGACGTCGCTCGCGACCTATCTGTCCGGGCTTGGCGGCGGCTCAGGGCCATTCGCCGACGCCGCCGGCAAGAGCTGCCTCGATCTCGTGGCGTACGTCGACGCCATTCTCAACAACGCGAACGCCGCCGACATGAACGTCATGTTGAGAGCACAGATGCTCGCCACCGCCCTCGACGTGTACTTCAGCTCGTACGGCTACTCGACGGCAGGGATCGGTAACGGAAAGAACCAGATCAAGCCGCCGTCGAATTTCCTGCCGAATGGCGGAATCGGAACGTTCAGCGTCGATCTCACGGCCGTTTGCCCGGCGGTGGCCAGCACGCCGAGCGGCAGCGCACTCTGTGAGGGCGGCACTCCGTCGACCGATGCCGTTGCGGCCGGAGCCGTGCCGCTGTCGCCGATGACGATCCAGCAGATTCTCGATTTTGCGGCAACGACGCCGAGTCCGTTCAACGGATCGACGACAACGCCGATCTGGTACGGCGGCAATCAGACGAAGGAAGAGATTCTCAAAAATATCTTCGATCAGATCAACAACAACCTGGCGTTCTCGGGACCGTGAGACTCGGCGGTACCCAAGCCGTGGCCCAAAAAAGAGCGGCAGCGCGAGGACGCGCTGCCGCTCGTCTATTTCTTCTTCGTCGGAATCGGTTTCGCTCCCGGCTTGCTCACCGTATCCGTCTTCGCCTTCGGCGGCGGACCCGTTGGGGCAGGGAGCGGCGCGGCGCGAGCCGTGTCGCCCGCTGGCGCCTGTTGGAATTCGGCTTCCGCGCCGCGCACGAGATCCTCGAGCCGCACGGTCGTCGCGATCTGCTTCGACAGATTGAAGACCTTCGTCGCTTCGGCCTGTTTGCCCTGCGTCTTGAGCGCTTCGGCGAGCTCCAGCCCCGTCGCGACGTACAAGTACGGTATGCCGACCGACGGGCGATCGATCCAGTCGCCGGTATTGAGCACCGACCGTGGGCCGACGAACACGCTGTCCCACAGGGCGTCACTGCGTGCCACGTCGAGCCAGCCGTCGCCTTGCAGGTAGACGGTATCCTTGGGCGCTGCTGACGCCGCCGGCGGCATGAACAGCTTGGACGCGAGTCCTTGGGTGAGCACGTCGTCACCCAGTCCAAGCGAGCGCGCATAGCCGCCGGATGTGCGCGCAAAATAGATCGGACGCTGCGGCCAGGAATCCTGAATCATGCGCAGCACGAACAGGTCGGCACGCTGCAGCACGCCGTGATCGAGGTTCTTGGGATCGATCGTCGCGCGCAGTGTACCGCTGCTGAAGTTCATCGGCGCGTTGAGCTCGTAATACGCGGGCACGGAGTCGGCGTCGTTCATCGACATGTGCAGGGGCGCCGTCGTTGGTCTGACCCACTGCTGGTTGCGGTACGTCGCGGGACCCTTGGCGGCGTCATAGGCGTAGATCGGTCGCCGGATGAGCTGCCGGACGTACCAGTCGGTGTTGAGCAGCGACGTGTTCGCGACCACGACGTCGCGCCGGATGCCTTCGACCTCCTGCGCGTACCAGAGCGGAAAGGTGTCGTTGTCGCCCACGGTGATCAGCACCCCGTACGGCTCGACGGAGTTCAACAGATCGGCGGCAAAATCGCGCGTGTCGCGATGTCCGGCACGGGATGCCCAGTGCCAGTTGGCGAACAGTGGAACGATCGCCAGCGCGAGCACGGGCGCGCCGAACCCGAGTCCGCGCTCGGACGGGAGCGTGATCGTATCGCGGCCGACCTTCACGGTCTCGGTGCCGAACAGCGCGGCGATCGATTCCCACACGTAGAGCAAGCCGAGCGCGGCCCACACGCCCCACGCCGAGAAGCTCCAGATGAAGAAGTAGTCGCGGTCGCGCACCTCGTGCGGCGCGGGCGACGACGGGTCTTGCGACGCTCCCAGCTTGAAATTCAGGTAATAGATGAGCAGGAGCGTCATCGTGAACATCAGCGAGCCGAAATACCAGAAACTCCGCCGGTCTCGTTGGTAGTGCACCCAGCCACCGATCAATCCGAGTACGAGGAACGCGGCGGCGAACAGGGCTTGCGCGAACACGTGGTCGTCGTGGGCGTCGCGGATCCACTGCCACTTGAAGTACAGCCACCACATTCCGATCTGATCGACGAACGACGCCTGCCGGTCGCTCAGATCGGGCTTGCCGTACTGGCCGCGATTGAAGTTGTACTCGAACGCGTCGAGCGTGCCTTTCGAGAACGTGCACGAGAACTCGAGCTTGGTACGGCACGCCGTCGGTTCGCCCTCGTTGATTGCGGGGAAGTAGGCGGCGCGAATCGGCTGCGTAGCGAACGGG
>DATJIZ010000109.1:0-13458 GCA_035492735.1 Gemmatimonadaceae bacterium | reverse complement strand
ATCCGTTCTTCATCACGAAGCTCGCCTTCTCCATGGCGTGGATGTCCCTGGTCGGATCGCCGGGCACCGCCACGATGTCGGCGAGCTTCCCCGCGGCGAGCGAGCCGATCCGCGCGTCCCAGCCGAGCAGCTTGGCGGCGTTCGACGTGCCGGCGACGATCGACTGCATCGGCGTCATGCCGCCCCATTCGACCATGAGCACGAACTCATGAGCGTTCTCGCCATGCGGATCGACGCCGGCGTCGGTGCCGAGCGCGATCGGGACGCCCTCGCGCACCGCGATCTTGACGCCGTTGCGCATCGCCGACGCGGCGGCGAGCGCCTTCTGCGCCCGGAGGCCTTTGATCTGGCCGGCCTTCACGAGGCGCTCGACTGACTCGCCGGCGCTCAGTGTCGGCACGAGGAACGTACCGCGCTGCGCCATCATCTTCGCCCCTTCCTCGTCGAGAAACGAGCCGTGCTCGATCGACGCCACGCCGGCGCGCACGGCCGTCTTGATCCCCTCGGTGCCGTGCGCATGGGCCGCGACTTTCCGCTCGAGCTTCGTCGCTTCGTCGACGAGCGCCTTCATCTCCTCGTAGGTGTATTGCTGCACCCCCACGGCGTCACCCTCCGACAGCACGCCGCCGGTCGCGCACATCTTGATCACGTCGGCCCCGTATTTGGCCTGATAGCGCACCGCCTCGCGCACCTGCTCCACGCCGTCGGCCACGCCGATCTTCGGGCTGCCGTCCATGAGGCCGGGCCGGAATCCGTTCTCGTCACAGTGGCCGCCGGTGATGCCGATTGCGTGCCCCGCATTCTGCATCCGCGGGCCGATCACGAACCCTTCGCTGATCGCGCTGCGCAGCGCCATGTCGTCGAAGTTCGGCGCGCCGACGTTGCGAATCGTCGTGAAGCCGCCGAGCAGCGTCTTCTGCGCGTTGGCCACGCCGACGATCGCCGCGAAACCCGGATAGTCGCGCACGAGCGCATCGTCACTCTTCGGGTCGCGCACCTCGCGCCCGATGATGTGCGTGTGTGCATCGATGAACCCGGGCAGCAGCGTGGCGTCGCCGAGATCGATCGTCTTCGCGCCGGCCGGAACGTTCACCGAGCCCTGCTTCCCGACGGCGACGATCTTGTCGTCGGTCACGACGACCACCCCGTTGGCGATCGGTGCCGCACCGGTGCCGTCGATCAGCCGCGCGGCACGCAGCGCGACGGTGCCGCTGCCTTTCAGCTCCTGGGCCTGTGCGACGCTGCCAAGAAGCGCCGCGGCTAGAACGAGACGCGTGTATCGCATCGATGTGAGTCCGTGGTGTGCGGGGAGAGGAGAGAGCGTCGGCAAACTTATCCTCCGCCGTAGGTGTCGCTAGACGGCTGCGCTCGGCGGGCCGCTAAGAACGGTGGGGGTGGAGCGATCAGAGGGATCGGAAGCTCGGATCTGACGAATCGTTCGTCGGCCGGGCATGTCGCCCTCCCCAACGAGCCGGGACGATGCTTGTGCAACGGCCGCTCGGCGAGCCGTTGAGTCCCGAGGCCGTCCAAACAATTTCATCGGCTCGTTGGGCAGCGACGCGTCCCCGCGCACGAAGCAATCCGTCAGATCAGGCTGGCCACATCCGTAAGATCCGGATCACCCCAACGTTCTTAGGACCCCGGAATCAGCATTCTGCGTCGCCAACGACGCGACCAATGCGCTGATCACCGCTCGCAGCCTTGCCGACATGCCCGCATCGTTCACCAGCTGCTCGACCGCGACGCCGCGGCGTGGGATGTCGATCACCACGGTCGCCTCCGGCACGACGTTCGCGCTCATCGTTCGCAGGACTTCGATGAGCTGCGGATGCGCGAACCTCGACGCCGCGGATGCGCTCAACACGCCGACCGGCTTGCCGACGATCTCGCTGCCGCCCACGATCCAGTCGAGCGCGTTCTTGAGCGCGCCCGGAATGCCGTGCACGTACTCGGGGCTCGAGATCAGGACCGCGTCGGCATCGGCGATCGCCGCGCGCCACTGCATCACCGGCTCGGGCAGCGGCGACTCACTTTCCTCCACATCCGGATTGAACGCCGGCAGGATCGCGACGCCGGTGTAGGCGCTCACGACGACGTCGGCCGGCGCCAGCCGCTCCACGGCCGAGAGCAGCACCGCGTTCGATGAGCCCGCCCGGAGACTGCCCGAAACGGTCAACAGACGCGGCACGATGTTCCCATGGAGAAACATCTCACGGCCGGGAACTTACACTCCCTCGCTCCGCGAGGGATTCTCGGGTTTCCAAATCGTTGGCCGGAGGCTGCGCACGTGATGCGTTGCGCTCCGCGACCGCCCTGGCGGGCCCACCCGGACTCCGCTGAATCCGCGCCGCCCGAAAGCAGTGTCGAAGCGTCGAGGAGCCGCCGGCCAGATCGTGACCGACGCCGCGTTACGTCGGGATAGAGCCCGAAGCCGTTCGAAGAGATATCGAATCATGATCGCATCCGAGTCAGGTAAGAGAGTGTGCGACGAGACTCGGACAGAATTCGGCGACGTGCCCGCGAGTTCCTGGACAAGCCCGACCACCTCACGACCGAACTAGCCCTTCAGCATTTTCTGAAACCGCGGATTCCCGTACAGCGGTTTGAACGTCGGATCGATCCTGAGATACGCCGGCGTCAGGTCCGAGGCGTACGTCGTGAGCAGCGGCTCGATCAAATCGAGCGCCCGGTCGTACTCGCCGCTCTGGATCAGAATCCGCGCCACCTGGAAATGCACATACGGTCGCAGCGATGCATCGAGCGTCGTCTCGCGCAGCGCGAGCGAGCGATCCGCCTCCTCGACCGCTTCCTTCGCATGTCCCCCCAGCGCCAGCGCGCGTCCTCGCAGCTCGCGGAGCTGCGCACGGTCCGGAAAGTCCTTGAGCTGCGCCTCGAACGCCAGGCGCGCCGTGTCGCCGAACATCCGCGCGTGCACGGTGTCGCCGAGCAGCTTGTACGTGTGGCCGAGCTTGAGCCCCCAATGGCCCTTGTCGCCGCCGAAGTCGGCGACGGTGAGCTTGAGGATCTTCGGCCACAGCTCCGGCGGCAGCGTCCACATCGTCTCCTGATAGAGCGCGAACCGCACGAGGAGCGCCGTCGTGTCCACCGTCTTGAGCTTTTCCTGCACGAGCGCGTGCACACTGTCGAGCTGACCGAGCGACAGGTAGTCGAACGCTTTTCCCTGAATCAGCGCCAGATTGGTCGGTGCCAGAGCCAGCGCGCGATCCCACGCCGCCAGCTCTTCCTCGAATCGACGCAGATCGTGGTACGCGCCGGCCAGCCGCCGCGCGCTGGCCACCGACCGTGGGTCCACCGCCGCGGCCTGCTTGGCGTGCGTCAGCGCGTCGTCGAACTTGCCGAGCGATCGCTCCAGCGTCGCCAAGCCGTTGAGGAGATCGGGGTTGTTCGGCTCGTGCTTGAGTCCCTCGAGATACTGCTCGCGCGCCGCCGGATAGTTGAGCGGAATGTTCTGCAGGTATGCGCCCATGGCCAGACGCGACTCCGCCCGATCCGGCGCGAGCTGCACCGCGCGGTCGGCGGCGAATTTCGCCCGCGCCACGCCTTCCTTGGAGGGAGCGCTGCTCGACATGTAGGCCAGCGATCGCGCGATGGCACTCCACGCGCGCACGAACGTGCTGTCGAGCTTCACGGCCTTCTCGTAGTGCTCCAGCCCGTTCGCCAGGACCATCTGATCGCCGGCGCCGAGCGAGTTGGTGATCTGCTCGCCCTTCAGGAATTCGTCATAGGCGTCGATGTTCGACGTCGCCGCCTCGGCGATGTGCTCCTGCACCGGCGCCGCGAGCGCGACGTTGAGCGCCTCGGCGACCTTGGCCGCGATCGAGGCCTGCACCGCGAACACGTCCGACAGCACCGTGTCGTAGGGCTGGCTCCACTTGCTCTCGGCGTTCGACACCTGGATCAGCTCCGGCGTCACCCGCACGCGATTCACGCCGTTGCCCTTGGACCAGCGGACGGTACCGGTGAGCAGGTACTGCACCTCGAGCTCTTTTCCGATCTCGCGCGGCGTCTTGCGCGACCGCTTGTACTGCGAGCTGCTCGCGCGCGCCGTCACTCGCAGGCCGCCGATCGACGACAGCTTGCTGCGAACTTCGTCCGTCATGCCGTCGGCGAAGTACTCGTCGTCCGTGCTGCCGGCGTTCTCGAACGGGAGGACCGCGATGCGTTCCGTCGACGGTTCGGAGCCGCGGCGCATGCGCATCGCCGCGAACGCGCCGGCCGCGAGCACGACCACCGCCGCCACGCCGATCACCGCCCATCGCATGCCGCGCGACTGCGGCAGCAGCGGCGCGGTGGCAGGCATCGTCGCGGTCGATTCGAGCAAGCGCGCGAACTCGCCCGCGGTCGACGGCCGATCGGCCGCCGTCTTCGCCATACCCTGCGCCACCGCGCCCGCGAGCTGCCGCGACACGCTCGGTCGCACCGACGGAAGCGGGCGCGGCGTCTCGGTCATCACGCGCGCGATCACGGCCTGCATCGTCGGGCCGCTGAACGGTGGCTCACCCGCCAGCATCTCGTACAGCACGCAGGCCAGCGAGTAGATGTCCGTCCGCGCGTCGATGCCGCCTTCGCCCGACGCTTGCTCGGGGCTCATGTACGCCGGCGTTCCGATCGACATCCCCGTGCTGGTCAGCGACTCGCCCTTGTCGGCGCCGAGCGCGCGTGCGATGCCGAAGTCGGCGAGCATCGCCTGGCCGTCGATCAGCAGCAGGTTCTCGGGCTTGATGTCGCGATGGATCACGCCCTTGCGGTGCGCGAAGTCGAGCGCGAGCGCGATCTCGCGTCCAATACGCACCGCGTCGGCGACCGGAAGCTGCTTCTCTCGCGAGATGCGGTCGCGCAGCGATTCGCCTTCGACGAACGGCATCGTGAACCACAGATAGCCCTCGACCGTACCCGAGTCGTACACCCCGAGGATGTGCGGATGCTGGAGGCTCGCCGCGAGCTTGATCTCGCGCTGGAATCGCTCGGCGCCGAGCGACGCGGCGAGCTCCGGGTGCAAGACCTTGAGGGCGACCCAGCGATCGTGCTGGACGTCGCGCGCGCGGTAGACCGTAGCCATCCCGCCGCGACCGAGCTCACGATCGATGTCGTACCGGCCGGCGAGTGCCTCGCGCAGCTTGACGAGTTGTTCGGGCATGCGGATCCCGAGTGGAAAGCGCGCTCGGTTGGGTGGAAAATGCCGGTCGGATCCGCGGGGGGAGCGCACGCCCACGGCGGCATTCGCTCGATGCAGCGGGCCCAAATTGCAGCGCGAAAGGGGAAGAGGGAAGAGGGAAGAGGGAAGAGGTATCGCGGCGCAACGCCGTTCAGTCGTTCACCCCTTCCCCCTTCCCCCCGAGCCACACGAGTGCGTCCTCCGGTTCCGCGGCCACGTAGAGCATTTCATTCCCTCCCATCGACTGGAAGAACGCCGCAGCGGTTGCGTCCGGACGCACGAGCACCGTTGGTTTGCGCGCGCGGAGGGCGAGCGCGATCTCCGAGATGGTGCCCGGGTTCAAACCGCACGCGATCACTGCGTCGGCCGTTGTGACGAGGACGGCATTGCGAGCCTCGCCCAGTCCCGTCGCCAGCGCGACGCTGAGGCCCGGCGCTGCATCACGTCGATCGATGCCGGGCAAGATCCCCACGGACATTCCACCGGCGGCACTCGCTCCCGCTGCCGCCGCGGCCATCACTCCGGCCGCGCGCCCGCCGGTCAGCGTGATCCAACCCTGCTCGGCGACGAGCCGACCCAGCGACGTCGCGTCGGCGATCGCACCGGCCGATGCATCCTCGCCGGGTCCGATGATCGCGACGTACAAAACACGCGGCATGAATTGAGGTCCCGTTCACTTGGTGGCGGTGTCGATCTGCCTCACAGATCTTTCCAGCTACCGGGCCGTTGGGAAAGCGGCGCCGAGGCGTCTCGGGCCCGCGCTCATCGCCAAGCGGCGTGGTCGACGGGACCAACTAATGACGCGGCGTGCGCGCATTGCCAAGCCGATAGAATCGCGCAGCGTTCTCACACAGAATGTCTCGTTTCTGTGCCGCGGTCAGGAAATCCGCGGATTGGATGCCGTCGATTCCGGCGGTGAGCGCACCTGGGCCGGCCGCGTCGGAACCGAACATGACGCGCCTGCCGAGGTCGGCGTGCATGAGCGCCCGTAAATAGTCGTGAAATTCCGCTCGCGGGTACGCCGACGAATCACTGATCTTCGACAGATCGGCGTACACCTCGGGATAGCGGCGCATGATGGCCAGCGTGCTCTCGAGGAACGGAAGCCCCGCGTGCATGATGTTGACCCGCAGCTTCGGATGACGCACGAGCACCTCCTCCAGCAGCAGCGGATCGCCTAAGCGAACTCGAAACGCGGGAACGTCCGGCAGGCCACCACCCGTCATGTGAATCGCGACGGGGACGTCGAGCTCCTCAGCCAAGCTGAAATACCTCTCGAACCGCGGATCGTCCGGACGCAGTCCGGCATATTGGAATCCGAGTTCGCCAAGCCCGAACACGAGCCCGTGTTGCAGCAGAGCGCGGACGCTATCGACGGGTATGACCGAATCGCGAAACGCCAGCGTCGGAATGAAGCGCGGATCGCGCGCCGCCCATTGCAGGGAGCGCTGCAACACCAACGAGCTCACCACGACTGCCTTGACGTTGTCGCGATCGAGCTCGGCGATCACGGCTTGTAAGACCGCCGTGTCGCCGGCCGGACCCTCAGTCCGTCCGACCGCGCCGACGGCGTGCATGTGCACGTCGATGACCGGTTGGCGCCTTCCACGAACGGCCGCACACGTGACTGAACGGGCGCTCGCACGCGTTGCCACAGCGACCGGAACCTGCGCGTCTGGTGTCGATGTGTAGAGGGCAAGCGCACCTAGCGCGATCATCGAGCGGTCGCGGATGCGCACGCGGGAGAACATCACCCGACTGCCGGCTGAGCGTTCTCTGACATGTGCGTCAAATACGACCGCTGCCGGCCTTCCGCCGCCAACTTCCGCTGCCGCTCCACGTAGCGAGCGAAAATGCCGATTCTCGTTTCGGCGTCGGTGTCCCCGGTCACGACCTCCTCGAGATTGAGCAGGTAATCGGCGTAGCGAGTTGCCTCCCTGATTTCCGGAAGAAACTTGAGCAGAATGCTCGCGGCCTCGCTCTGGTCGTTCATTGCGCCACCTCCGACTTGGGCCGGGACGAAGGGAATACCTCCGCCCTGGGCGCCTTTCCCGTGAACATCCAGACTCACCGACACGGATTATCTGACGAGCTTCATGCCTCGGACGGAGCGTCCAGCGCTTCGAGCGCCGCTTCCACATCCTTCTGGCGAACCGCGAGCTGCACGGGGCCGACGGCGAATCCCTCGCCGATCCGGACGAACATGCACGGGATTCCCGCGGCCTCGACCAGGGTGCGCCCAAGCTCGGCTTCGTAGTCGTTTGGGAAATTACGGATGAGGACGGGTTTGTCAGGATCGTAGATGATGACGGTTCGCATCGTCACGTCGTGTCCGTATTCCGGTACGCGAAAGCAGATCAGCAGCTGTCCGCGTCTTCATCCCACCGTGGGCGCGGCGTCTTCCGCCTCGGCCGCCGCGGTCACCGCGGTCTCGCGTGGTATCGTAAAGTAAAACGTGCTGCCGCGGCCGCGCGTGCTCTCGACCCATACGCGCCCGCCATGCGCCTCGACGAGCGCCTTGACGATCACCGTGCCCAGGCCCGCACCCTCGTGCTTGGTGCGTCCCTGCCAGAAGCGGTCGAAGACGTGAAGCAGATCGTCGGCGCTCATCCCTTCCCCGGTGTCGCTCACCCAGAAGAGCACCTCGTGCTCGCGTGGCGTCGCGCCAACGGTGATGCGACCGCCGCGCTTGGTGAACTTGGCAGCGTTGCCAATGAGGTTCTCGAAGATCTGAAGGAGCCGGTCGCGATCGCCGAGAATCTGCGGCAGCTCGTCCGGGATCTCGGCGCGAAGCTCGAGCGATGCCTTGTCCGCCAGCGCGCGTTGTGCTTCGACCGCTTCGCGCACGACGGCCGCCGCGGGTAACGCGATCCGGTCGAGCGTCAGCGTGCCGGCTTCCGAGCGCGTCGCGTCGAGCAGGTCCCGGATGAGCCGGTTCATCCGGTTGGCCGCGGTGATGATTCCCTCCGCCGACTCGCGGCCCTCGCCGTTCCTCCCGCGCCCGTCCTGCTTGAGCAGCGACGCACGCATGAGAATCGTCCCGAGTGGATTGCGCAGATCGTGCGCCACGATCCGCAGCACTTCGTCTCTCGCCGTGATGGCGCTCTTCGCCGTCTCGAACAGCCGTGCGTTGTCGATGGCGAGCGCGAGCCGTCGTCCGACCTCCTCGCAGAAGTCGGTGTCGGCCTGGTCGTACCGCCGCCTCGGATTCGTCAACGCGACCGCGAGAATTCCGAGCAGCACGCCGCGAGCATGCAGCGGCACCCAGATGATCGAGGTCATCGCGAGATCAGTCATCAGTCGGCGATGCTCGTCGGATCGCGCGATGGCATCGATGTACGCGGCCGTCACGTGGCTCAGCAGAACGGGGCGCCCGGATTTGAGCAGATCGGCGCCGAACCGCGACGGCCGTGTCTCGAGCCGCACCCTCTCGAGCGCCCGCACGAGCTCGGCCTTCGCGGGATCGTGGTGCGCGACCGCCGTATGGGCCAGGCGGTGATTCCCATCCCGCCCATCGAGGATGTCGACGATGCAGATGTCCGCGAAGTCCCCGACCAGCAGGTTGGCGGAGCTGCTCGCGAGCTGCCCGCGATCGAGTGACGACGTGAGCAGGAGCCCGATCGCCGCGAGGTGCTTCTCGTAATTGGCGTGCCGGCGCTCGTCGGTGACGTCACGCACGACCACCGTGAAGGTGAGCTCGTGGCCGATGCGCAATTTGGAGATGGCGGCTTCGGCAACGAACTCGGTACCGTCCTTGCGCAGCCCGAAGATCGCCGCGCCGCGGTTTCCCATCGGGCGAGCGCTGCCGGCATCGGCGGCGAATCCGTGCACGTGCGCCCGGTGAACCGCGCGAAAGCGCTCTGGGATCAAGATCTCCACGGGCTGGCCAATCGCCTCACTGGCGCTCCAGCCGAAGATCCGTTCGGCGCTGCGGTTGAAGATCGTGATCCGTTGTGACTCGTCGATCGAGATGATCGCCTCGGCGGCAATCGACACGATCCCGTCGATCTTCGCCTTGGCGCGCCGAGACTCTTCCTCGGCCGCCCTGCGCTGGCTGATGTCTCGGACGATCGCCTGCCAGCGGCCGCCCGGGAGCATGTTTGAACTGACCTCGACCGGGACATAGTCGCCGTTCTTGTGCCGGAGGAGCCATTCGCCCATCTCGGTGCCGCCCTCGAGCAGGCGCGCGCGCGTCACGGCAAGCCGCTCGACTTCTTCGGGCGGTATGAAGTCGGCGATCGTGCGTCCGACAATCTCGTCTTCGGCCATGCCGAGCATGCGGCAGCCGGCCGCGTTGACCTCCGTGAACCGGCCCGCGAGGTCCGACACGAATACGCCATCCGAAGCGAGCGAGATGAGCTCACGTGCCCGCGCGCGGTTCGCCTGCAGCGCGTCGTGGGTCCCGGTCAGCAGGCGCGCCGTGACCACGAGCACGGCCAGCCCGGACATGGTGATCACGCCGGCGATCGACGCAACGACGATCGGATAGTCGTCGCTGTTCACCTCCTGAAACAGGCGCGCGACGAGAAAACCCAGCAGCATCGGCATCACGACTGACGGGACCGCGATCCGCCTGAGCACGATGCCGCCGGGACCGTCCGCGACCGTCACCGACATCACACCGGCTTGCGGTCGCGCGAGCAGCAGTCCGCTGGACTCCAAAAAGAGACTCACCGCTGTCGGCACCGCCATGCCGACCACGGGAACACCACCGAGATGGTAGACGGATCCCGTCCCGAGAATCTGTCCCGTGAGGCCCACGACGCTGATCAGCCCCGCGGCAAACAAGAGCCATTCCGACGGACGGTTCTTGGCTGTGGGGCGCGTGTCGAAGATCAGCAGAGCGCCGCCGATCGATGCCAGCGCGAGTGCGGTGAGCGGCGAGGCCCGGCCCGGATTCGGTCCGAGCTTGCTTGCGATTAGAGCCTGGTCGACGTGCAGGTTGATTCGAAAGACATACTCCACGAGCGTCGCGATGCCGATCGAGAGCACGATGAACCCGGCGATCCTCACGAGGAGCACCTTGCCTCGGCCCGGACGCGTCGGACTGACGAGCAGCCCCGCCGACCCCGCGAGCGCAAGCGCGAGCGCCGCGTTGGGCATCATCGGCGCTTGACCGGGAAGAACGGTGTGCAGCGACGGCGCGTTCACCAGCCAACCAACGAGACCGGCGAGCCCCAGCAAGCCGCCGGCAGTACAAAGCCAGCGACTCGCGACTAACGCGCGGCTGGCCCGGCGGGCGGTGCCGCTCACCGCCGCCTTGCCGTTCGCCTCGATCATGGCCGGCACTCGGCTCCGTTGCGTCTCGGTGGACCTCAACGCTTGACGAGCCGAGCGCCGCGTTCCATCGACCGATGGTCCAATGGCGACTCGTGGCCGTCAGGTCGTCAACGGTCAACCGGGCGGCGGCACCGCCGGCGCTCGTTCCGGCCGAACCCGCCGACCGCTCGGAACACGATCTACGATGTGACGAGCTGGCCGCAGTTCCGGCAGATGAAGAGATGATTCCACCGGCTCCGACGATCGTGGTAGTCGTCGCTCACGCGGCGCAGCGTCGTCATCAAGACGATGACGGTCACGACGATCGCGAGGCCGATCGCGATCTGGCCAATTGTGTCGCCCAGTCGCAGATACGCCACGGCGGCGAGCGCACCGAGAGGCACGGCGACCATCGCTACCGGGAGCGCTGCCGATCTTCGCTGCGGTGGGCTGAGTCGCGCGACGAGCTGCCGGTCGCTCAGACCGGCGAGGTGGACAGCATCAGCGGCCGCGGGGTCTTCCTGCAGCCGCGCCGCCGCCTCCGAGTAAGTATCCATCACCCGCGCGAAGTCGGACTTGCCGCACTTCGGGCATCGCGCATCGTGCAGCCCGGAGTCCGGCTCCTCTCCTGACGTGATCCTGGAGAGCGCGCCGAACATCGCTTCGATTCGCTCAATCTCGTCGTCGGCCATTTGGGACTCGCATTGCGCTTCGGTCGGAACGTCGGCTGCCGCTCGCCCTTCGTCAAGAAAAGAAGCGTCGACGCCGACGAGCTACGGTTTCAGCAACAGGCTGGGCGGCAGCACACGGTTCACGGCGGCGTAGACATCATGGACCTGCCGATCCGCCTGCGATTCGGGCTGTTCCACGTGCTCGATCTGCGATGCGCGATACTCGTTGCCGCGCCGAACCTCGACTACATATGTAAAGTCGCTCGACGGCACGGCGCTTCGCTGCACCTGGGGCGGCAGACGAAGGACGCCCGCGCCAACGGCTGCCGTCCATGCGTTCGCGACGACGGAGTCGGGCACGCTCAATGAGTCGACGGCCAGCGTATCGGCGGTGATGATTCGCATGCCCGCGCCGACGTCGGTGAGTGGCGTATCACAGCGCCGGCGCGCCTCCACGACGAATCGGTGCATCGTCGCGGCGGATGCCGTGTCGCCCACGGCAATCGGGATCTGCATCGCGCACCGCCTGACCTGCGCCAGAAACGCCGACCAGCGGTCGCCGGATCGGCGAAGCACGACGCCTTGTGTCGCTCCCATTCCGTAGCCGCCCCACACCCGAAGCTCGGCGTAGTCCGTCGCACGCTTCAACTCTCGGAGATCGCCGAGGCTCGATGCCCGCGACCACTCCCGCGTGATACCGAGGAGCGACGGCTCCGCCGGCGCACTGAGCACTCGAGCTTGAGCCACAGCCGTTCGTGCGGAGAACGCCGCGAGTGCCCCGGCAAATCGCAGACGCGCCCTCACTGTTCCTCGCGCCCCTCTGCCTCGAATTGCTCGAGCTCCTCGGGACTGAGCAACCGGCTCGCCACCCAGTGACTGAACGTATCCGGTGTGGGTGCATTCACGGGTACCTCGCCCTGCAACACGCGCTCGGCGAAGTCGCGCACGAGGGCGGCCTTGGCGATGTGCCATAGCCCGATTGCCGTACCCCGCGCGCTGAGCGGCGCACGATCCAGGCACCCTGTTTCGCGTGCAACGCTTTGCAGATACCCGGCGATATGGACCTCCGTCGCGTCGGCCGCCACCATGCCGAGAACGATGTTCGCGTGCTCGTCGAGCCACGATTCGTCGGCCGGATCATGGCGCTCGAAGAAATGAGCGAGCACGCGGCGAAGCGTCGCGTTCGGCGGCTCGCCGCGGTCGACCCAGTTGCTCGCGTTCCTGAAGATGATCGTGGGCTTCACGATGCACCGTCGCTGGTTAGAGCTTGCCGCGTCCGCCACGATACGCCAGCACACCGTCCGTGACGTGGTTCACGAGCAGGATCGCGTCGGCCCGCCCGTAACGGGTCATCAGGTCGAGCATCAACTCCTGTTCGCCGTCCCATGGATACCCGAACACCACGTCGAAGTCGTCCAATGCGTACCCGAGCTCGCGATACGCCGACGGGCCGACGCCGAGCGTGCCAATGCGGTTGTCGCCATCGCTCGACCGCCACTCGTATCCGCTTGGCAGAAAGCTGCCGGCAACGAACCGGGCGCGGGAGTCGTATTTCGTGGCGAGCCGCCGGGCAGTCGCGACGAGGCTCGACTCCAGCTCGATGCCGTATGCGTCAAAGCCCAGAAGGTCGGCCGCGATCGTGATGACGCCGGTCGCCGAACCCCATTCGAGAAACCGAAGGCCTGGGCCGCGATACGGCATCAACGCCTCGACGACTTCGTCGTAGTTCGCGGCGACGAACGGGTGAAAGTGATGTCCGCGCACCTCTTCGTCGAATCGATCCCAAAGGGCCCACCC
The DNA here is from genome assembly GCA_035492735.1 of Gemmatimonadaceae bacterium. Lineage (GTDB taxonomy): Bacteria > Gemmatimonadota > Gemmatimonadetes > Gemmatimonadales > Gemmatimonadaceae > JAQBQB01. The sequence continues at coordinate 555 of DATJIZ010000109.1, read as the reverse complement.
TTCCGCGCACAGTGCGGTGAGGCGGCCACGCAGTGCGTCGTCCAAATGGGATCTGAGTGTCATGGAAGAAAGGTACGACCCGATCCGCGGTGGAGCTGCATCCACCGCGGCGAGCGCGTCCGTGTGCGGATCGCTGAGCGCTACGCGTTCCGTCGGTGGCTGGCTGCGTCATCCGCGCTCCACGAATTCGCCGGCGTTGTCCGCGGCCCATTGGTGAAACGACCGAGCCGGTGCGCCTACGATCTCCTCGACGGCGCGAGTAACGAACGCCGAATGCCCGAGCGTTGCCCGCCACGCGTCGAGCAGCATTTCCACGGCCGCGCCGGGCCACGTGGCTGCCGTCTCGCGTCTGAACTCGTCGGGCGACAGCTCCTCGAACCGCAGTGGACGCCCGATCACTTCACCGATCGCGCGGACCTGCTCGGCCTGGCTGAGCGACTCGGGTCCGGTGAGCACGTGGTCAGCATGCCCCGGCTCCCCGAGCAGGACACGCGCGGCCACCGCCGCGATGTCGCGCTCGTCGATCGGAGCTGTCTCGGCGGCTCCGTACGGCCA
>DATJIZ010000108.1:0-5767 GCA_035492735.1 Gemmatimonadaceae bacterium | reverse complement strand
GTGAACGACTTCGAGCCGACCGCGAGGCGGTTGTCCGATTCGGCGCTCGCCGAGATGGCGGCCGCGCAGCCCGGCGGCGGTCGAGGCGGGCGTGGCGGTGGGCGAGGCGGTCCGCCGGCAGCGTCTCGCTCGCCTGTATGCGAGCAGCAGGCCGCCCGCGAAGAAGCGGCGGCGGTTGCCTCGGGCCGCGGTGGTCGTGGCGGCGGTCGCGGCGGATTCTTCGGCCGCGGTGGACTCAACATGGGTGACACCACGACGCTACGCTGGCTCGAGGGTCAGGGCGTCGCCGGGATTCTGCTCGGCGACGTGTCACACGTCGGCGGCGACATCGGCACGAACAACGGTGCGTCGCGCGTGGCCGGTGCGCCACGCGTGCCCACGGTGCACGTGGCCCAGGAGTCGTACGGCCGGATCGCCCGCATGCTCGAGAAGAAGGTTCCCGTGACGCTCGCGCTCGACATGGAGAACAAGTTCTTTCCGCAGAACACGTCGTCGTTCAACGTGATCGGCGAGATTCCGGGCACCGATCCTCGGCTCAAGGACGAAGTCGTGATGATCGGCGCGCACTTCGACTCCTGGCACTCCGGCGAGGGCGCTACCGACAACGGCGCGGGCTCTGGCGTGATGCTCGAGGCGATGCGCCTGCTGCGCGCGCTCGACCTCAAGCCCAAGCGCACGATCCGCATCGCGCTCTGGACGGGCGAGGAGCAAGGACTGCTCGGGTCGCGCGCCTACGTGGCGCAGCACTTCGGGACGCGCGACGCGAGCGGGTTCCATCCCACCGCCGAGCAGAGCAAGCTCGCCGCCTACTTCAACGTCGACAACGGCAGCGGCAAGATCCGCGGCGTCTACCTGCAGGGGATCGATGCCGAGCGGCCCATCTTCGACGCGTGGATGGGACCATTCAAGGATATGGGTATGAAGACGCTCACGATCAACAACACGGGCGGCACCGACCACCTGTCGTTCATCGGCGTGGGGCTGCCGGGCTTCCAGTTCATTCAGGATCCGCTCGACTACGGCAACGTGACGCACCACACGAATCAGGACGTGTACGAGCGGCTGCAGCCGGACGACATGAAGTTCAACGCGGCAGTGGTGGCGAGCTTTGCGTGGCAGGCGGCGCAGCGCGACGAGAAGCTGCCGCGGCCGCCGGAGCCGGGAGCGCTGGAGGGGCGGGGAGGTCGCTGAACGCGCGCGCCGATCACACGACGATCACGCCGCCGGCATGGCGCCGCCGGCGTGATCGCGGCGCAGTAGCGCGGCGGCGAACACGGCGATCCACGCGAGATACGAGTAGATCATCACGCGCTCGATGACGCCGAGCCATGGCGTCGGCGCGCCGGCGGCGACCCTGTTCACGTATCCGAACGTTGCGAGGCACGTCACGAAGTACACGAGCGCCGCCGCGATCGACCACACGCGAAAACGGCCGCCGAGCGTGACGGCACCCGATACAATGAAACCGAGGATGAGCAGGCTGGATCCGCCGCCGAGCACGAGGTGGCCGAGGTCGGTCGTCGTGGTTTCGGTGCCGCGCTGATGCATGGGGAAGAAGGGCCACAGCAGGCCCCAGCCGACGAATGCCAGCATGATCCAGCCCGTGCGGCGCAACGCCTGGTTCCCTCGACCGGCCCGCAACACGCCAATCGTGAATGCCGCGAACAGTACGCCGTACACCGGGCCGAGCCACACCCAGAACGCCGCGGTGGGCGCACCGATCGCCGACAGCTCGCTGATCGCCTGGTTCACGAGACTGTAGCCGGGATAACGCGCAGCGGAAACCAGGTCGAAGCCAACGTAGATGATCGACGAGAGGAGCCCGGCGACGAAGAGCGTCTCCTGAATTGCGCCGCGGACGGTTGGTGTCCACGCGGTGTGTGGCCCCGGCCGAATCCCGATGGATGTCATGTCGCTCTCCTGTCGCACGTATACGCCCAAGCCGCCCTGATTCGCGCCCAATAAACAAAGTGTGATGGGACTGAGCGGCTGTCCGTAGGAGAAGCGGTGGCATCGCGTCGGGACTTCACGAAGCAGAACTGCTGCCCGGACCGCTCGGGATGTCGCGACCGTTGACTCGGCCCCGCAGCCGAGCGTATGCTCGGCGTGCGAGAGCGCCGGCGTCGTGATGGTGCAACATGCGGTCGTACGATGACGCTCGCTCGCGACGGCGTGACATCTTCGGCACATGCCGCCGACCGTACTCTTGCCGAGGAAGGATGGGCCATGCATATGGCGACCAAGATCAAGCGCTGGACGCTCGAGGAGCTCCACAGCCTGCCGGACGACGGCAACAAGTACGAGCTCGTACGGGGCCAGTTGTTCGTGACGCCGCCGCCGAACGTCGAGCACGAGACCGTCCTCGCGCGTCTCTCACGGCTCCTGGAGCCGTTCGTTGCCGCGCATGGGTTGGGTTTCGTCTACCATCCTCGATCGGTGCTGCGCGTTGGCGGTTCCGAGGTGGAACCGGATCTCATGGTTCGTCAACGGCCGCGCGACTTGCACGTCGACTGGGACCAAGCTCCCGTGCCGAATCTCGTGGTCGAGGCGTTGTCCGACTCGACGCGCCGTCGCGATCATCGGGACAAGCGCGAGCTGTATGCCGAGGCTGGTGTCGACGATTATTGGATCGTCGATCCCCAGCGGTGTGTCATCACGGTCGCGCATCCGGACGGCCGAGAGGAGACGTCGAGCGACACCTTGGCCTGGGCGCCGCGCGGGGCGGCGGAGGCGCTCGTGGTCATATTGGCGGACCTATTTGCGCCGTAGTCGCGACGCGCGGCACGCGCCTCAGGCTGCGCTACCGACCACGATCTTGAGATTACCGTCGGACAGCACGTCCTCGAGAAACGCCTGCACCACCTGCGGGTCGAAGTGCGTACCCGTCTTGCGGCGGAGCTCGCGAATCACCCGGTCGCGCTTCCAGGCGCCACGATACGGGCGAGCGTGCGTGAGCGCATCGTACACATCGGCGACGGCGACGATGCGCGCCGCGAGGGGAATCGCCTCGCCTGCAAGCCCCTCGGGGTAACCCGTTCCGTCCCACCATTCGTGGTGGCTGCGCGCGATCGACTCTGCCATCCACATGTGTCGCGTCGCTCCCTCGGCCAGCATGCTGGCGCCGATCAGCGTGTGCGTCTGCATGATCGCGAATTCGTCGGGCGTGAGTCGCCCCGGCTTGCGGAGAATCGCGTCGGGGATGCCGATCTTCCCCACGTCGTGGAGCGGCGCCGCCAGGCGGATCAGATCGACCTCGTCGAACGGCAGTCCCAACGCCTGGCCGATGCGCGCCGCCAACTCACCCACGCGCCGGGTGTGCTGCCCCGTGTCGTCATCGCGCGCTTCACCGGCCGCGGCGAGCCGCTCCAGCACCTCCAGCTCCGCCTCGCGCGCCTTTTCCTCGGCGCGCACCCGGTCGCTGACGTCGCGCGCGTTGATCACGATGGCCTGCACCGCCGGATCGTGTAGCAGGTTCGTCCCGCGCGCCTCGACGATCCGCCACGACCCCTCGGAGTGCCGCACACGGCAGACGAACGAGCGTGGCGCGCCGCGGTCGGCCGCCATCTCCGCGAAGGCCCGCTCGAGCGCCTCGCGGTCTCCGTCGTGCACGCCTTCCATCAGTGTCGTTCCGCCAATCTCGTCGGGCGCGCGCCCCATCAGCTCCTCGGCGGACGGGCTGTGATAGCGTACCGTTCCCTCGGCATCGACCAGCAGGACGACGTCGGGCGCGTGCTCGATGACCGCCCGTGTGCGCGCTTCTTGATCGGCGAGCGCATTCGCCTGGGCGACGATGCGGCGGCGCACGCGTACCAGCACCGCGAGCAGCACCGCCAGCTCGAGCACGATCGCGACGTCGGCGAACACGCGCATCAAATCCTGCCGCCGCCGCTGCGCGTTATAGGCTGTCTCTTCGGCCTGAATGAGCCTCACGAACGACCATCGTACGGCATCGAAGAGCGTCTTGCCGACCAGCTCCGCCTCATCCCCATGTGGACCGAGAGCGGCATCCGGATCGCGCAGCGCGGCGACCGCGAAGACGTTCGCCCATCGATCGACCGCCGCGCGGACCGTTCCGGTGCGCTCCGCCTGTGCCGGATCATTCGCCGTCAACCCTGACAGCGAGTCGAGAGCGATCGACAACGGTTCCCGCGCATAGAGCTCGGGGGTAAGCGATGAGGAGTCGCGCGTGAGGAGATAGCCGCGAATGGCAGTTTCGCGATCGAGCGCCAGCTCGTAGGCCCCCTGCGCCAGGCGCATCACCTGACTACTGTGACGCAACTGACTGTCGAACCGGCGAGCCAGCCAGTCGAGCACGCCCACCGTGAGCGCTAGCGCCAGGAGCGCGCCCGCGGCGGTTCGAAAGACGCCGCGAGCCAAGCCAACGAAGCTTTGGCTCCCGGGCTGATTTCCAAATCTGGGCATGTCGATGGACCCTGCGTGCCGACTCGTGAAACAGACGAGTTGGCTATCGGCGGGTCACTCTGGTCACTCTGGTCACTCTGGTCGCGAACGCGTGGATGATCGACGCGTTGCGCGACGGGTTTGCCAGGGAAACGAAGAGCTGATCAAGTTGTTCGACACCCAATCCGGAACACGCACATGAAGACGACCGCGAATGCTCGCTTTGCGATCAAGAGCTGGGATGAAAAACCCTATGACGACGGCACCGGCGTTCCCAAGCTCACTCGCGCGAGCGTGTGCAAGGCACTCACCGGTGATCTGGACGGCGAAGGCCGCGTCGAGTATCTGATGATGTATCGAGCCGACGGCTCGGCGACGTTCGTCGGGCTCGAGCGGTTCACCGGCCGACTCGGTGACAAGCGCGGCACCTTCGTGCTCCAGCGCAGCGGCGTCTTCGAGGGCGGCCAGGCGAAAGAATCGTATTTCGTGATTCCTGGATCGGCGACGGGAGATCTGGTCGGCCTCGCGGGCGATGGGAGCTCCGCGGTCGGTCACGGCATGGAGCATCCGTTCGCGCTGAATTACGAGTTTGAAAAGCGCTGAATCAACTCGCTTTCAACCCGCCTGATATCGAAAGTGGTCGCGGGCAGAGCCGACGGTGATCGCGCAGGCCGGTTTATTCGGCCTTGAGCGCGGTGATCGGATCGATGTGCGCGGCTCGCCACGCAGGCCGCGCGCAACCAACGGCCACCGTCGCGAAGCACACACCGGCCGCGGTGGCAAAGGTCACCGGGTCGGTCGGTGGCACGCCGAACAACATGCTGCTCATCGCGCGCGCGGCGGCGTATGCGATCAGCACGCCGGGCACGACGCCGAGCAGCGCCATGCGCACCGCTTCCGCGGCGAGCATGCGTCCAACCAGCGACGGTGATGCCCCGAGGGCGAGCCGCACACCGATCTCGCGGTCGCGTTGCGCGACCGTGAACGCCAGGAGGCCGTGAATGCCGATGCCCGCGAGGAGGAGCGCGAGCGCCGCGAGAGCGCCGAGCACGCGAATCTGCGTGCGGCGCGTCATCGTTTGATCGGCGACGACGTCGGCCAGCATGCGCACGTCGGAGAGGGGCTGCTGCGCGTCCACGTCGCGCACGATCCGGCGAATCGCCGGTACCAGCGTCAGTGCGTCTCCCGCGGACCGAATGACCAGGTCCTTGGGCACGTACAGCCCGCCGAGCGCGTCGGTCGACTGGTAGATCGGCCGATACATCTGCGGCTCGGCGACGCGTTCCAGGCCCCGCACGCGCACGTCGCCAACGACGCCGACGACGGTCAGTGTCTCGCCACGCGTCTCGAACAGTTTGCCGAGGGG
>DATJIZ010000107.1:0-4690 GCA_035492735.1 Gemmatimonadaceae bacterium | reverse complement strand
TTGACGGCGTTGTCGTCAGCCGACTGCTCGAGGATGGAGGCGATTGCTGCCGCCACGCCTGACGGGGACGCCCCCGACGGCAGCAGCGAATCGATCGCCGCAAGCCGCGCGCGGCGAACGACCAGGCTCTCGCGCATCAATGGCAGGGACGCGACGCCGTTTCGCAGTTCGGCGAGCTGGAGTGCGGCCGTGCGTGCTTCCGTCATTTGGGCTCGCTCCCACGCGCGGAGGGCCGGCAAGCCGCGGGACAGTCCGACGAGCAGCGATATGGTGAGCGCGCCGACCGAAAGCACGCGGCGATCGCGCGCACCCAGCTGCGGCGTGCCCATTATCGCCCGCGCTCCCGACGCGCGTGCGCTCGGCGAAAGCGAAACGCGGCTCGCTCGAGGCGTACGCCCGCGACCGTCTCGCGGGTGACCGACCCGGCGATGCGCGGTTCGGCGATGTCACCGACGTCGGCGAGCGCCGGCAGGACGTCGGTGACACTCGGCGCGTACGCGGAGAAACTCCCTTCGACCGAGTCGAGCCGAAGGTCGAGAATCGCGGTCGACTCGGGCATCGCTTCGCTCAACGCGCCGACCGTTCGCGTGATTCGCCCGCGATCGACCACGAAACGGGCGACGCGGTCGAGTACCTCGCTCACCCGCCGAAGCTCCGACTGCGTCGCTGCGAGGTCCTGTTGAACCATTCGAAGGCGTCGCAGCTCGCGATCCGCGTCGCGTCTCGATGTCGTGGCGCGGACCGCAGGCGCGACTGCCGCTGCGGTGCCGGCTCCGACGAGGGCGACGCACGCGAGTGCCTGAGCAAAGCGCCTTCGTCGAAGCAGGCGGGCAGGATCGGCGCGCGGTCGCCAGGCAAGTGGAAGCCGATGGCCGGCGACGGCGGCAGCATAGGCTGGCAGGAACGACGGCGCATCACCACCGATGGGACTGAGAACGTCGGGGATCGCCGCAGTCTGCGGTGGCCGACCGCCGAGCACGCGCCGGAGCTCGGCGATGCCAGCGCGGGAGCCCTGGATCTCGTAGCTCTGCGCACCGTCGGACCAGCCGATGGCTTGAGCCGGGAACGCCGCGGCGATCGCCGCAACCGACGGCACGATCTCCACGATGCGCAGCCGCGCCGATCGAACCGCGCGGACCAGCGCGCCCAGAAACTCGGTGTCGAGCGCCGCACCCCACGCGCAGCCGTCGTGCGTTTGCTCCACAACGACGGTGCTCGGACAGCCGCTCCATAGAAAGAATGCCTGTTCGTTTTCCTGAAGCAGCTGCGCGGTGAGCCGTGCCGACTGCATCGCAGGCAGGCCGTGTAGTTGCTTGGTCTGGACCCAGCGCGGCGAGAGCACGAGCGTCACGCGAGCACCTCGGAGCACGCGCGGCGAGGAGGCCAAGAGCGCTCGGAGCGAATCCTCGAGGCCGCGCGCATCCGGAAGCGTCGATCGCGCGTGCCAGCGCAGCGTGCCGGACTGAAGCCACAGTCCGCGAAGCTCGGTCGCCCCGACGGCAATGGATATGTGCTTGCTCATGCGCGGCTCCGCGTCCGGGCAACGGCGCACCGCCGGCCGGTTCGGATCACGCGCCACTCGAGTTGCACGGCGACGGAGGGAACCCCGCGCGCCGCGCGCACGCGCACGAGCCAGGCGTCCGGGTCGGGCGTGGTCAGGCGCGCGGCGTCGACGTACCGCGCCTCGAGGACGCTCGCCGATCTCGACGAGACGACGGGAGCGATCTCGAGCAGACTGCTCAAGGGCGTTCCAGCCTGCTGGAGTGCCACGATCTGCTCCGCGGTTTCGCGGGTGATGCCAGGGACGGCCATCAGCACCGGCACCGAGGCCGTGGCGAGTGAGACGCGGCCCGGCTCGATGGTGAGCACACTGTCAAATCGACCCGGCCCCTCGAAGCCGCGCACGCGCGCCAGCTCGCGCAGGTCTGCCAGTGAATCGTTGCGCGGCGCGAATCTCCCGGCGAGCTCGTACCACTCGCGCTCGGCGCCGTTTGCCCGAGGATCATCGTCAGGATCGATCCAATCCTCGAGCGCGCCGACGAGCGCGGGCGACTCGATCTCGAGGCCGAGCGCGGCGAACAGATTCGCGAGCATTTCCTGCGTCGCGCCGTTCACGTCGAGACGCGTGCCGGCGGCCTCGAGCTGCACACCGCAGTCCGCGATCGAGGAGGCAGCGGCCAGATGGCGAGGGAGTGTTCGCCAAGCGGCGGCGACATCCGTCGCGGTTGGTGCGTCGCGGAGAATCGCGTCGATCGCCGCGACGGTGCGGCGCTCACAGCCAAGCGCCTCCCAACGAGCGCGCTCCAACCAGACTCGCGCCGCTCCCTCGACCACCTCGTGCCGCGCGGTCAACGCGGCGCTCATCGCCACGACGGCAGCAACAGCCATGATCCAGAGGATGGCGAGCATGACGAAGCCGCGGGTCGCCCGCCGCGCACCACGCTCAATCACGGATCGAGCCCAGCGGAAACACCGTTGTGTCGGACGGCGTGACCAGCGCAAGCGCTGCAGGAAGCGCAATGCTCATCATCCACTGATGCAGCCAGGCGGAATCCGGCGATTGTTTGCGATCCAGGTAGCGGAACGCGGCCTGTCCGGCGGTTCGTCGAACGTTGAAGCGCGCGCCGGTCGCCGTCTCCGCAACGACGGTGCTGGAATCGCCGCTGGACGTGATCGACAGGAGCACACGGCACTGCTCCGACCAGCCGCCGGGAGTATCGCACATCGTCAGGTAGCTCGCGTTGCGCTCGTCGCCGCGAAAGCGACCCGCCGTATCGCTCGTCTGCCGGGCATCCATGAGCAGCCGGCGCAGGAGCCGCTCGCCATTCATCTCGAGCGCGTTCCTCCTGCTCTCGACGTCGATGCGCCGATCGCTGTCGCGGATCTGGTCCAGGAGCATGATTCCACCGAGCATTGCTGCGCCGGCGATGGCCAGGGCAACGAGCAGCTCGAGCAGCGTCAGGCCGCGGCGCTCAAGGCGGGCCGACATCGATCGTGTCCGGACGGTACAAGGTGGTGCGCAAGATCGGAACATTCGTGATCGTGTCGGCGATGACCACGTCGAATAGGTCGGCTGCGCGCTGGGCGACCGTCACGAGCCAGCCGTGTGACGTCGACCGCCCGACCGATGCAAGCATCTGCGCGCGATCGTAAACAACGAACCGTCCGAGCTCGTCCGACGCGCCCTGTACGTCGCGCTCGGCGCGGTGCACCTGACGAAGTCCGTGCACCGATTGTCCCATGAGGACGATGAGCCCCGTGCCGCTCGTTCCCAGCAGCACGAGCGAGACCATCACTTCGAGGAGCGACGTGCCGGTGCGCAGCCGGACTCGATGAGCGCGTGAACGGTGCCGGCTCACCTGATCATTCTCCCGGAGAGCCGCTCGATGACGAGCGCACTGTCGGCGACGATCGTTCCGTCCGGGTTCACCGTGGCGAGCACGGGTCGCGCGTTCACGCTAAAGGTCAGGGTCACCGGTGTGCCGGTGGCGAGCACGCGTTCGAGTGTATCGGCGATGATGGTCGCGGGGTCCGCCGGATCGGGCGAAGCCGCCGGATGGACGGCCAATGCCGCGACGGACGCCGTAACGCCGATGATCGCCACAGTCACGATCAGCTCGATCAGCGTAGCGCCGCGCGGCTCCGTTCGACCGTTCCGCATCATGCCGCCGGCCGCACGCCGTAGATCGCCTGAAGAAGCGCCGCCGCGATGAGCGCGACGACCGAGGCGAAGGCGAGCAGGAGCGCAGGCTCCAGCATTCGCACCGCCGTGCGCACGATACGATCGGCGCGTTGCTGTTCGATTCGCGCCGCATGGCCCAGCATCGTGGCGAGCCGACCCGACTGTTCGCCGGCCCGGGCGAGGCGGACCACGGTGGGCGTCGATGCGTTGGTCATCTCGAGCGCGCGCGAGAGCGGCTCGCCTTCACCCACCCTGGCGCGCGCTGCGGCGATACGCGCCTCGAGCTCCGCGTCGGCAGTCGCGCGACCGGCATGGACGAGCGCGACGGACATCGTGACGCCGCTCTCGAGGAGGGCGGCGAGCGAGTGAGCCAAGCGCGCCGCGGCCGAGCCACGTCTGACCCTGCCGAGCAGCGGTATCGACAACAGCAGCCTGTGCCAGCGCCGCTTGCCGGCGTCGGTGCGCGTCCACGCGCGCCAGGCGGCGAGGGCGAGCACCATGCCCACCGCGGCGGGAAGGAGACTCGCGCGCGCGACGGCGGCGGCGCTCATGACGATCCGCGTCGACGTTGGAAGCGACTGCCCAAGGTCGGAGAGAATTCGCGCGAATCGCGGCAGCACGATCGTGATCAGCACGCCCACGGAGAGCATGCCTGCCGCGGCGACTACGATCGGGTACGCCATCGCCGATCGGATCGACGCGCGCATCTCGGCGGCCGATTCCATGAGCTCCGCCGCTCGTCGAATGGCGGCGCCGATACCGGCACCCGCTTCACCTGCTTGTGCGATGCCGAGTACGAGTCCCGGAATCGCCACCGGCGCGGACGCGAGCGCCGCCGCAAGCGTCCTGCCTTCACGAACGTCCTGACGAATGTGCGGAAGCGCCGGCCGCCAGCCGCGCGGCGCGAGCTCCTCGAATGCGTGCAGCGCGCGCGAGATGGGGAGGCCCGAATCGAGCAGGTCGGCGAGAATGCGGAGTCCGAGCGCGAGATCGGCGGCCGACATCGGC
>DATJIZ010000106.1:0-19383 GCA_035492735.1 Gemmatimonadaceae bacterium | reverse complement strand
AAGGTGGCGGCCGCTACGGGATCGTCGCGACGCATCGGCGGCGCACGCTCGCTCGCCGAGGGTGGCAGCCTCGCCGCGACGACGCGCCTCCGGGAGATCAAGGGCTCGAGCGCCAAGCGCTGGAAGACTGGGCTCGATGAGTTCGACTTCGTGCTCGGCGGTGGGATCGTGCCCGGCTCGATGATATTGATCGGCGGCGAGCCGGGCATCGGGAAATCGACCCTGCTGCTCCAAGTCGCGGCGCGACTCGAAGCAGCCGGTCAATCCACGCTCTACGCCTCGGGCGAAGAATCGCCGCTCCAGGTCAAGCTACGCGCCGATCGCCTGGACGGCGGGGCCGCCGACGTGTCGCTGTTGAGCGAGACCAATCTCGAGACGGTGCTCGCGACCTCGGCCGCCGCCGCGCCGGCCGTGCTGATCGTCGACTCGATCCAGACGGCGTTCACGGCCGATCTCGAGGGCGCGCCGGGCAACGTGGGGCAGGTGCGCGAGTGCGCCGCCCGCCTGATGCGCTACGCCAAGGAAAGCGGCACGACCGTGTTCGTCGTCGGTCACGTCACCAAGGGCGGCGGCATCGCCGGACCAAAGACGCTCGAGCACATCGTCGACACGGTGCTGTACTTCGAGGGCGAGAGCACGCTCGACCATCGCGTGCTCGGCGCGACGAAGAATCGGTTCGGCAGCGTCGACGAGATCGGCGTGTTCCGCATGACGGAGCAGGGACTCGAGCCGGTCGCCAATCCGTCCGAGCTGTTCATGAGCGACCGGGCCAGTCATGCATCGGGGAGCGCCGTGACCGCCTTGATGGAAGGCACGCGGCCGGTGCTCGTCGAGATCCAGGCACTCGCTGCCAAAGCCGGTTTCGGAACGCCGCAGCGTGTGGCGACGGGGTTCGACGGCCGCCGCCTCGCGCTGCTCCTCGCGGTGCTCGACAAGCGCGCCGGGCTTTCGTTCGCGCAGCTCGACGTGTTCCTGAACGTCGTCGGCGGCATGCGCCTGCAGGAACCGGGCGGCGATCTCGCCGTCGCCGCGGCCCTCGCCTCGAGCGTGTACGATCGCGCACTGCCGGCCGATGCCGCGTTCATTGGAGAAGTCGGATTGGGCGGTGAGGTCCGCACCGTGTCGCAGGTCGAGCGGCGGGCCTCCGAAGCGGCGAACATGGGCTTGTCACGCGTGTACGTCGCCGAGCGCGGGATACCCAAGCGGCTGTCGCGCGACATCGAGGTCGTCGGCGTCCGTACCATTCAAGATCTCTTACGTCGCCTCTTCACATGACCGCCCCGCGCGACGTCGGCGTTGTGATCGTTGCCGGCGGCGAGAGCTCGCGAACCGGTGGAACGGAGCTCAAACAGTTCCGCTGGGTCGCCGGCAAGCCGACGCTGCTCCATAGTCTGCAGACGTTCATGGCGCGGACCGACGTCGTCGCGGTGGTCGTCGTGCTGCCGCGCGCGTACGTCGCCGACCCGCCGCCCTGGATCTTCCAGTGCGACGTCGACCGCCTGATGCTGTCCGTGGGCGGACGCACGCGGATGGAGTCGGTGGCGAACGGCCTCGACGATCTTCCGGACGAGGCGGCCGTCGTGCTGATCCACGATGCCGCCCGCCCACTCGTCGACGATGCGACCATCGACCGGGTCGTCGCCGCGGTGCGGTCCGGCACGTGCGCGATCGCCGCGCTGCCGGTCGTCGACACGCTCAAGGAAGTCGACGCGTCGGGCCGAATCGCGCGCACGGTCGATCGGGCCGGCCTCTGGCGCGCGCAGACGCCGCAGGGCTTCCCGCGCGACGTGATCGTGCGGGCACACCACGATGCCCGGAAGAACCACGTGTCGGCGACGGACGATGCCGCGCTCTGCGAGCGCCTCGACATTCCGGTGGCGGTGGTGCGGGGAAGCGAGCGCGCGATGAAGATCACGGACGAATCCGATTTCGCCCGGGCGGAAGCGTTGTTCCTCCTTCGCGAATGAGGATCGACGCCCTCTCGATTCCGTTCTGGTCGGCGGAGGAGATCGAGGCCGCCATACGGCCGGCGCTGGCGCACATCGCAGCGCGACGTGTCCTCGCGTATCCCACGGAAACCGTGTACGGTTTCGGGGGCGCCATCGACCGCGAGTCGGTCGACGCGCTGGTCCGTCTCAAGCAGCGGCCCCTCGGCAAGCCCTTCCTGCTGCTCATCGCCGGCCCGGACATGATCGACCGTCTCGATCTCCGGCTTCCGAGCTACGCCGCCAATCTGGTGGCGCGCCATTGGCCAGGTCCGCTGACGCTGGTGCTCTCCGGCGGCGAGCGGCGCGTGCCCGAGCGGCTGCGCGGCCCGGAGGGCGGCGTGGCGGTCCGCTGGACGAGTCATGCGGCGATCGCGCACCTGATCCGCGCCCATGGCGACGCCATTACGTCGACCAGCGCAAACCGGCCGGGGGTTCCGTCGGCGATGAGCGCCGCCGAGATTCTTTCTCAGTGGCCGGATGCTGTGGCGCGCGGGGAGCTGCGTGTGCTCGATGGTGGTCGCCTCACTCCGTCCAAGCCGTCGACGGTGCTCGACTGCACCGGTCGGCGACCGCGAGTGATTCGTCCCGGCGCGATCCCGGCGAGCACACTTCGCGAGAGCGTTCCCAATCTGATCGGAGACGCGTGATCACATGAAAATCCTGTTCGTGTGCACGGGTAACACCTGTCGCAGCCCGATGGCCGAGGCCATCGCGCACAAGATCGCAATCGAGCGCGGACTCCACGACCTCGACATCGCCAGCGCCGGGACGAGCGCGCACGAGGGCGCGCCGGCGAGTGACGGCGCGCTGCTCGTGGGCATGGAGCGCAACTTCGATCTTGGCGGCCACCGTGCGCAGACACTGTCGCGCGACATGGTCCGCGACACCGATCTGATTCTCGCGATGGGCCCGCACCATCTCGAGCGCATCGAAGCGCTCGGCGGCGCCGGCCGCGCCTATCTGCTTGCCGACTACGCATCGCACGGCACCTCGTCGCGGCCGATCAGCGACCCGATCGGGGCGGAGCTGGACGTCTATCGCGCGACAGCCGACGAGTTGGAGGAAGAGATTCGCCGCGTGCTCGACCGCATCATGGCCGAGCGCGGCACCGGCATGGAGTGATGCATACCCCCGAGCGGGTGGTGTTGCTCGGGCATCCGGTCGCACATTCGCTGTCGCCGCGCATCCAGAACGCCGCGCTCGCGGCGATCGATGCCACCGCTCGCTACGAGGCGATCGACGTCGATCCGCCGCGATTCGACGAAGTCGTCGACGCGTTGAAGCGTGAACGGGCGTGCGGCAACGTGACGATCCCGTTCAAGGAACGGATGCTCGCGCGCTGCGATGCGCTGTCGCCACTCGCCCGGCGCGTCGGCGCCGTGAACACGTGGTGGATCGACGACGACCGCCGCCTCGTCGGGGACAACACCGATGTCGGCGGCTTCGAACGGGCCGCGTGCGACCTGCTCGAGGTCGAACACCCGCGCGATTTGGCGGTCGGCTTGCTTGGCGCCGGCGGCGCGGCGGCCGCGGTGCTGACCGCCGTCGAATCGTGGCCCGGCTGCACCGCGCACGTCTATAACCGGACGCCCGAGCGAGCACGCACCCTGTGCGCGCGATTTGGCGCCGTCGCGCAACCGGTCGATGACGCGGGCGTCATTGCGGGCGCCGACCTTGTCGTCAATGCAACCTCCGTCGGTCTCAAGGACGGCACGATGCCGATCGACCCGTCGCTGGTTCGCCGCGACGCGGTCGTCATCGATCTCGTGTACCGCCCGGGTGAAACACGCTTCGTTCGCGCGATGCGCGAGCGTGGCAACCGGTCCGGCGACGGCATCGCCATGCTCGTCGAGCAGGCAGCGCTCGCGTTCGAGAAATGGTTCGGCGTGACGCCGGATCGAGCGCGAATGTGGGAGGCCGTCCGCCGCGGCTGATCGGGCGCCTCGACGGCTGCCGCGCGGCGGGCGATGCCTGGCGCGCATTGCTCGATCTCGTGTTGCCACGCGCCTGCAGCGTCTGCGAGCGGTTGCTCGATCGCGGCGACACGGGATTGGTGTGCGGCCGGTGCTGGGCTCGCTTGCCGATGATGGCATCGCCGCAGTGCGACCGCTGCGGACATCCAACGTACGCGGAGAAGTGCCGCTGGTGCGAGCTGCTGCCGCCATACGTGCGCGCCGCGCGAAGCGTCGCATGGGCGGCGGGCGAGATCGGGTTGGGCATCGTGCACGCACTCAAGTACCACGGTTGGCATCGCGTCGCGGACGAGATGTCGCGGCGCATGGCTCGGCTCGATTGGCCGCTCGATGTCGTGGAAGAGCGCTGCGCCATCGTACCCGTTCCACTGTCTCGCAAGCGCGAACGTCAGCGCGGCTACAACCAGAGCGAGCAGCTCGCACGGCCGCTCGCCGCGGCGTGGCAGCTACCGGTGTGGTCGGACGTACTCGCGCGCACACGGCACACCGAAACGCAGACGCGGTTGACACCCGGGGACCGACTTCGCAACGTTTCAGGCGCGTTTCGCGCCGCGTCGTCGGCTCGGAACGTGCTTCGCGGAGCGCACGTCGTCGTCGTGGACGACGTCGTGACGACTGCCGCCACCTTGAACGCGTGCGCTGCCGCGCTCTGCGATGGCGGTGCACGCGTTGTGAGTTTCGTGACCTTCGGCCGGGCGCCCGCGCTAGGCGACCGCTGGTAACCTCAGGAGAAAGAACGGATGGCCACTCGCGTCGGAATCAATGGATTTGGCCGGATCGGACGTCAGGTGCTGCGTGCCGCGCGGCAGCAGGGAGTCGCGGACATCGAGATCGTCGCCGTGAACGACCTCACCGACACCAAGACGCTCGCGCATCTCTTCAAGTACGACTCCGTACACCGCACCTACCAGGGTGACGTGGAAGCCGGCAGCGGTGCAATCGTCGTCGACGGCGCAGAGATCAAGGTCTTCGCCGAGAAGGACCCGTCCAACCTCAAGTGGGGCGATCTGGGCGTGGACGTGGTGCTCGAGTCCACGGGCAAGTTCACGAGCGCCGACGGCGCGCGAAAGCACCTCGACAGCGGCGCCAAGAAAGTCGTCATCTCGGCGCCGGCCAAGGGCGAGGACATCACTATCGTCATGGGCGTGAACGAGGGGAAGTACGATTCCTCGAAGCACGCGATCGTCTCGAACGCATCGTGCACGACCAACTGCCTCGTGCCCATGGTGAAGGTCGTACGCGACAACTTCGGCTTCGTGCGCGGCTCGATGGTGACGATCCACAGTTACACGAACGATCAGAATATCCTCGATCTGCCGCACAAGGACCTGCGCCGCGCGCGCGCCGCGGCCATGTCGATCATTCCCACCACGACCGGCGCCGCCAAGGCCACGTCGCTCGTCATTCCCGAGCTCAAGGGCAAGATCGACGGCATCGCCATTCGCGTTCCGACGCCCGACGTCTCGCTGACTGATCTGGCGGTCGTCGTCGACAAGCCGGTCACGGTGCAGCAGGTGAACGCCGCGTTCAAGGCGGCAGCCGACGGGCCGATGAGCGGCATCCTTCAGTATACCGAAGAGGAGCTCGTCTCGGTCGACTTCACCGGCAATCCGCACTCGTGCATCCTCGACGCCAGGAGCACGAACGTCGTCGATGGAACGCTGATCAAGGTGTCCGGCTGGTACGACAATGAGTGGGGCTACTCGTGCCGCTGCGTCGACCTGCTGCGCTATGTCTCGGCGCGGCTCTGATCCGACGCGCGCATGAACAAAAAGACCATCCGGGATCTCCCGGACGACGAGGTGCGCGGCAAGCGCGCGTTGGTGCGCGTGGACTTCAACGTCCCGCTCGAGAATGGCCGCGTCGCCGACGACACGCGCATCCGCGCCGCGCTGCCGACGATCCGCTCGCTGGTCGACCGCGGCGCCAGAGTGATCCTGCTGTCGCACCTCGGTCGGCCCAAGGGAAAGCCCGAGGCCAAGTACTCCCTCGGCCCGGTCGCGCAGCGTCTCGCCGAGTTGATGCCGGGCGTGCGCGTGCAATTCATCGAGTCCACCGACACCGACGAAGCGGTCAAGGCGTCCCACGATCGGTCCTGCCAGGTAGTGCTGCTCGAGAATACGCGGTTCCTCGGCGGGGAAGAATCGAACGACGAGCGCCTGGCGCGCGGGCTCGCCGAGCTCGGCGACTTCTACGTGAACGACGCGTTCGGGTCGGCGCATCGCGCACATGCATCGACTGAAGGCGTGGCGCATTTTCTCAAGCCCGCCGTCGCCGGGCTGCTGATGCAGCAGGAGCTCGACTACCTCGGCTCCGCGCTCGAATCGCCGAAGCGCCCGTTCGTTGCCGTGCTCGGGGGCGCGAAGATCTCCGGCAAGATCGACGTGATCGAGAACCTGCTGCCCAAGGTCGACCGCTTGCTCATCGGCGGCGCGATGGCGTGCACGTTCTTCGAGGCAATGGGGGTGGAGACTGGCAAGTCGCTCGTCGAAGTCGACCGCGTGCCCATGGCGAAAGACCTCTTGGCCAGAGGTGGTGACAAGCTGCGGCTCCCCGACGACGCGGTCGTCAGCACGTCGCTGGACGCGCCGCAGAGCGCCCACTCGGTCGAGCGCACGGCGATTCCCGCCGACGAAGCGATGCTCGACATCGGCCCCAAGTCGGCGCGCCAGTTCGCCGACGCGATTCAGAGTGCCAAGACGGTGCTGTGGAACGGCCCAATGGGGGTGTTCGAGACCAAGCCATTCGACGCCGGCACGCGCGCCGTCGCCGCGGCCATGGCCGAGGCGACGCGACGCGGCGCCACGACGATCGTGGGCGGCGGCGATTCGGCGGCCGCGGTCGCGGAGCTCGGGCTCGAGAACGACATGAGCCACGTCTCCACCGGCGGCGGTGCGTCGCTCGAGTTTCTCGAGGGCAAGACGCTTCCCGGCGTCGCGGCGCTGGATGACAAAGCTGCCTGATGCGGCGACCCGTATTCGCGGCGAACTGGAAGATGAACAACGCGCCGAGCGAAGCGCGCGCGTTCATGGCGGCATTCACCGCGCGCTGGAGCCCGCGGACTGATCGAACGATCATCTTCTTTCCGCCGGCGCTGTCGCTGACGACGGTCGTGCACGCGCTAGGGACGCGCGGCGACATCGGCGTTGGCGCGCAGAACATCTGGAGCGAAGACAAAGGCGCGTTCACGGGCGAAACCTCCGCGCCGATGGTGCGCGACGCGGGAGGCCGCTACGTCCTCGTGGGCCACTCCGAGCGCCGGCACGTGTTCGGCGAAACCGACGAGCAAGCGGCGAAAAAGGTCGCGGCCTGCCGCCGCAACGGACTCACGCCAATTCTCTGCGTGGGCGAACTTCTTTCGGAACGCGAGCGAGGTGACACCGCGACCGTCGTGCTGCGCCAGTTGACCGCGGGCATCGCCGATCTCGATGCCGCGGCGATCGCAAACATGGCGATTGCCTACGAGCCGGTGTGGGCCATCGGGACCGGCAGGAACGCCACGCCGGAGGATGCCGCGATCGTTCACGCCCAGATTCGCGATGCGCTTCGCTCGCGCATCGGCGACGAAGCCGACGAGATCTCGATTCTCTACGGTGGCAGTGTGAATCGATCGAACGCGGCGGCGCTGCTGGCGGCGCCCGGCGTCGACGGGCTGCTCGTTGGCGGCGCCAGCCTTGACGTGGACGGCTGGATCGCGATCTGCGACACTTGACGACGCACGCTAAGTGTCGTGATATTTAAGGCTTACACATCGTGACCCCGAGCCCGCCTCAATGGTGTACACCATCCTCCTCGTACTGCTCATCATCGACAGCCTCGTGCTCGTCGCGGCCATTCTGTTGCAGTCGGGTCAAGGCGGGGGCATGGCGGCATCATTCGGCGGCGTGAGCAGTTCGGCGAGCTCGTTCCTGGGCACGCGTCAGACTGGTAACCTGCTCACGAAGGCGAGCTGGTGGTGCGGCGGGCTGTTCCTCGGGCTGTCGTTCCTGCTCGCGCTTGCTTCCACGCGAAGCCGCGCGCCAAAGTCGGTGCTCGACCAGACCTTCCAGCAGCCCGCGCCGGTCTCTGCGCCCGCGACGACGCCGGGCGGCGCGAACCCTGTTCCGCTCACGCCGGCCAATCCCACGAACGCTGCTCCGACGAACGCTGCTCCGACCGGCGCCGCTCCCAAGACGACAGCTCCGAATACCGCGGCCCCAAAGCCCGCGACGCAGCCGCCGCCCGCGGCGACTCCTCCGGCGAACAAGAAGCCGTAACGACATCGTGACGCTTCGCGAATCTCGCCCCGGGTTCCTTCTTCTCGAAGACGGAACCCTTTTTCGTGGAGAGCTGGCCACGGCAACAGCCAACCCGACCGTGGCCGAAGTCGTGTTCACCACGAACATGAGCGGCTACCAGGAAGTCTTCACCGATCCGTCATACCGCGGTCAGATCGTGGTGATGACCGCGCCGATGATCGGTAACTACGGCATCAACGGCTCCGATCCGGAGTCCGCCGCGCCGCAGATCGCCGGCGTTGTGGTGCGCGAGCTCTCCCGCGCGTACTCCAACTGGCGAGCGGAAGGCGGCCTGCTCGGCTGGCTCGAAAGCGCTGGAGTCCCGGCGCTCGAAGAGGTTGACACACGGAGGCTTACGCGGCACCTGCGGACTCTCGGTGTCATGCGCGGTGTCGTGGCGCCCGGAACCGAGCCGACGCGCGAGGCGCTCGTCGCACTCGATGCGTGTCCGCCCATGGAAGGACTCGACTTGGCATCGCGGGTGACGACTCCGGAACGCTACACGTGGGGCAGCCCCGAGGCACGCTTTCACATCGTGGCGTACGACTACGGAATCAAGCGCAACATCCTGCGGCTTTTCGCCGAGCACGATTGTCGGGTGACGGTCGTGCCGGCTGAGACGCCGGCCGACGAGGCGCTCGCGTTGTCGCCCAACGGAGTATTTCTGTCGAACGGGCCCGGCGACCCCGCGGCCGTGCGCTACGCGCCGGCAACCGTTCGCCGGATCGCCGATCGCGGCGTGCCAATCTTCGGCATCTGCCTGGGACATCAGATTTTGGGGCTCACCTACGGCGCGCGAACGGTGAAAATGCCGTACGGGCACCACGGCGGAAATCATCCGGTGAAGGAGCTCGACACGAACCGCGTGCTGATCACGTCGCAGAATCACGGATTCGCCGTCTCCGGGACCGAAACAGAGATCCCGGGGGCCCCGGACCTCCAAGTGACGCACGTGAACTTGAACGACGGAACGGTCGAGGGGCTGCGCCACCGAGCCAAGCCCATCTTTGGCGTCCAGTATCACCCTGAGGCCGCACCGGGTCCGCACGACGCCCGCCCGCTGTTCGACGATTTCCTGGAAACGGTTAGATCGCACGCCTCGGGAAGTGGGCCAAGCTCTTGACACACAAGAGTTAACGGCGCTAAGTTCGGTCATCCGTCGCCACCCTCCCTGGCGTCAGAACACGAGGCATCCCGATGACCAAAGCCGACCTGGTCGAGAGAGTCACCGCCCAAATCTCCCGCACCGCTGGGCCGATGATTTCGAAGAAAGACTGCGCCCGCGTGGTGGACGCATTCCTCGAGTCGATCAAGGAAGCCCTGCAGGGTCAGAAGAACATCGAAGTCCGCGGATTCGGTACGTTCAAGATCCGCCATCGCAAGACACGGATGGCGAGAAACCCGCGGACGGGGTCGCCGGTCGAAGTGTCGGCGCGACCGGTTCCGGTGTTCAAGCCATCGAAGGAACTTCGTGCGATGGTCGCCGGCCTCGAGGTGAGCGAGATGGAGGATGATTTCGAGGAAGTGTCGGAGGCGTAACGACTTCCTCGTTCCACATGCGAGCGGCTCGGTGCCATCGGCATCGAGCCGCTCGCGTCTTCTTCCCACGTCGCTATCCTACACATAGCATCCGCCAAGACATCGTCGATCATGCAAGTCACCGTTTTACTCTTCGCCTCGTACGCCGACACACTCGGTACCAGCTCGATTCCGCTCGAGCTGAGCTCGGGCGCGACGGCGGGCGATGCGCTCGACCAGGTACGGTCGCTCGCGGCCGACGCACTGCCGAGCAAGCCGCTGCTCGCGGTGAACGAACGTTATGCCCGGCCGGAGCACGTCCTCGCGGCGGGCGACGAGGTTGCGATCATTCCACCGGTTGCGGGCGGCTGATGCGCACGGCACTCGTCGACCGGCCGATCGACGTCACGGCGCTCGCGAATGAAGTTGCGAGCGCGTCGAATGGTGCGTCCGTCTTGTTCATCGGGACCGTTCGGAACGTGAACGACGGCCGCGCGGTGACCGGGATGGAGTACACGGCTTATCGCGGGATGGCGGAGCGCGAGCTCGCGGCGATCGCGCGCGAGGCGAGCGAGGAGTTCGGCGGCTCGGACGTCGTTGTCGAGCACCGGCTTGGCGCGCTCGAGCTGGGGGACGCAAGTGTCGTCATCGCCACCGCGCACCCGCACCGCGGCGCGGCCTACGCCGCGAGTCGCTACGTGATCGAGCAGCTCAAGCGCCGCGTGCCGATCTGGAAGCGCGAGCACTACGTCGACGGTACGCGCGAGTGGGTCGATCCCACCCGGCAGGCGAATCACGCCGAGCAGGCTGAGGTGAGCAAATGAGCGCGCATCCGCCCGGCACGGAGCCAGTTCGCGCACTCGATCAGTTCGGGCGGACGATCGAGTACCTCCGCATCTCGGTCACCGACCGCTGCAACTTCCGCTGCGTGTACTGCATGCCGGAGCAGGGCATGCAGTGGCTGCCGAAGTCGGAGATTCTCTCCTACGAGGAGATCACCGAGGTCGTCCGCCAGCTCGCGCCGCTGGGCCTGCGGCGCCTCCGCATCACCGGCGGCGAGCCGACGATCCGGCCGCAGATCCACGAGCTGATCCGGATGCTGCGCACGATCCCCGAAATCACGGACATCGCGCTGTCCACGAACGGGGTGCGGCTCCCCGAGCTCGCGCGGTTGCTGCGTGAGTGCGGCCTCGATCGAGTCAACATGAGCGTCGACAGCTTGCGTGCCGACCGCATCGCCGGCATCGCGCGGCGCGATCTGGGCTTCGACCCGGTGCGCGCGGCCCGTGCCGCGCAGGACGCCGGATTGTCGCCGATCAAGGTAAACACCGTCGTGATGCGCGGCATCAACGATGACGAGGTCGAGTCGCTCGCGCGTCTCACGATCGACCATCCGTGGCACGTGCGGTTCATCGAGCTCATGCCGGTCGGGGACCTGCGCGCGCTGACGTGGGAGCACGTGGTGCCGAGCGACGAGATCCTGGCGCGACTCAATGCCATCGCGCCGCTGACGCCGAGCGCTGGCCCGCCGCGCGGCAACGGACCAGCGGCGTACTATCAGTGGCCGAATGCATCGGGAACGATCGGTGTGATCACGCCGATGACGCACACCTACTGCGCATCGTGCAATCGCGTTCGACTCACGGCCGACGGACGACTGCGCACGTGTCTCTTCGGCAACCACGAGGTCGATCTGCGCACGCCGCTCCGCGCGGGCGAACGGCTCGAGCCGCTCTTTCACGAGGCGCTCGCCAACAAGCCCAAGGAGCACGAGCTGCTGCAGATGAAAGTCGGCGGTCTGCGCGCGTTGTCACAGGTCGGCGGCTGAGCGCGTCCGTTTCGCGCCTCGTCGGGCCCGGTTAGGTTTCGCTTCGTACTTACTCATCAAGCGAACCACACATGGTCAACAAGATTACGGTCGTCGGCGCCGGCAACGTCGGCGCGACGACCGCGCAGCGTGTCGCGGAAAAGGAGCTGGCGCGAACGGTGGTGATGGTCGACGTGGTCGAAGGCATTCCGCAGGGCAAGGGGCTCGACCAGTGGGAATCGGCGCCGATCGAAGGATTCGACTCGCGCATCGTTGGCACGAACGGCTACGACGAAACGGCCGGCTCGGACATCGTCATCATCACTGCCGGAATCGCCCGCAAGCCCGGCATGTCGCGCGACGATCTGCTCAACACCAACGCCGGCATCGTGAAGCAAGTGTCGGAGCAGGTGAAAGCGTCGTCGCCCAACGCGATCGTCATCGTCGTGTCCAATCCGCTCGACGTGATGTGCTACGTCGCCAAGCAAGTCACCGGATTCCCGCGGCAGCGCGTGATCGGCATGGCCGGCATTCTCGACACGGCGCGCTACCGATCCTTTCTCGCCGAAGCGCTCGACGTCTCGGTGCGCGACATCCAGGCGATGGTGCTCGGCGGCCACGGCGACACGATGGTGCCACTCATCTCGTACACCACGGTGAGCGGCATTCCGGTCACGCAGCTGATCGACCGCTCCAAGCTGGACGCGATCGTCGATCGCACACGGAACGGCGGCGGCGAGATCGTGAAGTACCTCAAGACCGGCTCGGCGTACTACGCGCCGTCGTCGGGCGCGGTGCAGATGGCCGAGGCGATCGTGAACGACCAAAGGCGGATCCTCCCGTGCGCCGCCTGGCTCGAGGGCGAGTACGGCATGAGCGGCCTCTATCTCGGCGTGCCGTGCAAGATCGGACGCCGCGGTCTCGAGAAGGTGATCGAGGTCGAGCTCACGGCGGACGAGCGCACGGCGCTGGACAAGAGCGCCGAGGCGGTTCGCGAGCCGATGCGGGCCGTCAAGTTGTGACGTCGGAATGTTTCTGCTGACGTTCTATCGCTCGACGATCGGCAAGAAAGTCATCATGGGTGTCACGGGCCTGATCGGAATCGGGTTCGTGATCGTGCACATGATCGGCAATCTTCAGGCGTTCGTGGGCCAGTCGAAGCTGAACGCATACGGTGCGCTGCTTCACGGACCGCTCAACGAGCTGCTCTGGCTGCTGCGCGCGATTCTCATCGTCGCCGTCGTGCTGCACGTGCTGATGGCCTATCAACTCACCCGCCGCGCCGCCGCGGCGCGACCGATCGCGTATCGACGGCGCGAACCACAGGTGTCGACGCTCGCCGCGCGCACGATGCGCTGGGGCGGCGTGCTCCTCCTCGTGTTCATCGTCGTGCACATCCTGCACTTCACCACCGAGACCGTGGATCCCGGCCGCTCGCGCGGCATGGTCGACATCCACGGCAACCGCGACGTCTACGGCAACGTCGTCGCGAGTTTTCACGTCTGGTGGGTAGCGGCGTTCTACATCATCGCGATGATCGCGCTCGGCCTGCATCTCTACCACGGCGCGTGGAGCTCGCTGCGCACGCTCGGTTATGCCAGGCCGTCACCACATCCGCTGCACCGGCGCGTCGCGCTCGGCGTGGCGATCGTCGTGTGGATCGGCTTCACGCTCGTTCCCGTCGGCGTGATCGCCGGCGTCATTCGCTAGGCGGGGCCATGGAGCTGCGTTCCAGGATTCCCTCGGGGCCGATCGAGAAGAAGTGGGAAAAGCACTGCTTCGAGATGAAACTGGTCAATCCGGCGAACAAGCGGAAATACACCGTGATCGTCGTGGGCTCGGGATTGGCCGGGGCATCGGCTGCCGCGAGCATGAGCGAGCTCGGTTACAACGTGAAGTGCTTCTGCTTCCAGGATTCGCCGCGCCGGGCGCACAGCATCGCCGCGCAAGGTGGCATCAACGCCGCCAAGAACTATCAGAACGACGGCGACAGCGTCTACCGGCTGTTCTACGACACGGTCAAGGGCGGCGATTTCCGCTCGCGCGAGGCAAACGTCTACCGCCTCGCCGAAGTCAGCGTCAACATCATCGACCAGTGCGTGGCCCAGGGCGTCCCGTTCGCGCGCGAGTACGGCGGCCTGCTGGCCAATCGGTCGTTCGGCGGCGCGCAGGTATCTCGCACCTTCTACGCGCGCGGCCAAACCGGGCAGCAGCTGTTGCTCGGCGCGTATCAGGCACTCGAGAAGGAGGTCTCGCGCGGCGGCGTGACGATGTTCCCACGAACCGAGATGCTCGACGTCGTCGTGGTGAACGGTCGCGCGCGCGGGATCGTGACGCGCGACATGGTCAGTGGGGCGATCGAGACACACCTCGGCGACGCCGTGGTGCTTGGCACCGGCGGCTACGCCAACGTGTTTTTCCTGTCGACCAACGCGAAGGGCTCCAACTGCACGGCCATCTGGCGCGCCTACCGCCGAGGCGCGGCGTTCGCGAACCCGTGCTTCACGCAGATTCATCCGACGTGCATCCCGCAGAGCGGCGAGCACCAATCCAAGCTGACCCTCATGTCGGAGTCGTTGCGCAACGACGGCCGCGTCTGGGTGCCGAAGCGCCGCGAAGATTGCGACAAGCCGCCGAGTTCGATCCCCGAGCAGGACCGCGACTACTATCTGGAGCGGAAATACCCGAGCTTCGGAAATCTCTCACCGCGCGACATCGCGTCGCGCGCCGCGAAGGAAGTGTGCGACGAGGGCCGAGGCGTCGGGCCGGGCGGCCGCGGCGTGTACCTCGACTTCAGCGACGCGATCAAGCGCCTCGGTGCGGCCAGGATCGCCGAGCGATACGGCAACCTGTTCGAGATGTACCAGCGCATCACGAACGAGAACCCGTACGAGGTTCCGATGCGCATCTACCCGGCGCCGCACTACACCATGGGCGGGCTGTGGGTCGATTACAACCTCATGAGCACGATCCCCGGCCTTCACGTGATCGGGGAAGCGAACTTTTCCGACCACGGCGCGAACCGACTGGGCGCGAGCGCGCTCATGCAGGGGTTGTCCGACGGCTACTTCATCGTCCCGCTGACGATCGGTGACTATTTCGGCTCGAACCGGCTGGAGCCGGTGATGGCGGATCATCCCGACGTGCGCGCGACGGAAGCCGCGGTGCGCGAGCGTACCGAGCGGCTGCTCGCCGTGAACGGCGATCGAACCGTGACGTCGTTTCATCGCGAGCTCGGACGCATCATGTGGGAGTACTGCGGCATGGCCCGGAGCGCCGAAGGGCTCACGCACGCGCTCGAGCTGATCCCGCGGCTTCGCGACGAGTTCTGGCGCCGCGTTCGCGTGCCGGGCACCGGCCAGGAGCTGAACCAGTCGCTCGAGCACGCCGGCCGGGTCGCGGATTTCTTCGAGCTCGCGGAGCTCATGTGCATCGACGCGTTGCACCGCGACGAATCGTGCGGCGGTCACTTCCGCGTCGAACACCAGACGCCCGACGGCGAAGCGCTGCGGCACGACGATCGGTTCGCCTACGTGGCGGCGTGGCAATATGGCGGCGAGGGCGAGCCGCCAGTCCTCCACAAGGAGCCGCTACTCTTCGAGAACGTGGCGCCGTCGCAGAGGTCGTACAAGTGAACCTGACCCTACACGTGTGGCGACAGGCCGGGCCGGAAGCCGCGGGCAAGCTCGAGCGGTACGAGGCGCGCGACATCAGTCCGGACATGTCGTTCCTGGAGATGCTCGACGTCGTGAACGAGGGCCTCGTCGAAAGCGGACAGGCACCGATCGCCTTCGACCACGACTGTCGCGAAGGCATCTGTGGATCGTGCGGCATGATGATCGACGGAGTCGCGCATGGCCCGATGCCGGGCGCGGCGACCTGCCAGCTCCACATGCGGAGCTTCGCGGACGGCGCGACGATCTACGTCGAGCCGTGGCGCGCCCGGGCGTTTCCGGTGATCAAGGATCTCGTCGTCAATCGCGGCGCGCTCGACCGGATCATCGCCACGGGCGGCTTCATCACCGCGCCGACGGGCAGTGCCCAGGACGCCAACAACATTCCCGTCGCAAAGCAGAATGCCGACGACGCGATGGATGCCGCCGCGTGCATCGGCTGCGGCGCGTGCGTGGCCGCGTGCCCCAACGGTTCGGCATCGCTGTTCACCGCCGCGAAGATCTCGCACCTGGGCCTGCTGCCGCAGGGCCAACCCGAACGGTATCGTCGAGCCGCGCGCATGGTCGCGCAGATGGACGCCGAGGGCTTCGGTCACTGCACGCTGTTTGGCGAGTGCCAGGAAGCGTGTCCCAAGGGGATCAGCATCGACACGATCGCCCGAATGAACCGGGACTACATCGCGGCAACGCTCGATGCACGCGACGAGAAGGTCGCCGGGGGAACGGGCTGAGCGTCCCTGCCTAGCGCTCCAGGTCGTCGCGGCGGCGCACTGTGTGCAACCGACACCCGGCGACGAACACGAGGCTCACATGACCGATCCGCGTCCGGGCGCCGAAGGCGGACAGAACCCGCAGGATCGCTACCGCGACACCGAAGCCGCGCTGGGCGGCGCCGATGCCGTCGAGAAGACGACGTACGTCGAGGGCCGGGGAACGCGTCCCGAAGCGCAATCGCCGCCGGGCACACCGACGGCGACCGTGCCGGCGAGCAGCGGCCGGAACGTGCTCTTCTGGATCGTGCTGCTGGTGATCGTGCTGCTGGTGGCGGGGTATCTCGGCGGCGTGTTCGGCTGAGGCGACGGGCCCCGTATTTCGTGCCGTGCGCGCTCCTCAAAGCCGCGGGAGTGTGACGCCGACCTGGCTCTGGTATTTGCCGCCTTTGTCCTTGTACGAGACCTCGGGTTCTTCCTCGCCCCGGAAAAAGAGCACCTGCGCGATGCCTTCGTTGGCGTAGATCCGAGCTGGCAGCGGCGTCGTGTTCGAGATCTCTAACGTCACGAATCCTTCCCATTCCGGCTCGAACGGCGTGACGTTGGTGATGATGCCGCACCGGGCGTAGGTCGATTTGCCGACCGTGACCGTGAGAATGTTGCGAGGGATGCGGAAGTACTCGACCGAGCGCGCCAGCGCGAACGAGTTCGGCGGCACGATGCAGACGTCGCCCTCGTACTCCACGAACGACTTGGGGTCGAAGGCCTTGGGGTCGACGATCGAGTTGAGGACGTTGGTGAAGATCCGGAACTCGCGGGCCACGCGCATGTCGTACCCGTACGAGCTGACGCCGTACGAGATCACGCCGGCGCGCACCTGGCGGCCCTCGAATGGCTCGATCATTCGATGCTCGTGGGCCATGCGCGTGATCCAGCGGTCGGACATGATGGTCATGGCGGGGGAATCGGGAAGGGGGAAGAGGGAAGGAGGGCCGCGAAGGAACGCATGCGTCGCGCAGACGGCGGGGAACGGCGCGGAAGTTACGCGCGCGCGGAGAGCGCGCCAAGCGTGTCGTGCGCGATCGCGGAGGATTACGGACGATCGCGCGGCGTTGACCCGTGTTCCGGGCTCCGATAACTTTCCGCGGCTGGACTTAGTGAAAGTTTTCACGAAGTTGGGAGACGCATGCTCCACACCTACTTCCCGGTCCTGCTTCTGCTCGGTTTCGTCATCATCAACGCCGTGGTGATGCTGGGACTCTCCCATCTCACGCTTCGCCCGCGGCCCACAGCGGTCAAGGGAACGCCGTACGAGTCGGGCATGCCACCGCTGGGCGACGCCCACGAGCGATTCAGCGTGAAGTTCTACATGGTCGCGGTGTTGTTCATCATCTTCGACATCGAGACCGTGTTCATGATCCCGTGGGGCGCGTATTACCGGCAGTTGTCGTGCAGCGTCCCGATGGTGAATGACGCCTGTCCGGCGGGTCAGATGTCGCTGTTCGGCCTGGTGGAGATGGTGGTGTTCATCGTCATCCTGCTCGTCGGGTTCATCTACGTGTGGAAGAAGGGAGCCTTGCAATGGGATTGAGTCCTCGTCCTGATCAGCGAACCGTCGAGACGCCGACCGACGTCCCCTGGATCACGACCAAGCTCGACGAGTTGGTGAACTGGGGCCGGAAGAACTCGCTCTGGCCGATGCCATTCGGAACGGCGTGCTGCGCCATCGAGTTCATGGCGGTCGCCGCGAGCAAGTACGACCTGGCCCGCTTCGGGATGGAGCGTCAGGCCTTTTCGCCTCGCCAGGCGGATCTGCTGATCTGCGCCGGCCGCGTGCCGTTCAAGCTTGCCCCGGTGCTGCGGCGCATCTGGCAGCAGATGCCCCAGCCCAAGTGGTGCATCTCGATGGGCGCCTGCGCGTCGACCGGCGGAATGTTCGACAACTACGCCGTCGTCCAGGGCATCGACAGCATCATTCCCGTCGACGTGTACGTGCCCGGCTGTCCGCCGCGGCCGGAAGGACTGCTGTACGGCATCATGATGCTTCAGAAGAAGGTCGCGAACGAACGCTCGAGTGATCCGTCGCTGCGAAACGAGATGGAGCCCGATCCGGAGAGCCAGCTATACGTGTCGCCGTCGGTGATCGACGAGATCTCCGAGCCGTTCGGCAACTCGGTGCACCAAACGCGATCCGGCCTGTGAGCGACGGCCCCAGCTTCACGCCCGTGATCGCGGGCGGCGCGCTCGGAAGCGAGGCAGCCGCTCCCGCAAGTCCGCGCAATGTTCCACGGCAAGGCGGCGCGATGAATCCGTCGGCCGACGCGCTCCGGCAGCAGTTCGGAGCCGCGATTCGCCGCGTTGACGTCGTGTGGGGCGAGACGACGATCGTCGTCGACCAAGGACGGGCGCACGATGTGATCCAGTGGCTGCACGACGATCCCGCCCAGCGCTACGACTATCTGTCCGACGTCACGGCGGTCGAGTACCGCGACCTCGAGGAGCCGCTCCAAGTCGTGTGGCACTTGCGGTCGCTGCCATACCGCCGATTTCTGAGGATCAAGGTGTTGCTGGAGAAGGGCACGCCGCTCGAAGTCCCCAGCGTGTGGGACATCTATCGCGGTGCGGATTGGCTGGAGCGCGAGTGCTACGACATGTTCGGCATCCGCTTCGTGGGCCATCCCGATCTGCGACGCATCCTGATGTGGGAGCAGTACAAGGAGGGATTCCCACTGCGCAGGGACTTCCCGCTGCGCGGCCGCTTCAGCCGCTCCGAGCAGCTGCGCCAGGCTCTCGCCGCCAATCCCGAGGCGCGCTACTCCAAGGAAGAGCTCACGATCGCCGAGGCGTACGAGGATCTCCCCGCCGAGATGCAGCACCGCTTGAGTTCTGGCGAGAGGACGGGCGAGTAGCCATGGCCACGACCAAGCGCACCGTCGAAGTCGAGCTGTCGACGACCGGGCTCGATGCCCAGGGCCGGCCGCAGCGTGTTCCGCTCGCGGTCGACGAGAGCGGCAACGTAGTCACCGTCGAATCGCCGCCGGCGATCGAGCCGGGCCTCGACGGCGAACACATGCTGATCAACATCGGACCCCAGCATCCAGCCACCCACGGCGTGTTGCGGCTCGTGCTCGAGCTGGATGGCGAGACGGTGGTGCGGTGCATTCCGCACGTCGGCTACCTGCACTGTGGCTTCGAGAAGATCGGCGAGTACCGACAGTACAACCAGATCATCCCGTGGACCGACCGCGAGGATTATCTGAACTCGCCCGGAAACAACGTCGCGTTCGCGCTGGGTGCCGAGCGGCTGTTCGGGATCGAGATCACCGAGCGATGCAAGGTGCTGCGCGTGATCGCCTGCGAGCTGTCGCGCATCATCTCGCACCTGGTGTGGCTCGGCACGACGTGCATCGACATCGGAGCATACACGCCGTTCCTG
>DATJIZ010000105.1:0-8282 GCA_035492735.1 Gemmatimonadaceae bacterium | reverse complement strand
TCGTCGATCTTGCCGCCGCGCACGAGGTGGATGATGCGCTCCATGAACACGCGGCCGTTGTTCTTGGCGCGGAACACGATCACGTAGCCGCGCTCGAGGAGGATCACGACGCCGGCAATGCCGGTCGCGAGGATGACCAGCATGAGCGGCCCGCCTTCTCTGTACCACTCCAGCGTGGTGCTCATTCGTGGAGGATCGCGGAGGGGACCGGTGATGGTTCGGGTGCGCGACGCCCAGAACACGACGCGCGAGGCGCAGGGGGTGCAAGACGTATGCCCCATGAGCTCGTATCGCAGGCACGTGAACACTGCCGCGCCGGCATTTGGCCTGGCCGCGGCCCGTGCATAGATTCGAGACGGAGCCCCCTTCGCTCTCTCCACTCCTCGTTCATGCCTCTTCCCACGGTTCGACTCCTGCTGGCCGCCGTCGGCGTCGCTGCGTGCTCGCACGCTCCGCCGCGCGCAAACGAAAGCACTCGAGCGGCCACGGCGCCCACGCCCAATCAGCCGAGCGCCGCGGGCTCCGTGGCACAACCGTCCGCCAACGACACCATCAGCCGCCTGGCCGATCGCGGACGCATTCTTGGCGATTCCACCGCGAAAGTGTGGCTGGTCGAGGCGAGCGATTTCCAGTGCCCGTTCTGCAAGCAGTGGCATGATGCGGCGTTCGCGTCGATCGTGCGCGACTACGTGAACCCGGGAAAGGTGCGCATCGCGTTCCTGAACATGCCGCTGAACATCCACCCGTTCGCCAAGCCGGCCGCTGAAGCCGCGATGTGCGCGTCGGTCCAGAATCGGTTCTGGCCGATGCACGATTCGCTGTTCGCGACGCAGCGCATTTGGGAAAAGCTGCAGGATCCGGCGTCGATGTTCGACACGCTCGCCAACGAGAATCACGTCGAGATGACCGCGTGGCGCGCCTGCGTGAAGCAGCATCTCACGGTGCCGCTGATCGAGGCCGACTACGACCGCGCGAAATCGGCGGGCGTGAATTCGACGCCGTCGTTCTTCGTCGGCAGCAAGGTTCTCGACGGTTCCGATGCCGACGTGCGCGGCGCCCTCGATGCGGCGCTCGCGGCGAACAAGTCGCCGAACCAGCCGCGCTGAGCGGCAACCCTCCCATGCGCTTCCCGGTGCAACTCGGCTACCACGCGCTGGCGCAACTGGCGCGTGGCGCGGCGGCCGTTGCACCGAACAGCGAGTCGAAGCTGCTCCGATCGCTGCGCGCGCGACGCGGCATTCGAAGCCGGTATCGGCTGTGGGGCGCGGCGGAGCGGGACATGTCGCGGCCGCTGCTCTGGATGCACGCGCCGTCGGTGGGCGAGGGACTGCAGGCGCGCCCGGTGCTCGAGCTGATGCGCGCCCGGCGTCCCGACGTGCAGCTCGCCTACACGCATTTCTCGCCGAGCGCGGCGTCATTCGCGGGCGGTCTCGACGTCGACTTCCATGATTTCCTGCCGTTCGACACGCCGGGAGATTGCCGCGTCGCGCTCGAGTCGCTGCGACCGACGGCACTCGTCTTCTCGAAGCTCGACGTCTGGCCGGTGATCACCGCGCAGGCACGGGCGCGCGGCGTGCGATTGGGGATGGTGAGTGCGACGCTCTCCCGCGAATCGTCACGTCGATCGCGGACCGCCTCGGCGGTGCTGCACGATGCTTACGCGGCGCTCGAGGTCGTGGGTGCGATCGACGACGCCGATGCCGACCGGCTCGTGCAGCTCGGCGTGCGGCCGCCGGCGATCTCGATCACCGGTGATACGCGGTACGACCAGGTGTGGGTGCGAGCGCAGCGCACGGATCGCGAAGGACCATTGCTCCGGCGCCTCCGCGACACTCGCCCGACCCTCGTGGCCGGATCGACGTGGCCGGCCGACGAGGCCGTGCTCCTCGCGTCGTTCGCCGCGCTGCGCGCCGCGCGCGTCGACGCGCGGTTGATCATCGCGCCGCATGAGCCGACGCCCGATCACGTCGCGCACATCGTGGATTGGGCGAAACGCGCCGGCTTCGCCGCCGCACGCCTCGACGAAGCCGGCCCGTGGGCAGACGTCGTGGTGATCGACCGTCTGGGCGTGCTCGGAGAGCTCTACGCGCTCGCCGACATCGCGTTCGTCGGCGGAGGATTTCACTCCGCCGGTTTGCATTCCGTGCTGGAGCCGGCGGCGTTCGGCGCCCCGGTCGTGTTTGGCCCGCGCTACGACGCGAGCCGCGACGCGGGGCTCCTCGTTCAGCGCGGCGGCGGTGCGAGCGCGTCGACCGAACCGGAGCTGACGCGGCGATTGCGCTTCTGGGCCACGGATACGGCGTCTCGACGCGAGGCAGGAGATTACGCGCGCGCCCTCGTGCGCAGCGGCGTCGGCGCGGCCGAGCGGTCGTACGAGCTGGTGGAGCGGTTGCTGCGCTGAATCGAGGGCGGCGAACGGAAAGCGCTTGGCGCGCGAACGGGGAACTGCCTCACCCGCCCGCTGCCCGACGCGCGGTTGCGGCCGGTCTCGCCGCGGGGATCACCGGCAGCGTCGATGGACGATGCAGGAAGAATCCCTGCACGAGGTGCACGCCGAGATCGCGCACGGTGTTGAACTCGTCGGCGTGCTCGACGCCCTCGGCGATCACCATGGCGCCGTGGTCGTTCGAGAACTTCACCATCGTTTCCACGAGATTCTGCTTCAGGAAGTTCGTGTCGATCCCGTTGATGAGCGAGATGTCGAGCTTGATGAAGTCCGGCTCGAGGTTCGCGATCGAGCCAAGCCCGGCATAGCCGCTTCCGGCGTCGTCGACCGCGAATCGGAATCCACGCTCCCGGAACGCCTTCAGGCGCTCGCGGAATTTCGGGTAATCCTTGATCGCCGTGCGCTCGGTGATCTCGATGACCACCCGCGACGGGTACTTCACTTCGTTCTCGTTGAACGCCGGATCGTTGAAGTCGTGGGGGTCGGCGTTGAGAAAGAGGAGCTCGTTCGGGCGCAGGCGCGTCTCGATGCCTTCGATCGCGCGGCTGCGACAGAGCCGGCTCAGCTCCCATACGAGATCCGCTTCGGCGGCGACGTCGAACATCACCTCCGGGCTACGAAGGCTTCGCATCACGCCGCGCGCGAGCGCCTCGTAGCCGAAGATCTCGAGCGTCTCGGCGATCACGATCGGGTGATAGTCGATGTAAACGCCGCGATCGCGGAGGCTCGTGCGGAGATCGGCGACTCGACGCGCCCGTTCGCGCTCCTCGATCGACCGCGACGCGTTCGCCGCCTCGCGAATGCCGCGGTAGATCAGACGCTCGAGGCGGATCTTCGGGTTGTAGTAC
The DNA here is from genome assembly GCA_035492735.1 of Gemmatimonadaceae bacterium. Classification (GTDB taxonomy): domain Bacteria; phylum Gemmatimonadota; class Gemmatimonadetes; order Gemmatimonadales; family Gemmatimonadaceae; genus JAQBQB01. The sequence goes on along the minus strand of DATJIZ010000105.1, from coordinate 4,988 downwards.
ACGTGCGCGCGCCCGACGTAAATGTCGAACAGCGCCGCGATGTCCTCACCATGCTGTGCCTCGATCCGTCCGGCCACGTGGCGCTGCAGCCTCGTCACCATGTCGGTGATCTCGTTTTCCGTGGCGGCCGCGACCCCCGCGGCCGGCACGTGGAAGAAGATGAAGTCGTCGTCGTTCGTGAAGCTCACCATGAGGCGCGACGTGCTGAGCGCCGTATCGTCGAGGAACTCGCGCACCGCCGCCGCCGTCGTCTCGAGCACCGCGTCGAGCTTCTCCCAGCCGTAGATCTCCTCGATCTTGGAGTAGCGCACGAAATTCAAGTACAGCACCACGAGCTCGCCGCGCTCCTTGAACAGGTTGCGCGAGCGCTCGATCATCACCGGCAGCGTCGGCAGGCCAGTCAACGAATCGTGGAGCATCTGCTCGTACTCCACGCGCTCGACGCGGTCGGCATTCACGTCCGGTGCCGGCGAGCCGCGGCCCACGGCGCCGCGAATTCGCTGCGCAATCTCATCGGGATTGGCGGGACACCGGAACCATTCCTCCGCCTTGAGCTCGACCGCGCGCCGCCGTGCGGTGTCGTCGGCACATGCCACGACGACCGGCACCCCGCACTCGTGGGCGCGCTCGATGACTCTCCTCAACACAACGGGATCGGTCGACTCGACGAGGACGGCGCGTACGCCGGTCCGCGAGGCCACGGCGTGCGGCAGTTCCTCGGCGGCCACTTGCTCGATGCGCCAGCCCTCGAGCTGTTGCAGGGCGACCTCGACCGTCGGATCGCCCGAGTCAGTGAGCAGGATCGACGAGCTCACACCGCACTCGCGGGTGAGGTCACGATGCCATGGCGCGCTGCATCGCGAGGTTCCGTTCCACGGTCGCGGCCAACGTCGGGAGGTCGAACGGCTTCTCCACGTAGTCGTCGGCGCCAAGCTGGAGCGCTTCGCGCTTGTCCTGATACTCGTCGAGAGCCGTCACCATGATCACGCGAACCGTTCGGCCGAGCGTCGGATGCTGCTTGATGAGACGGCACACTTCCCACCCGTCGCGACCCGGCATCATGACGTCCAGCAGCACGACCGCCGGACGAACCGTTTCGAACAACGCGAGCGCCTCGTCACCGCTATTGGCGACAGTGACTGGATAGCCCCGAATCTCGAGATACTGACGGATGATCTCGGCGTTGTCCTGGTTATCATCGACCACCAGCACCGGTGGCATTTTCCCGCGTGTCGTCATGCTGCCCTAATCGCCTCGGGTGGGGCGCGCGGAGTCGTGTGCGCGCCGTATGGCCAGAAGGGCAAATCATAAGCCATCTACCGTCTACCAAACGCGTATGAAACACCTGCACCGTACAATACACCGCTTGGTCCGCCCACACCACGCGCGCGGGTCCCGCCAAGCTCCGCGCCGACGGTCACGCCTAGCGAGCTCGTGATGCCGAAGTCCGCACCGAGCCCGACGCGAAACAGGCCTCCCGATTTGCTTCCGCCCGAGTACAAGACGTACGCCGGGTCGGCGTACACCGACACGCCGTGCGTGCCGCCGAACGGCTTTCGCCACCCCACGGCGACACCGAGCGGAATCTCCGCCGTGTTTGCTGCCGAATCGGCGGCAGTGCTGGACGTGGGCCCTCCGCCGATGCCGGCAAACGCCCCGAAGCCGAATGCACTGCTCGCTCCGCCGAACGGCATCGCCGCCCGCACGCCGTACACGGCGCGCGAGCTCATTCCGGTTCTCGTCTCGTACCCGATGCCACCGCTGAGCTGCAGCCGCGACGCGGAAAACGAAACGGCGCCGGCGTAGACGCTGCCGTCGCTTCCACCGCCAACGTTGACCGCACCGGCCACGCCGCGCGTTGCCCAGACGTTCTGGAGAATCGGAGCGCTGGGCATCTGCGCATCCGCTGAGACTGCCAGCACCACGGTTGCGGCCGCCGAGATCCGCAGCATCGACAACCACTGACGGACTCGGCGCGAACGGCAACCGGCGGCACAATCGGATGAAGTGTCGTACATCCTCTGAATCCATGCACTTGGGACTCCGGGAGGGGAGCAAGCATCGTGCACGAATCGGCGGCGGGCGGCGGCGGCTCGCGCGCGGAGCATGCCGAGGCGCGTCGGGGCCACGAGCGCATAATTGAATTAGAAAAAGGCCGGCGATGATCGCCGGCCCTTCACGTCGCTTCAGCGCGGGCGGCTCACGCCGTGGACGCTCGCTCCGTGACGACGCGGACCGCGTTGTCCACGACTTGCAAAAACCCGCCGTCGACATTGAACTGCTTGCCGTCGCCGAGCCGAAGCAGACCCTTGCCGAGCAGCGTCATCATCGGCGCGTGGCCCGTGAGAATGCCGACTTCGCCGTCATACGCCGGCGCGACGACGGAGTCGGTTTGTCCTTCATAGAGCACGGCTTCGGGCGAGATGACCGAGACGTTGAGCATCGTCGACCGCCTCAGCCTTGCAGCTTCTTGGCGTTCTCGACGACATCGTCGATGCCGCCAGCCATGAAAAAGGCCTGCTCCGGCAGATTGTCGAATTCACCGGCGACGAGCCGCTCGAACGACGAGATCGTCGTCTCGAGCTTCACGTACTGTCCCTTGATGCCGGTGAACTGTTCGGCGACTGCGAACGGCTGCGACATGAATCGCTGAATGCGCCGCGCCCGGCCGACGATTCGCTTGTCCTCTTCCGACAGCTCGTCCATGCCGAGGATGGCGATGATGTCCTGCAGTTCCTTGTAACGCTGCAGGATGCGCTGCACCGCGGTCGCGGTCCGGTAGTGCCGCTCGCCGATGAACTGCGCGTCGAGGATTCGCGACGAGGATGCCAGCGGATCGACGGCGGGGTAGATGCCGAGCTCCGTGATGGCGCGCGACAGCACGACCGTGGCGTCGAGGTGCGCGAACGCCGTCGCCGGCGCGGGGTCGGTGATGTCGTCGGCAGGCACGTAGATCGCCTGCACCGAAGTGATCGATCCGTTGCGGGTCGACGTGATCCGCTCCTGCAGGTCGCCCATCTCCGTGGCAAGCGTGGGCTGGTAACCGACGGCGCTCGGCATTCGGCCGAGCAGCGCGGAGACCTCCGAGCCTGCCTGCGTGAATCGGAAGATGTTGTCGATGAACACGAGCACGTCGGCGTTCTCGACGTCGCGGAAGTACTCGGCCACCGTGAGGCCGGCCAGACCGACACGCAGGCGCGCGCCCGGCGGCTCGTTCATCTGACCGTAGATCAGCGCGACCTGGCCGAGGATGCCCGCTTCCTTGAACTCGAGGTAGAGATCGTTCCCCTCACGCGTGCGCTCGCCGACGCCGCAGAAGACCGAGCGGCCGCCGTGGCCCTTCGCCACGTTGTTGATCAACTCCTGGATGACGACGGTCTTGCCGACGCCGGCACCGCCGAAGAGACCGATCTTTCCGCCTTTCACGAACGGCGCGATGAGGTCGATGACCTTGATGCCGGTCTCGAAGATCTCGGTCTTGGGCTCGAGGTTCACGAAGTCGGGCCGCTTGCGGTGGATCGGCCAGCGCAGCGCGTCCTTGGGGATCGGCGCGCCCTGGTCCACCGGCTCGCCAAGCACGTTGAGGATGCGGCCGAGCGCCGCCTCGCCCACCGGCACGGTGATCGGGCCACCGGTGTCGACCACTGCCATGCCACGCACCATGGCGTCGGTGGACGACATCGCAACGGCGCGAACCTGGTTGCGGCCGATGTGCTGCTGCACCTCGGCGACGACGTGAATGTCGGACCCGTCTTCCGCCTTGGCCGAGACGTCGAGCGCGTTGTAGAGCTCGGGCAGGTGCTCGGCCTCGAACTCCACGTCGAGCACCGGCCCGATGACCTGAACGACCTTTCCAATGTTGTGAATTGCGGTGGCGGTGGCCATAGAATCCTTGATCAGTGATTGTCAGTCTGCCGACGGCTCGAAGCCCAGGCAATCGAGCGGTCGAGCCCTCGAGTCTTCTCTAATTGGGGTCAGACTCGATTTCGAGATCCACATATCGCGATCCAACAATCGAGTCTGACCCCAATTAGCGTTTGATTACCCCTGCAGCGCGGCGGCGCCGCCGACGATCTCGGCGATCTCCTGCGTGATCGTCGCCTGGCGCGCGCGATTGTAGGTCCGTCCGAGAATCTTGAGCATGTCCGTCGCGTTGTCCGTGGCGTTCTTCATCGCCGTCCGCTGCGCGGCATAGAACGCGGCCGTCATCTCGACCAGCGCGCGATACACCGCATTGCGAACGTAGAGCGGCAGCAGCTCGCCGAGAATCGTCTGGGCGTCGGGCGCGAGAATGTAGTCGCGCTGCTTGGCGCCCGACGCCGGCGGCTGGACCGGCAGCACCTGCACCGTGGCCGGCGGCGCCGACAGCACCGTCTTGAAGTTGGGATAGATCACGTACACGGCGTCGATCTCCCCTCGCGCGAACGCGTCCGTGAGATCGTTCACGAGATCGGCGGCGTTCTCCGCCGTCGGGCGGTCCGTGATGTCCGTGCGGCTGCTGGCGATCGCGCGGCCCACGTACCGGAAATAGCCCAGACCCTTGCGGCCGACCGCGTGCAAATCGACCGCGACGCCCTCGCTCTCGAGCCGCGCGATCGTCGCGCGCGCTTCCTTGATCAGGTTGGCGTTGAACGCGCCGGCGAGGCCGCGGTTCGCGGTCAGCAGAATGACGGCCGCGCGGCGCGTCTGACTCGGCTGCCGGAGCAGCGGGAAGCGCTCGGCCAAGTCCGGCGAGTAGAGGCTCGCGATCACGTCGCGAAGCGCTTGCGCGTACGGACGGGCCGCGCTCACGCGGTCCTGTGCGCGCTTCATCTTGGACGTCGCGACCATCTCCATCGTGCGCGTGATCTTGCGCGTGTTCTCGACGGACTTGATGCGCGACTTGAGCTCTCGACCCTTAGCCATGGGGGGAAGGGGGAAGAGGGAAGAGGGAAGAGGGTGGATTGCGGAATTCGGGGGTGAGGAACAGCGCTGGGTTCACAGGCGCG
>DATJIZ010000104.1:0-15677 GCA_035492735.1 Gemmatimonadaceae bacterium | reverse complement strand
AGCGCCTGCACGGCATCGACGACTTCCGGAAACTGCCGCGTCTTGTCCAGGCCGTTGCGGCTGACGAGAGCCGCTTCGCCCTTGGACGCGAAAGCCAGAATACGGATGCCGTCGTACTTCGGTTCGAATACCCATTCCTTTCCTTTCGGCAGCTCGCTGCCGATGGTTGCCAACATCGGCGAGAGCGCGCTCATGCCGTCTTGCGGCGCGAGGCGCGTCGCGTGACGCGCCCGGCCCCGGCGTGTCGCGACGTCCGCCCGGCTCCGCGCTTCTTGCCCAGCTCGAGGCTTTCCTGCAGCCGAGTCATGAGGTCCACGACTTGTGTGCTCTCCGGTTCCACCGGCTCCGGAACCTCGATCTTCTTTCCCTTCATCTTCGCGCGAATGATCTTCATCAGATTCGCGTGATAATCGTCGGTGTACTTGCTCGGGTCGAACGACTGCGACAGGTTGCCGACGAGCTGCTCGGCCATCTGCAGCTCCTGCGGACGCACGCCGGCATCGGTCGGAAAAGAGAAGTCGCTCTCGGTCACCAGCTCGTCGGCGAATCGCATGATCTCGAGGACAAGTGCGTCGCCGACGGACTTGACACCGGCGAGGTGCAAGGAGTTGGAGCGCATCGTGATCTTGCCGATGCCGACCGTGCCGGTTCGCTTGATGGCCTCGCGCAACAGCGCGTATGCCTTCTCTCCGCCCTTCGCCGGCACGAGGTAGTACGGCGTCTCGAAATAGCGCGGATCGATCTCGTCAGCCGCGACGAAGTCCATGATCTCGATCGTCTTGGACGATTCGATTGCCGCGGCCTTGAAGTCCTCGTCCGTGAGAACGACGAACTTGCCCTTGCTGTATTCGTATCCTTTAACGATGTCCTTCCAATCGACGGCTTCGCTTTCCTTTTGACAGACGCGCTCGTAGCGAATCGGCGAGAGGTCCTTCTTGTGCAGCAACCGAAAGCTGATGCGCTCCTTCGCCTGTACCGCCGAGTGCAGACGAACCGGAATGTTCACCAGCCCGAACGTCAGCGCTCCGGTCCAGAGTGGTCGCATGGTCGCTCCAGGTGGTGGTGAGGTAATCCGTTCCGCCGCAGCTACGGTCGGCGTCGCCAAACGGGCTGGCTTGCAACTGTGGTGCTATCAACAGCGTGTCCACATTGCGTGTGGATAGCCGCGAGTTGTCGACACGCGACAGGCCCGTCGCACGACGTAATAGTTGGCGAAAACGGTTACGCCGCGCGGTCGGGATTTCACACGATTTCGTGTGCGAAAATCTCCGCGAGTTGCGAGCACCGCTCGAGCGATTTTGGTGGTGATTTTTTCGAAGCCGTGAACCGAGTCGTGCACATCTGTCCACAACCGTTATCCACAGATACTCATGGCACCTTAGCGCTGTACGGCTGTGCACTTAGCGCGTTATCGACAAGTCTCCACAATCGCTATCCACAAGAAGGACAACGACTTATGGAAAACTTTCCTATTGCGCTTTGAATTCGGGTTTTCTAGGTTGCCGTCCCCGCAGACGGCCAGCCCGTCAAAGCTCGCGACAATCGATCTCGCCATCGCATGCATCTCGTCAGTTGCGCCAGCCCGCAGGAACCTCTCGAAGCCGCGCCTCGGACGGCTCTGCTGGCGGACTTGAAAGAGGGAGAGCGATGGGAAGGCTTCTGGTCCTCGGACGTCTATTTCGTGCGGTGCACCCGGGTGGGCGGGGAGGTCGAGTGGTTCCGGGTGTCCGACGAGGAGATCGCTGCACCACGCGGCGTTGACGCGCGCACGCCGCAACGCGGCGCGCGTGTCGCGGTGCCCGCTTCGCCAAATCGAGTCGCCGTCGTCATTGCGCGGTCTCCGAACGGCCAGCGCATGCTGATCGGCAGCGGACGCCGGACGGCCCGGTGATCAGCGAAGTATCAACGACTGCTTTCCGGCAGCAGCTCGAGCTGCGCCGTGCGCAGCTCGACGACGCGTCGAGCCGCCTCGTACAACCAGTCGAAGCTCGCGTCGAGCCGGGGGTCGCCGCCGGCCGCTTCCCGCGCGAGAGCGAAATGACTGTACAGCCGCGCCTCGATCACCTCGGGTTCGCCGTGCAACCGGAACAGCAGCAGCTCGGTCGCGGCTTCCGTCAGGTGGAAGAGCGTGAACAAGTAGAACCGCATGCGCGGCTCGTCCGCCGCGTCGGTCCGTCGCAGGAATTCGGGCTCGCGGATGGGTCGATCCTCGCGGATCGAGGCGATCAGCTCCATCCCGCGTTCCAGCCCGGACGGCCCCGCACCGCGCAACACGTCGGTCCACAGCTCGGCGACGCGGCGCAGCAGCACGAGATCCCAGCGGCTCTCGTCCTCGGTGGACGGAAACAGCACGTGCGCATACGCGCGAAGCCAATGGCGGAACTCGGTCTGCTTGTTCCCGAGCTGCGCGAGACCGGCCAGCAGCAACGCGCGGTAGAGCGCGGCGATGCGTTCGGTCGGTTCGACAGGCAGCGCCGCGGTGAGGATGAACGCGCGGTCGGCGCCGACCTCGATGTGCGCGGCGCGTTGTGCCTCCTGCTCGCCGGACAGAATCGCGCTCGGCGAAGCCGCACCTTCGAAGTCGAGCCACTCGCGCGCCGCAATCACGTAGGCACCGGCGAGCGGCACGAAGTACTCGGGCACCTCCGAGTTCGGAGCCGGGATGTCGCCGGCGCCGATGCGCGTCATGACCCCCATCGCGAAGCTCACCGCGTTCGCGCGGTCCTCCGGCGTGACGACCTTGACCGCCCAGTGGCGATCAAACGTCTCGAGCGCGTTCGGTGGCGTGGGTACAGGGGGCATGTCGGTAGCGAGCAACCAACGAATGCTGAAAGCGGCAGGACACGATCGCGTACACGTCAGACTGGCATGTCGCGATCCAGTAACAGTATGCGACGAAAGCGGCGATGGAGGTCGCAATGAGTATCGAACCGAACGCGCGCCGCCGCCTCCAACTGGTCTTCGCGACGTCCCGCGATCCTGAATTGATCAAGGAACTACGACAAGTGCTCGAGGAACACCAGATGTCCTTTGTACCGAGTGCGGATCTGTTGCGAGAGATCGCGCTCTGTGCCGAATGTACGCAGGATGCGCCGCGTACCGGCCGAGCGGGACTCTGCACGGTTCACCGCACGCGTTGGAATCTGGAAGCCTGCATGGCCGACGTGAGCGACCCGGGCGACCAGAACTCGTTGCAGCGGCTCGTGAGCCGGGTGCTGTCGTCGCCGGAGTCTGGCGCCCAGCTCCTGTCGGCCTTCGACCGCCAGCGACGCGCGCTGCGCCTGGTGCTCGAGGCGCACGCGCGCGGTGCAGTGCGCCTGCCGGACAGCATCGCATCGACGGTGGAGCGCGCGTGCATGAGCGAACCGCGATTTCTCACTGGCGGCTCACGATCCGCCGTGCAACAGGCGAGCTAGTCGTCGCCCGAGGAAAGGGGCCATCGATGATCCAGGTCAGATGCGAAGGGGGCGAGTGCAACGGCCTCACCGTGAAGGTGGAGCCGCAGCCCACGTATTACGAAGTGGTCGATCCGCGCGATCCGGCGCGGCGCGACTACTACATCCTCGAGGTCGGACAGTGGGGTGCGCGTCTCGTTCCCGAGGCAACCGCGGAGTGGCGCGCGCGCGTGTGAGTCGACGGCGCGCGGAGCTCCATCAGGCCGCGCTCTCGTAGTCCTCGATTGCCCACTCCAGCACGTCGGCCTCCAGCCAGCCGTCGTCGCTCTGGATGGCTCCCGCGCTTTCCAGCAGTTGCACCATCGCCCGCGTTTGCCGGAGTACCGACCACAACGGCTCGCACGCCGCCTTGCGCGCCAGGACGAACTCGCGCACCTGCTCGCGGAATTGTTCGCGCGCGGCGCGTGCTTCGCGAATCCGCTCGCGCGCCTCGAGCACCGTTGCCCGAACCTCGGGCGTCCACTCGGCGAGCAGATTATGCTGCGCCATCACGGCGAGCTGCTCTCTCTCGATTTCGCGTGATCGTTGATACACGCTCGCGGCGCGCGCCACCTCCGACGGGATCGCATTGAACGTCGCCGCATCAGCGGATGCCCGCTGCTGGAAACCCATCGTCGACCCTCCCGGTCACGAAGGCGTTGCGAGGAAAGCGCGAACCGCCGACATAATCGGTGGTTACGCCACTTTCAGCAAGACTCGGGCGGACGAGCTCGGTTTAGCGGGTAAGGCGACGGCGGGGACCGTCGGGCAGTGTGCGCAACCCGTTCAGGCGGCCGGCGGCTCCGCGGGCGGGGCGGGGACGGCGGCTTGCCGCTCACGTTCGCGCAGCGTCTCCACCACTTGCGCGCGCTCGTCTACCTCGGCCGGAAACATCGCGACTGGAACCGGGACCTCGTCGTTCGGATCCGTCGCGGCCGGCTCGGCTCGGGAGGTGGTGGCCGCTTCGTCGGCCTCGAGGCTCTTGTCCGTGCTACGGTCGCGTGGCTCGTCAGACATCTCTATCTCCGGTGGGGTGACTGCGGTGATTCGTGCGACGGCAACAGGCGACCGCTGCACGGCGCGAGCCATGGCGGCAGGCGGCAGCTAGAGCCGGCCCATACCAAAATGGATCCCGGCGATTCTCAACCGCTCGACCGCCGCGTTCAGGATCGGTGCATCGGCAATCAAAGACACGCGGAAGAAACGCTCCCCGCCCGGTCCGAAAGCATTGCCCGGTGTCACCACGACACCGGCCCGATCCATCAGAAGCCGTGTCCATTCTTGCGCGCCATACGCGCCCGGGATCGGGAGCCAGGCGAACATCGTTCCGCGCGTCGGCGCGCAGTCCCAGCCCAGCGATCTGAATCCCGCCGCCAGGATGTCACGACGCTCCCGATATCGCTCGACCACCGGTTTCTCCAACGTCTTGTAGTGGTCGAGCGCATACGCGGCGCCCGCTTGAATCGCGGCGGGCGTGCCGTAGCCGACGTTGGTCCGCACAGCGTGCAGTGCGTCGATCACGTCCCGGCCACCCACGGCAAAGCCGATTCTGGAGCCTGCCATGTTGAAGGTCTTCGAGAAGGAGTGGAACTCGATTGTCACATCCTTGGCGCCTGGGACCTGGAGCGCGCTCGGTGCCACGCTGCCGTCGTAGGTCAGTTCGCTGTAGGCGAGGTCCGAGATGAACAGGATCCCGTGCTCGCGGCAGAGTGACACCGCATCCTCGAACAAGGCGAGCGGTGCGACCGTCCCGGTGGGGTTGTGTGGGTAGTTGAGCACGAGCAGCGTGGCGTCACGTAACACGTCGCGCGGTATGGACCGCAAGTCCGGGAGGAACCCCCGCTCGGCCCGGAGGGGCATCAGGTGGACCCGTCCTCCGGCCAGGCCGGTCGCCCTGGCATGCACGGGGTAGTAAATGTCTGGAACCAACGAGACGGTTGTTTCATTGGCATAGGCGATCGTCGCGTGGGCGATGCCTTCCTTGGCACCGCTGAGCGCAAGGACTTCGTGCTCCGGGTCGACGTCGACTCCAAACCGTGCTTTCATGAACCGGGCGACGGCCTCCCGGAACGCTGGGGTTCCGCGGAAGGCCGGGTACCCGTGAGTTCGGGGGTCCGCGTAGGCGCTCGCAATCGCGTCGATGATCTGTGGCGGTGTGGGCTGATCGGGGTTGCCCATGCCGAGATCGATGAGATCGGCGCCGCGCGACCGGGCTTCGGCCTTCAGCTCGTCGAGCCAGGCGAACACGTACGTGGGAAGCTCGGTGATGCGACGCGACGGAACGAGGCGTGCGGACGACGGTGCGGGGCTGGAAGCTCGAAGTGGCGTGGTGGTCATGAGCGGTGGTACACCTGAGTTGCCATCAATATGGGCACGTCTTGGACCGTCTACGGAGGGTAAACGACTGGTGTCGGCCCGATGGAACGAACACGATCTTGCGCCGTACAATTAGATGATTATCTATCTGTCACACGACCTCAGGAGCGCGTCGGCCCTTGGATACCGAGCAGTTCCAGCGAATCGCGAAAGCCCTCGCCGATCCGCGTCGGTTTGAGATCCTCGAGCACATCGCGCGGCAGGGTGAGGTCGGATGCCAGCGGCTCTGCGGCTGCTTTCCGGTCCGCCAGGCGACTATCTCGCACCATCTGAAGGAGTTGGCGAGCGCCGGCCTCGTCGAATCACGGCGGGACGGACAGTTCGTGTTCTACCGGACTCGGCCGGCGGTGCTCGACGGTTACATGGCCGAGCTGCGCCGGCGAATGGCGATCGACGCCTCCAGCCCGGCGGTGCACGCACGCACGCCGCGGCGCACGCGAAGTGTTGGGCGGGGGGCGCGGTGAGCACGACGAATTGCAGAATGGACATCAGGGCTGGCGCCGCGCGGCGCCGGGGGTGAGCGATGTATACGACGAGCGACGATCGCGACTTGCTGGATCTCTACATTGAAGAGCTCCGCGGCGAGCCCGTCCTGACGGCTCAGCAACAGAAGGAGCTGGCGAGAGCCATGCGCCGAACCACGTCCGATGAGGCGCGGGAACAAGCCCGTTCCGAGCTCATTCGAGCCAACCTGCGGTTCGCGTTTTCGGTCGCCAAGCAATATCAGAATCGCGGGGTGCCGCTTGGCGATCTGGTCAGCGAGGCCAACGCCGGCCTCGTGCGCGCGGCCGACAAATACGATCCGGACGTCGGGGTGAACTTCATCAGCTACGCCGTTTGGTGGATTCGGCAGGCGTTGCACTCGGCCGTCCAGCGTCAGGGGCGCACCGTGCAGGTTCCGCTGAACCGGGCGGCCGACCTGTCGCGGGTGTCGCGCGCGCAGGAAGTGCTGCGCCAGAAGTTGTCGCGCGAGCCGTACGAGGAGGAGATCGCCACGGTCGCCGACCTGTCCCTGGACGTCACGCGGGGCCTGGTGGCGCTGCTGCAGCCCACGCGCTCGCTCGACGAGCCGGTGATGGCGGGTGATGCGGGCCGCACGCTCGGTGAGACGCTCGCGCTCGATCGAAGCGAGGACGACGATTCGCTTCCGGGCGGCATCGAGAACGACTCGCGACGGGAGGCAATCGCTCGCGCGCTCGAGGTTCTGGCGCCGCGCGATCGACGTGTGCTCATGCTCTACTTCGGTCTCGAGGGCAACCGGCCGATGACGCTGCAGGAAATCGCCCGCGAGCTTGGCGTCACGCGCGAGCGGGTCCGGCAGCTTCGCGATCGCGCGCTCAAGCGGCTTCGTGAGAGCGACACCGCGGACGTACTGCGCGACGGCATGGCGGCGTAAGCAACCCACGTTTGCCGAAACGCCACGGAGATCGGTCCACCGATCTCCGTGGCGTTTCATTTTGAGAGCGCACAGATTCCCGCAGTCCGCAACCGAGGCCACGCATGTCGGATCTCGTGCTGCGTCCACGCTCGGCAACCGAGCTCCTGGATGCGGCGTTTCAGGTCTATCGCCGAGCGCCCATGCAATTCATGGTGGGCGTGGCCGCCGTCTACGTGCCCTGGCTCGTGATCCGACTCGTCCTCGACGTCAACATCACGCCGCCAACGCCCTCGAATCCGACGATCTCGGTCGAGTTGAATCAACTGATCGTGCTCGCCGCGGTCGGCATGGGAATCTTCGCGCTCGCCGGCGGTGTCACGACCGTGCTCGCGAGCAACGTGTACCTCGACCGCCCGGTGGACGTCGCGGCGGCGTTCGCTCAGGTACTCCGGCGGTTTGTCAGCCTGATCGTGTCGAGCCTGGCGGTCGTGGTGCTCATCGCGATGGGAGCGATGCTGTTCCTGCTCCCGGCGCTCTACGTGGTCGCGCGGTTTTACGCGGTCCGGCAGACCGTGATGCTCGAGGATGCAGGTGTCGGTCGAGCGCTGTCACGAGCGTCCGAGTTGTCGAAGGGATTCAAGTGGCACATTCTGGCGACCTTGTTCTTCGTCGTCGTGCTCACGATCGCGGTCGACGTCGGCGTGAGCATGTTGCTGTCGCGCCTGCCGAGCCGGGTCGTGGTGAATCTGATTTCCACTGCGCTGGCCGTGGTCATCGGACCACTCTTCGGGATCACCGAGACTGTTCTCTATTACGACCTGCGGATTCGAAAGGAAGGCTTTGACGTCGAATATCTTGCCGCCGCGGCGGCACCGCCGCCGTCGCAGCCGTCCGACGTCACGGCGTAACGAGCCATGCCGGCGATCCTTCAGCAGGTGATCGGCGGCTGGACGGCACGGCAGATCCACGACACGGTGGCAGCCATAGCCCGGCAGCCCGAGTTCGCCGTGCCCATTCGTCGTTCTTTGCTCGGGCGATTTCTGCGTTGGCTGCTCACGCGTATCGCCGACCTGATCGCCATGCTCGGCGGTTCCCGCGGCGCGCGGATCACCGTGATCGCCGCCGTCGCGGCGATCGTGATCGCGATCGTCGGACGCCTCATCATCACTCGGCAGGTCGAGCTCCGTCGCCGGACCGGCGCGAGCCTCCGCGCGATCGGCTCGGAGCGGCAAGACTACTGGGCGCTGGCCAACGAGCTCGCGGCGGAAGGAAACGCCCTCGGCGCATGCCACGCGGTTTACCTCGCCGTGGTCGCAGCGCTGGCGCGAGACGGCGCTTTGATCTTTCACGCGTCGAAGACCCCGGGTGACTATGCACGGGAGGTCCGGCAACGCCGGCCGGACGTCGCCGAGGACTTTCGCTCCTTCGTTCGGGAGTTCGAGACGGCGGCGTTTGGTCCAACGATGCCGGTGCTCGCGACCTACGCCGGACTCCGGCAGAATGCCGAGCGCGTCGTGGCGCGTCGAGTCGCGGCATGACCGAGCCGCGCACGGCCTCGCAGACTCGTCGGATGAGCGCGGCCGGACTTCTCGTTGCGCTGGCGGTGATCGCGGTCGTGGTCGCCGTTCTCACACCCGAGCCACCCGGCGATTCGAGTGGCGGCCGGAGCAGCTATGCTACGGGTCCGGCGGGCGTCCGCATGGCGTACGAACTCGCGCAGCGACTCGGGTGGCGCGTGCAGCGCCGATTGACCCCGCTCGATTCGATTCCCGGGCCGCGAAATGTGGAGGTCGTGCTCGCGCCGGACGGAGGGCTGGGAGCGCGCGAAGTGCATCGGCTCCTGGAAAACGTTCGCTCGGGTGGCGGTCTCGTATTCTCACTCGACGGCAATGACGAGATTGCCGATTCGCTCGGTGTAGACGCCGGGAAGCGCGAGGCACTTCTGAGCGGGATGAGCGATCCGGAGTGTCCGCCGGTGCGGTCGATCGCCGGCCGCGCGCTGCTGACGCTTCCGCCCGAGGTGAGCGACGTGGTCTGGCAAAAGCGGCCGCTTGCGCGCGAAACCACGCTCGTCGTGGTGCACGGCAGCGGCGATCGGCCGGTGGCGGCGGCGATCGGTTTTCCGCTGGGGGCGGGCAAGGTCGCCGTCATGAGCAACTCGGCCGTGTTCAGCAACGACGCGGTTCGCAATTGCCCATGGAAAGCCGACCTGGCGGTGGTCGGCATGCTGGAGTACGTGCGGGCCCCCGGTGACGATCGAGAGACGCTCGCGTTCGACGAATTTCACCACGGGTTCGGCGTTCACGGCGGCACGTTGAGCGCGGCAGCCATGTACCTGGTGCATACCCCGTCCGGACATTTCATGATTCAGGCACTCGTTGCCGGACTCCTGCTGCTCGTGGCCAAGGCACCGCGGCCGATTCTGCCGCGCGACTCGCCGACTGCCAGCCGGCGCTCACCGCTCGAGCACGCCGATGCTCTCGGACGTGCCTACGAAGACGTGGCTGCGACGCGTACCGCTGCGTCTCGTCTCGTCAGCGGTTTGCGACGCCGGCTGCATCGATGGATTCCGGTGGGCGCCGGCACGGGCGACGACGCGTTTCTCGACGCGGTCGCCCGGCGCGTTCCCGCGCGGGCGGTGGACATCGCGGTCATCCGACAGGCTCTCGGAGATCCGTTGCCCGCCCGCGAGCTCTCGACGGTCGGCGATGCATTGAACCGCGTCGAACAGGCAGTGCTCTCGTCTCCTCCATCCACCTCATGACTCTCTCCATCGAGCAGGGCGCGGCGCTGATGCGGCGCGTGCACGACGTCATCGCCACCCGCATCGTCGGGCAGGACGACGCCATCGAGGACATTCTGGTCGCGTTTCTGGCTCGCGGGCACGTGTTGATCGAAGGCGTCCCGGGAACCGCCAAGACGCTGCTCGTGCGAACCGTCGCGAACGCGATGTCGGTCCGATTCACGCGGATCCAGTTCACGCCCGATCTCATGCCCGCGGACGTCACCGGCGTCGCGGTCTACCGCGATCCTGTGCGCGGCTTCGAGTTTCAGCCCGGACCCGTGTTCACCGATCTCCTGCTCGCCGACGAGATCAATCGCGCGCCGGCCAAGACGCAGGCGGCGCTGCTCGAAGCGATGTCGGAGCGGCAGGTCACGGCCGACGGCGTGCCGCACGCGCTCGACTCGCTCTTCACGGTGCTGGCGACGCAGAACCCGGTCGAGCACGAGGGCACATTCCCGCTTCCCGAGGCGCAGCTCGACCGGTTCCTCGTGAAGATCGTCATCGGCTATCCGGCGTCGGACGCCGAGCTGGCGATGCTCGCGCTGCACGAATCGGGCTTCGATCCGGAACGCGGCGGCGGCGCTCCGATCGTCGAGGCCGTGATCTCCGGCGACGACGCGCGCGCCTGCCGAGCGCTGGTCGACGGCGTGCACGTGGCACCCGAGGTGCGCGAGTACATCGCCACGATCACCCGCGCCACGCGCGGCGACCCGTCGCTGATGCTGGGCGCCTCGCCGCGCGCGAGCGTGGCGCTCATGCGTGCGGCACGGGCGAGTGCGGTGCTCGAAGGACGCGACTTCGTGACACCGGACGACGTGAAAGCCCGCGTGCATGCGGTGCTCAGACATCGCATCATTCTCGCCCCAGAGCTGGAGGTCGAAGGCCGAACCAGCGACGACGTCCTGTCGGCGCTGCTCGCGCGGACGGTGGCTCCCACGTGAACGCATCGCTCGGGCGATTTGCCCGACTCCGCGCGCGACGACCGTTTTGGTCGGTGTATCCCACCGAGCGCGCAGCGGGCGCGGTGCTGGCGCTGGCGGTTCTATGGCTCGTGCCCAGGGTTGGAACTGCCATTGCCATCGCGGCGCTCGCGGTGTTCCTGGCCGCGCTGATCTTCGACTACCTGCGCCTTCCACGGCGCGGCGACGTCGTGGTTCGTCGTGAAGTGCCGGCGACGCTCGGACTTGGCGACGATGGTGAGCTTCGGTACACGGTGAGCTCCGCGTGGCCGTGGCTGGTGCGGTACGAATTGTTCGACCGATGGCCGTCGGGAGTTGCCGGCGAGGTCCAGCCCGAGTGGCGAACGCTCGCCGCGAATGTCGAGGAGACGGTCGCGGCGACGGCCCGAGGCGAGACGCGCGGTTCGCATGTGCTCGGGCCGGTCGCGCTGCGCACGCGCACTCCGTTCGGGCTGCTGACGCGGATCACGCGCACCCATGACGCCGAGCCGCAATCCGTCACCGTCGTGCCGTCGCTCACCAATGTGCGCAGGTTCCGATTGCTCGCGCTGCAGCACCGGTTGAGCGACGCCGGTGTGCGAGCGCTGAAGCAGCGTGGCGAAGGCACGGCGTTCGCCGGACTTCGCGACTATGTGCCAGGTGACGACCCGCGGCTCCTCGACTGGAAAGCGACGGCGCGCCACCGCCACCTGATCACGCGCGAACAAACGATCGAGCGATCGCAGACGGTCATCACGATGATCGACTGCGGCCGCGCGATGACGCAGCTCGCCGGCCGCTACGCGCGCTTCGAGCACGTGCTCTCGGCGGCGTTGGTTCTGAGCGATGTGGCCGCGTCGAGCGGTGATCGCGTCGGCATGATTGCCTTCGATGACGTCGTCCGCTCGTTCGTTGCGCCGCAGCGCGGCACCGGCGCGCTGCGCACGCTCCACAACGCGTTGAGCGCGCTCCAGGCGACTCTCACGGAGCCGGACTATGCGGCCGCCTTCCGCAAGCTGGCGACGGTGCAGAGGCGAAGGGCTCTGGTCGTGTTCTTTTCGGATGTGGTCGACGTTCGGACGGCGGGAGGATTCGTGGCGTATGCCGCCCGTGCTGGCCGGCGCCACGCGCTGGTATTCGTGGCGATTCAGAACGAAGCGTTGCTCGCCGCCGCGCTGCCAACGGTGCAGGGAAGCGCCGCGCTCTTTCGCAGCGCGGCGGCCGAGGAGCTGGTACGAGAGCGGGACGACGCGCTGGCTCGCATGCGCAGCGCCGGCATCGCGGTGCTCGACGTCGGGCCGGCGAAGATGACGGCCGCGGTCGTCAACCGATATCTCGAGATCAAGGCGAGGGGCGAGCTGTAGCGATTCGCGGCGGTCTACAATCCCAACACCGCGCCACTTTCGCTCGGCGTCTCTTCGCGGAGAGATGTTGTGTGCGGCCCGCCGCCGCGCAGATAGGCCGCCAGCAGAACGAGCGTGGTCGCGGACACGGCGAGCTTCGCCCAAAGCGGCCAATTCGGGATCGGAGACACCATGCCCTCGAGCGAGCCGGCCACGATGAGCAGCAGCGTGGATGCGGCAATCAGTCGGATCGCGCGCCGGCTGTTCTCGACCAGGGCCTGTCGGCGCGTACGGTCGCCCGGCAGAAGAAGTGCGGCGGCGATCAGCAAACCGCCGCCGGCGCTGATGCAGATCGCCGACAGCTCGAGCACGCCGTGCGGCGCGACGAACGCCACGAGGAGCGGAAGAATGCCCTTCGATGCATACAGCCCGAAGACGCCGCCGAGAGAGATGCCGTTGAGCAGCAGCAGGATCAGCGTTCCGATGCCGAGCGTGATGCCGAAGGCAAACGCGGCAAAGGTCACTTGCACGTTGTTGGCGATGATCTGACTCGCCATCACGGGCCGGAACACCTGCGGATCGGGGATGTAGCCCGTCCCCTGGCGCGCACGGATCACGCCTTCCTCGGCGCGATCGAGCATCTGCGGCGGGATGAACGTCGACGCGACCTGAGGGTGCCGGAGCACGGCGGTGTACGAGATCGCGGCGGGCACGAACAGGAATGCGGCGGCGATCGCGATGGGCCATGCGGAACGCCGCACTTCGCCCGGCACTTCGACCGCCACGAAGCGCAGGATCTCGAGCACGGTGCTTCTTCGGTCGCGGTACAGCAGGTTGTGCGCGCCGGCGACGAGGCGCCCCAGATAAAACAGCTCGTCGCTGGGCCCACCCCGCGCGGCGGTGCGAAGACGCGCCATGTCGGCGGTGAGCGCGCGGTACTCCTCGACGAACTCCCGGACGCCCGTCTCGCCGAGCGCTCGCAGTCCGCGACGCTGCGCCTCGGCGAGTCGGGAGGCGAACGCGATCCAGCGGGGCGAGCGCGTCGTGACGATCGCATAGCGCTCGCGGCTTGCGCCGGTGGCGTTGCGCGCCGGCGCACCACGTTCGCGCGCTTCGCGCTCGCTCGTGTAGAGTCGCATGAGCCGCGCGCCTTCCGAGGAGGCGTCGCCGGGAGGCAGCGCGTCGCGGAGACGCGCGCCAACCTGCGTCGTGAGCTGTCGCCGCCGATCCGGATCGATCTCGTTCCGGCGTGCCGCCCATCGTTCGAGCAACCGGAACTCGAGGTCGCTGAGCCGCGTCGGCTCGAGGGCGGTCGTAGCGGCTGGTGTCTCGCGCCGCGACGGCCGGGTAACCGCGGGCTGACGGACGAGCGACTCGCGCACCACGATCGTTCCTGCCACGATGTCGCCGAGCCGCTTGCCCGACCTCGAGAAGGCGACACTGGCGATGCCGACGAGATAGGTGAACGCCGGCTGCAGATCCACGATGCGCATGAGATTGCGCACGGCTGAGGCGGCAAACCCAACGGAATACCCTCCGTCGCGCACCGCGCGCAGTCGGAATACGCGCTTGCCCGGCGTCTGTCCGTCGCGTAAGCCTTCGAACAACAGGTAATAGCCCCACAGGATGGCGAACTGCATGATGACCAGGACGGCGAGGGCCCACGCCGTGGTCGGTTCGGCCCGCGCGCCCGCGGCGAACAACGAGCGCGGAGAAAGCAGTGCGGCCGACACGATCACCGCGATGAACAGGAGCGCCGAGATGGCGAAGTCGATCAGCGCCGCGCCCAAACGCGACCCGAGACCCGCGATGGTGTACGAGAGCACGACCAGCTCGGGCGTCTCGACATCCACGGTTTGGGCGAGAGATTCCTGCATCGACACAGCATGCACGGTCAGGCCGTCGTGAGGCAAGGCGGACTTCCCTCGGCGACTAACTTGCACCGCGAGGATCCATGAGCGAGCACACACGAGAGATTGCGACGCTGGGCGGAGGCTGCTTTTGGTGCCTCGACGCCGCATTCCGCCAGCTCGACGGCGTCGAGAAGATCGAATCCGGCTACGCGGGCGGCCACCAGGTCAACCCGAGCTATCGCGATGTGTGCACCGGCACCACGGGGCACGCCGAGGTCGTCCAGGTCACCTTTGATCCGACGGTGATCTCCTTCCGTGATTTGCTCGGCGTGTTTTTCACGATCCACAATCCGACGACCAAAGACCGACAGGGCGCGGACGTTGGGCCTCAATACCGATCGATCGTGCTCTATCACACGCCTGAGCAGCGCGCCACCGCGGAGCAGCTGATCGAAGAGCTGAACCGCGGCCATGTGTGGGACAATCCCATCGTGACCGAGCTGGTCCCAATGACCGCGTTCTATCCCGCCGAGCGCTACCACCAGGACTACTACGCGAACAACCCCAACCAGCCGTATTGTCAAATCGTGGTCGCGCCAAAGGTGGCGAAGGTCCGGAAGGCGTATTTCGATCGTCTGGTCAAGCAGCCCTGAGTTGGTCAAGTACGCCTGAGCCGGCACCGGGGCTGACGCCAAAGGCAGTGGAGTTGAAGCTGGGTCCGCTGCGGCGTTTGGGTGTTGCCCTTTTGGCGGTCTGGAACGTAAAGTAACTCAGCAGGTATATTGGGCTTCGTTCGCTACGGACGAGCAGTCGTTCGCGTGCCTCGTCAAGTCAGTCCTGGTCGCTACCGGTCAGATCCGCATGTTGCTTCCCCTCCTCAGTACCGTCGCGCTCCTCTCGGCAGGCGCGCGCGACACGTCGTCCCTCGTGTCCACGATCGCGACGCCGACGATCACCCACACGCCCGTGGTCGGCATCAAAGGCGTCGTCACGGCGGACAGCATCGTCGTGGAAAAGGCGCGGCGGACCCTGACGCTCTACTCCGACGGTTACGCCGTACGGACGTACCGCGTCGCGCTGGGAAAGCAGCCGTCCGGCGACAAGGTGTCGCGTGGTGACGGCAAGACGCCCGAAGGCTTGTACCACGTGGATTTCAAGAATCCTCAGAGCAAGTATCACATGGCGCTGCACATCTCCTATCCGGACGTCGCCCATGCGCGGCGGGCGGCGGCGCTCGGTGTCTCCCCCGGCGGCGACATCATGATCCACGGTCTCCCGGCGGCGTACGCGAAGCTCGGCGCGGAGCAAGCGGATTACGATTGGACGGAAGGCTGCATCGCCGTCACCGACCAGGAGATCGAAGAGATCTGGCATGCCGTTCCGCCGGGCGCGCCGATCGAGATCAAACCGTAACGCGATCCGGAGCGGATGCGGGTCTCCATCCTGTGGTGGAGTACGGTCTCCGGCGCGGTGCTGGGCCTGTTCATCGACGCGACGCTCATCGGCGTCGCGTTGTTGCTTTCCGCGATCATTCCCGGCGCACCGGCACGGTTCGAGCACCGTTGGCTCC
>DATJIZ010000103.1:0-6554 GCA_035492735.1 Gemmatimonadaceae bacterium | reverse complement strand
TTCGTCAGGCGCCGTACCGCTGACCCAAACGGTATCCGCGAACCCGGCGCAGGACGCGTTCGAGAGCCGGCTGCGCCGAGTCGCGCGCACGGAGCTCACGCCGCGCATCCCCGGCTTGCACGCGTATCTGCAGCAGCGCCGGACGATGGGTCCGAACCTCAACGCGATTCCGCAGGGCGCGCTCCAGCTCAATCAGATCCTCACGCTCAACGCGAACGCCGATAGCGCGTGCTCGAGCCCGATCAACGTCGGCGCACGAGTGGCGGCGATCTCGAACAACGCGTACATCCTCGCCGACACGGCGAATCCAACGGGCGGGTTCACTGACGACGAGTACGCGTCGTTCGCCACGATGTTCGACACGCTGATCAATCCGCTCGACGTGCAGAACTTCGGGCAGCCCACGGACATCGACAAGAACGGCAAGATCGTGATCCTGTTCACGAAGGAAGTGAACAAGCTGACGTCGCGCGGCGCCGTCGGCGTCGTGGGTGGCCTGTTCTTCGAGCGCGATCTCTTCCCCGTGAAGGATGACAACACGCTCGGCTTGCAGGGCTGCCCGACGAGCAACGTCGGCGAGATGTTCTACTTGCTCGTGCCAGATCCGAACCACATATACAGCGACGCACGCAGCAAGACCGACGTTCTCAACCTGACGCCTGGCACGCTGGCGCACGAATATCAGCATCTGATCAACGCCGCGCGGCGGCTCTACATCAACTTCGCGAACGATTTCGAGGAGGTGTGGCTGAATGAAGGGCTGAGCCACATCGCCGAAGAGCTGCTCTACTACCGCGTCTCGGGGCTCGGCCCGCGCCAGAACATCGGGGTGGCCCAGCTGCGGACGAATCAAGCCTCGATCGACGCGTTCAACAACTACCAGGGCTCCAACATTGGGCGGTTCGAGGAATTCCTCGGCAAGCCATCGCAAACTTCGGTCTACGGGAATAACGACGAGCTGGAGACGCGCGGCGCGACGTGGGACCTGCTGCGCTACCTGGCCGACCATCGCAACGCGAGCGACGCCGACACGTGGCAGGCGCTCGTGAACACGAAACTGAGCGGGCAGCCGAATCTCGCCTCCGTGTTCGGGTCGGACTACATGACGCAGATCCGCGACTGGGCGACGTCGGTGTTCAGCGACGACCTGCCCGGCGTGGTCGACGCGCACTACCTCGAGCCGAGCTGGAACATGCGCGACATCTTCCCGAACCTGGTCAACGGCAGCGGCCAGCGGTTGGGCAAGTACCCGCTACAGGTCGTTCCATTGGCCGATGCCGCGCCGGCCAATGTGTCGATTCTGGCGGGCGGCGAGGCGTACCTGCGATTCAGCGTTCCGCCGGGCACGTCGGCCTCGATCGACTGGTCGGCGGGGGGACTGCCGGTGAGCCCGTTGATGCAGTTCACGGTGGTGAGAACCAAGTAGCGGCGGCGGGACCGAGCCGCGCGCGAGGGGCGGCCCGTGCGGCGTAGAACGCCAATTGGGGTCAGGCTCGATTTAGCGAACGCTAAATCGAGCCTGACCCCAATTAGCTTACTGTAATAGACGGCTCGGCCCGCCGCTCACGACTGCTTCTTCGGCGACTCGCCCACCCCGGGTTCGCCCTCCAGCACGGCGCGGGCGATGTCGACCATCGGCATCGACCGGTCCTGACTCGTGCGCCGGAGGATGCTGTACGCTTCCTCCTCCGACGAGCCGGTGCGGCGCATCAGCACCCCTTTGGCGCGCTCGATCGTCTTGCGGTTCTCCAGCGCCTGGCGCGCCGAGGCGGCGTCCTTGCGCGCGGCGAGCAGCTCGCGGGCGCGGGTCGCGGCCAGGCGGAGCGTGGAATCCAGCACGCGCGGCGGCGACGGCTTGGGTAAAAAGGCGATCGCCGCCGTCGCGGCGACGTCACGATCGCTCAGCGTCAGCGTTTGATCGCCGCTGAACAGAACGACGCCGACCCCGGGCATCGCCTGCGTGATGCGCTCGGCGGCTTCGATGCCCGAGCCGTCGGGCATGTGGACGTCGAGCAGCACCACGTCGGGCGCGACCACCGTCGCGCGCTCGAAGGCCTCCCGGCCGGTCGACACTTCGGCGACCACCGTGTGGCCGAGCGTGCCGAGCAGCTCGACGAGCAGGGCGCGTGCGTTCTCATCGTCCTCCGCGATGAGGACGCGAATGCTCGAAATTGAATCGGTCATCGTGATTCGGATGGTGTGCGCGACTGAGAGCACCGGCGGCGGCGCCCCTCGATCAGCTCAATTCCGCGACGTGAGCGAGTAATTCAGAAGTTCTAACAGGCTTTCGGAGAACGAAGTCTCCGTCGGCGCCCGCGCCGGCGCCTGGTTCCCAACCGGTGACCACACCGACCCGCATCGAAGGCCATCGCTCGCGGACCGTCGTCACCAGCTCCCAGCCACTTCGATCGGCCAAGCCGAGGTCCGTGACAAGCACATCATACGCCAGAGAGGCACTCTCGAGCAACTGCAACGCCTCTTCCACACCGCCGACAGCGTCGACCCAATGGCCGTCCGACTGGAGCACCGCGCGCATGAAGTCGCGGCTGTCCTGCTGATCTTCAACGAGTAATACTCGGCGCGCGGGGCTCGCCGGCGTCTCGTCCCCGCTCTGAGCCCGTTCGTCCCGGGCGTAATGCGGAAAGACCAAACGGATGGTTGTCCCGGCGCCAGGCATCGACTCGATCTCGGCTCGGCCCCGGTGTCGCTTCACGATGCCGTACACCTCGGCGAGTCCGAGTCCGGTCCCCGCTCGGCCCTTCGTGGTGAAGAAGGGTTCGAACGCCCGCTCGCGAACCTCGGCCGTCATCCCGATGCCCGAATCGCGCACCTCGAGCCGGACATCGTGGTCGCTGACGAACGTCCGGAGACCGAGGGTGCCTCCGCCTTCCATGGCGTCGAGTGCATTCTGCACGAGATTGAGCAGCGCTTCACGCAGCTCGCCGGCGATGCCGCTCACGAGTGCGCCCGGCGGCAGGTCGCGCTCGAGATGGACCGTGCCGCCGCGCGCCCGCTCGGCCCACAGCGGCCGCGTGAGTGCGACGACCTCGTCGCAGACCACGGACAGATCGACCTCCTCGTCGCGCTCGCCCTGCAGCGGCTCCTGACGGATGAACCGCCCGACCCGCGCGGCCGTCGCCGCTCCGGTCTCCGCCGCTTTGGCGATGCGATCCGCGTAGTCGCGCACCGCGGTCGGATTCTCGGCGTTGGCGTTGAGCAGATACGCCGCCGCCATGATCGGATTCAGCGCGTTGTTCACGTCGTGCATCACACCGGCGGCGAGCTGGCCGATCGCGGCCAACCGGCGTTCGCGTGCTCTCGCTTCCTGCAGCGCGAGCACTTCCGCCGTGCGCTCCTGGACCATTCGGTCCAGTCGCTCGGCCTCGGTCGACACCAGCTCGTACAGCTCGGCGGTGCGCCGCGCTTCCTCCTCGAGGGCTTTGGCGAGCTGCGTCTTGACCGTGACGTCGCGGTCGACGGTCACGGCGCCACGCACGCGACCCGTCTCATCGTACAGCGGATTGGAGCTCACCTCGACGATCACCGCCGCGCCGTCGGCGCCCCGGCGCACGACGAGCGTCTCGCCGCGCACGCGCTCGCCCCGCAGCGCGCGCGCCGTGGGATGCTCGTGCATGAACAGGCTCGTCCCGTCGACCGTGCGTGGGCGATCGAGCTGCCACAGCTCGCGCAGCGTCGGCGGCTCACCCGACGCGTGGTCCTGCACCGCCTGCGTGTTCGAGCGCACGATGCGACCTTCGACGTCGAACACGCGAACCGAATCGGGAATGACATCGAAGATCGATTCGAGCTGGGCCACGCTGCGGCCGAGGGTCTGCCGGAGCTCCTCGCGCTCGCTCACTTCGTTGCCGGTGAACAGCAGCCCGCGCGAGCCCGCGCTGTCGGGCAGCGCGGCGAACGTCGTTTCGATCAGGCGCCGACCATCGCGATGCTGGAACGGAATCCGTGCCGTGGCCGTGCGCGCGCCGCGAAGCGCCGCGTCGATCTGCTCGGTGAGGTCAGCGAGCGCGTTCGGGAAAGCGTCATAGATGGAGACGCGCGCCAGCAGCTTGAGGTCGATCCCGGTGAGCTCGCGATATCGCGTGTTCGCGTCAACGAGGCGCAGCTCGCCGTCGAAGGTCGCAATGGCGAGCGGCACCGCCTCGAACAGCGCGTCGAGCCGGACTCCGGACAGGACCTGGTGTCCGTGAACGAGGTCGGGAACGGGGGCGGGGCTTGCGGCGGAGGCGGGATGCGTCATCGAGCGCGGCGACTCACCAGAGTCTCCTGAACTAAACTCTCGGAACGACTCGGCGCCAGAAGCCGCGCGGCTCACCACTTGGGCGAAAGCGGCGGCGTCGATCCCGACGCGGGAGATCGCGCGGTGATCAGGCGGGCGCCGCGCTGATACGTGAAGAACGAATAGCCCCACTCGACGAGCACGCTGAGCCGATTGCGAAAGCCCGCCAGGTACAGGATGTGGACGAACAGCCAGATCCACCACGCGATGAAGCCGCTCAGATGGCGGCCGGCGAGCACGCCGACCGCGCGATAGCGGCCGATCGTCGCCAGGTCACCTTTATTCACGTAGTGGAATGGCTCGCGGCCTTCACGGCGAATCGTGTGCAGGATGTTGCGCGCGGCCGTCCGACCGCTCTGCATGGCCGCGGGCGCCACAGCCGGTACCGGCCGCCCTCGGCTGCGGAGCAGCGCCAGATCGCCTGCGACGAATACTTCGGGGTGGTTCGCGACGCTGAGATCGTCGGCGACCGGTACCCGGCCGGCACGGTCGAGCGGCACGCCGAGGAACGAGCCGAGCGGAGCCGCGGTGTTGCCGGCCGCCCAGAAGATCGTGCGCGCCTCGATCCGCTCGCCGCCGGCCTCGACGAATCCCTCACCGACGTCGGTCACGAGAAGATTCGTGCGCACGTCGACGCCGAGATCGATCAGATCCTGGCGGGCGTGCTCGGAGAGATCCTCCGGCATGGCGGGGAGTAGCCGAGGCCCGCCCTCGATCAGGATGATTCGAGCCGCTGCCGTGTCGATGTGTCGAAAATCGCGCGGCAGGGCGTTGCGTGCGATCGTCGGAAGCATGCCCGCCAGCTCGACACCCGTCGGTCCGCCGCCGACGATGACGAACGTCAGCTGCGCGGCGCGCTCCTCCTCGCTCGTGGTGCGCTCGGCGCGCTCGAAGGCGAGCAGCCACCGGCGCCGGAGCTCGATCGCGTCTTCGACGCTCTTGAGTCCCGGCGCCAGATGCTCCCACTCCGGGTGCCCGAAGTACGAGTGGCGCGCTCCGGCGCCGATGATCAGAAAATCGTACGGGAGCTCGGTTCCGTCGATGCAGCACACGACGCGCTGCTCGAGATCGATGCGGCTGACTTCGGCCAGCAGCACCTCGGTGTTGCGCTGGTTGCGGAGCAGCCAACGAATCGGCGCGCAGATGTCGGTCGGCGCCAGCATCGCGGTCGCCACCTGGTAGAGCAGCGGCTGAAAGACGTGGTGATTCGTTCGATCGACGACCGTGACGTCGACCGGTGCGTCGCCAAGCGCGCGGGCGGCGTACAGGCCGGCGAAGCCGGCGCCGATGATCACGACGCGCGGCCGCTGGTTCATTCTCTGAGAAGGCTCAAGGGGAATCCGATGGCCACCACGACGACGGCGCCGACCACGTTGTGCCAGAGGAACGACACCGACGGCGCACCGAAGTTGACCGCTGCCACCGCCAGCATTCCGGCGATCAGCCCGACGAACGCGCCGATGGCGCGAGCGCGCGGAATCATGGCGAGCAGGAACACGCCGAGGATCGATCCATAGAAGAACGAACCGAAGCGGTTCACGACCTCGATCAGCGAGCCAAGGTTCACCGCGTACGCGGCGACGACGCAGGCAAAGAGCCCCCAGAAGGCGGTTGCGGTGCGCGAGACGAGCATGAAGTGCTCGTCGGTCGCGGCCGGACGGATCCATCGCCGGTAGAAGTCGACGACGCTCGCCGTCGAGAGCGACATCAGCTCGCCGGAGATCGCGTTCATCGCCGCCGCGATCACGGCGGCGATGAACAGTCCGGCGAGGCCGATCGGCAGGTGATCGATCACGAACCGCGGGATGATGTAATTCACGTCTTTGGCCGGCTCGTGCGTGATGCGCGCCGCCAGCGCCAGCGCCTCGCCGCGAATCGCCTCACGCTCGAACGGCACCGTCGACGAGTCATAGCGGGTCTTGAGTTCGGCGTAGACGGCGGGCGCGACCCGCTGGACCGCGCGCTCGTGTGCCGGATTGAACAGCAGCGGCCCCGGATGATACTGATAGAACACGAACACCAGCACGCCGACGAGCAGCACCAGCGCCTGCAGGGGAATCTTCCAGTAGGCGCTGATGAGGAGGGAGTTCCGCGCTTCGTCCACCGACCGTGCCGCGAGGTATCGCTGCACCTGGCTCTGGTCGGTGCCAAAGTACGAGAGCATCAGGAACGTGCCGCCGATCAGCCCCGACCAGAACGTGTACGTGTTCGTCAAGCTGAACGAGAAGTCGAATACGCGCAGCCGGCCCATGTTGCC
>DATJIZ010000102.1:0-4680 GCA_035492735.1 Gemmatimonadaceae bacterium | reverse complement strand
TGTCCGCGCGTGCCGATCGCGCTCTGGATCACCGGCGCCGTCATCACACGGTTGTCGAGGATGATCGCCATGTAGTCGCCGACGTGCTTGCCGGTCTCGTTCCGGAACCGGCGGCCGCCTTCGTTGCTCAACTGGAACTCGACGACGGTGCCTTCCATCGTGTTCTGATTGGGCTGCGCACCAGTGAGATAGTCACCGGTGATGATCGGCTTGGAGTCGAGGACGTAGTACGCCTTGTACAGCTTGCCGCCGAGCGACGTCGAGTCGATACCCGGCAGCAGATCCTTGCCCGGCGGAAGCGCGGCGCGCACAGCAGAGTCGGCGAGCAACCGATCGAGCGTCGGGATCTGGTCGGCCGCTACGTAGAACTGGCCCGGGATTCCGCCCTGTTGGAAGAGGCTCGAGAACGCGCCGCCCGGCTGCAGCTTGAGCGAGTCGGTCTTTGCCGAATCCTTGGCCGTCGCGGCCGCGACCTTCTTGCTCGTGTCGGTCTTCTTCGACGTGTCGGCGCTCGTCAGCAACCCCTGAAGTCCCTTCGCCGCCGGCGCGCCGGCTTTGGTCGAGGTGTCCGCCGCCTTGCCCGCGGCGAGGCCGCGCTGCTTCACGATCTGGTCGAGCTTGGGAAGCGCGCGCTCCAGCGCCTGCGTCTTGTCGGTGATCTTGAACTCGAGGTACGCCTGCTCCTGCACGACGTTTCTCGCGCGCTCGGGGTCCGTGATGCCCGGAATCTGGACGACGATGCGGTCGGTTCCCTGCTTTTCCACGACCGCCTCCGATACTCCGAAGCCTTCGATCCGGGTACGAACCGTCTTGAGCGCGCGATCGATCGCTTCGGCCTTGTTTGCCGTCGGAATCTTCTGCGCGGAGTCGTCGACCTCGAGCGACAAATACGTGCCGCCCTTGAGGTCGAGCCCAGGCCGAAGCGGGATCTTGCGCTGGGTCTCGTCGTGGAGGATTCCGTCGGAACCACGGACGCGCGTGGTGACGTCGCGGGGAAAGAGCGCCCAGGCGGACGCCAGGCACAGCGCCACGATCGTGAGTATGCGGTACTTCAGGGGCATACGACTGCGGGAAGGAGGTAGGGTGGTCCGGCGAACCTATAAGGTTAACTGGCTCTTATGCTTGGGTCAACGCGGCGCGCGCCGCCTCCGCATCGCGGGCAAGCTGCGCGATGAGCGCGTCGGCGCTTGCGAAGCGCGTCGTGTCGCGAAGCCTGTGGATCACGTCCACCGCCACTGACTCGCCGTACCAGTCGCCCGACGCCTCGAACAGATGCACTTCGACATGACGCTCCAGCTCTCCGAATGTCGGACGGCCTCCGAGATTCATCATGCCGTCCAGCGAGCCGCGACTCGTGTAGGCGCGGACGGCGTATACCCCATGGGGCGGGAGAAGTTTGCGCGGAGAAAGGAGCTCGACGTTGAGCGTCGGATAACCCAGCTCGCGGCCGCGAGCGCTGCCCCGAGTGACGGTTCCGCGGAACGAATACGGCCGGCCCAGCGATCGGCTGGCTCGATCGAGATCGCCGTGCGCGATCGACGTACGGATGGAGCTGGATGAGATCGGTGTCCCCGACGCGTCGTGGGTCGGCGGGACCACGTCGACACGAAAGCCGTACCGGTCGCCGAGATCGCGAAGCACGGCAACATCGCCTGCGCGACCGCGGCCGAGTCCATGGTCGTAGCCGATGACGAGCTCGCGCATGTGGTAGCGGTCGATGAGCAATCGGGTCACGAACTGCTCGGCGCTGTACGTGGCGAGCGCTGGTGTAAACGGCAGCACCGCTACGAGCAAGGGCCCGCTGTCGACGAGCGCCGCAAGCTGCTCGTCGCCCGGGGTGAGCAGGAGCGGTGCCGCGGCTGCGTTCACAATCTCGAGCGGATGCGGCCGAAAGGTCACCAGCAGCTCCGGAAGGCGTGCCTCCGCGGCGCGCTCGGCGAGGCGTCGCAGGATGTCGCGGTGCCCGAGGTGCACGCCGTCGAACGTTCCAACCGTGACGACCGAGCCGCGGGCGAGCTGTGGGAGACCGGCTGGATCGTTCACGCTTGCCATGCGTCGACCAACACGACTTTCGGTTGCAGCCCGTCGGACGTGCGCACCGCAACGGCCGAGAGCTGCGCCTCGTGCACGAGGGCGACCGTCTCGCCATCGACACGCGCCGCAATCGGATTACCGTGCGCCACGCGTGCCAGCTCGGTCGCATCGATCACTTGCGTGGCCAACCTGGGAACCGCGTCGAGCAGCGGCCGCAGGGCGAAGCGACCGGCGTCCACGTCCTCGAGCGAGTCCGCGTCCTCGACCGAGAATGCGCCGCTCGCCACTCGTCGCAGCGACACGAGATGCGCCGCGCTTCCCGCCGCGCGGCCGAGATCGCGGGCGAGCGCGCGGACGTAGGTTCCGCCGCTGCAGGTAATGCGCGCCGACACGTGGTCGCCGGTACGCGCGCCGAGCCGCCATTCGAAGACTGTAACGCCCGACGGCGCGAGCTCGAGCGGCGCGCCGCGGCGCGCCGCGGCGTAGGCCCGCACGCCGCCGACCTGCTTCGCGGAGTAGGCGGGCGGCAGCTGCTCGATGCGGCCGGTGAGCTGTGCGACGCCGCGCGCGATCGCGGCATCGTTCGGGACGTCGCCCGTGCGCGTGATCGCCCCGGTGACATCATCGGTGTCAGTCTCGGCGCCGAACGCGATCACCGCTTCGTAGACCTTGGGCTCTCCGTCGATGTAGGGCATGAGCCGCGTGCCGCGTCCGACCACGATCACCAGCAAACCGGTCGCGAACGGATCCAGCGTGCCGGCATGTCCAACTCGCCGGGCGCGGGTTGCGCGGCGCACGTGCGCGACGGCATCGTGCGAGGTAATGCCGGCCGGCTTGTCGACGAGCAGAAGGCCCGCGAGCTCAGTCGTCGCTGTCGGGGGTGCCGGGCGGGTTGCCATCTTTGAGCTGGGCGAGCAGGGATTCGATTCGCGCCGCGCGTGCGATGCTCTCGTCGAGATGGAACGAGATCTCGGGCGCGAGCCGCAGCCGGAGGGCGCGTCCGAGGCGCGAACGGAGATGCGTCGCGACGCTGGCCAGGCCGTCGACCGTCGCAGCTCGCTCGGTATCGGAACCCATCACGCTGACGTACACCTTGGCGTGGCGAAGATCGCGCGTGACGTCGACCCCGGTAACCGTCACGAGTCCCGTGACGCGTGGATCCTTTACGTCTTCCGCAAGGAACGTGGCGACCTCCTCGCGAATGGCCTCTGCCACGCGCTCGGCGCGTCGATTCTCGTTCGGCATGGCCGACTCAGGTTGCGGCCGTGGATTCGAGCGTACGCGCCACCTCTTCGGTGCGGTAGCACTCGATGACGTCGCCGACCTTGATGTCGTTGAAGTTCTCCACGCCGATGCCGCACTCGAAGCCTTCGCGGACTTCGCGCACGTCGTCCTTGAACCGCTTGAGCGATGCGAGCGTACCATCGAAGATCTCGACGCCGTCGCGGATGACGCGCACGCGTCCCTGGCGATTGATCACGCCGCTGCGCACCGAGCACCCGGCGATCGTTCCGATGCGCGAGATCTTGAACACCTCGCGCACCTGGGCTTCGCCGAGGATGACCTCGCGCTCTTCGGGTCGGAGCATGCCTTCCATCGCCGCACGCACGTCGGCCACGGCCTCGTAGATGATCCGGTACAGTTTGATCTCGACGCCTTCGCGTTCCGCGGCGGTCCGCGCGTTGTTGTCGGGCCGCACGTGGAACCCGATGATGATCGCGCCGGCGGTCCTGGCGAGCAGAATGTCGCTCTCGGTGATCGCGCCAACGCCACGGTGCACGATGTCGACCTTCACTTCAGGCGTGGCGAGCCCCGTCAATGCGTCGGCCAGAGCTTCGGCCGGTCCGCCCTGATCGGCCTTGATGACGATGTTGAGCGTGCGTGCTTCGCCGACGGCGGCCTGCGCCATGAAGTCCTCGAGCGTCACCCCGCCGCGCGTGCTGCGACGACTCTTGGCTTCGCGGTCGAGCCGCTCTCGCCGCTGCGCCACTTCGCGTGCCGCGGAGGCGTCTTCCACCACCAGCAACTGGTCACCCGCCGTGGGGACTCCCGTAAAGCCGAGGACCTGCACCGGGATTGCGGGCCCCGCCTCCTTCACGGCCTTGCCGCGCTCGTCGAACAGGTTGCGCACGCGTCCGGCGTACATGCCGCAGATGAAATCTTCGCCGACGCGAAGCGTGCCGCTCTGGACGAGCACTGTCGCAACCGGACCCTTTCCGGGATCGAGCTGCGCCTCGACCACCGTGCCCGTCGCGCGACGAGTCGGATTGGCCTTGAGATCGAGAATCTCCGCCTGCAGCAGAATCTGGTCGAGCAGCTCGTTGACGTTGGTTCCCTTCTTGGCCGAGATCTCGGTCGAGAGCGTGGTGCCGCCAAAGTCTTCGAGCACCACGCCGTGCTGCAGCAGCTCCTGCTTCACTTTGCCTGGATTGGCCTGCGGCAAATCGATCTTGTTGATCGCGACGATGAGCGGCACGCCGGCGTTTCTGGCGTGCGAGATCGCTTCGATCGTCTGCGGCATGACCGAGTCATCGGCCGCGACGACGAGGACGACGATATCCGTCACCTGTGCCCCGCGGGCCCGCATCGCCGTAAAGGCCTCGTGGCCCGGCGTATCGAGGAAGGTGATCTTCTTGCCACCAGGCA
>DATJIZ010000101.1:0-5149 GCA_035492735.1 Gemmatimonadaceae bacterium | reverse complement strand
CGGTCGTGTTCTTACGATCTCACCGCAGCTCCAGCACGACCACCGACCGCGGCGGCAACGTCACGCGCAGGCGGTCGCCGTGCAGGGCGGCGCCGCTGAATGCTGCAGGCGCAACGGCGTTCGGCTGCTCGAACGTGTTGTGCGCGTTCATCGCCGGCCCGCTGAGAATGCGGCCCGACACGCTCGTCGCGTGGGCTCCGCGCACGTCCGCATCAACCGTTCGCGCCTGATTCGGATCGAGGTTCGACAGCGAAATGTGAATCCGTCCCGCCGCGTCGCGCGACGCCGACGCGCTGATCGCCGGAATCGAGTCGTTCCCGAACTTGTACCAACCGGCGTCGTAGGTCAGCGGCACCAGCACGGCATCCTGATGCACCGTGTACATCTCGAACACGTGGTACGTTGGCGTGAGCAGCATCTTGTCGCCCTGCGTCAGAATCATCGACTGCAGGACGTTGACCATCTGCGCGATGTTCGCCATGCGCACGCGGTCGGCGTGGCGCGCGAAGATGTCGAGTGACGCCGCGGCCACGAGCGCATCGCGCATCGTGTTCTGCTGGTAGAGGAAGCTCGGGTTCGTGCCCGGCTCCACGTCGTGCCACATGCCCCATTCGCCCACCACGAGCGCGACGCGCTTGCGTGGGTCGTAGTGATCCATGATGGCCGAGTGCCGCCGAATGAGCTCCTCGATGTGGAGTGCACGCTCGAGCGCCGAGAACCACTCGGCTTCCGTGAACTCGGTCGCGCGGCCTTTGTGCGCCCAGGTGTTGGCGAGCGTGTAGTAGTGCAAGTCGAGGCCGTCGATCGCCCAGCCGGCCTCGCGCATCACGACCTCGGTCCAATGATAGTCGTCGCCGCCGGGCCCGGCCGCGACGCGGAACGGACGTGTCTTGCCGTAGGAGGCGAGAAACGACGCGTAGCGCTTGTACTCGTTCGCGTAGTACTCGGGCGTCATGTTGCCACCGCAGCCCCATGGCTCGTTGCCCACGCCCCAGTATCGAACGGCCCACGGGTCGGCGCGGCCGTTCGACTTCCGCAACTCCGTCGTGGGACTCGTGCCGCCGAAGTCCACATACTCCCACCACTCGGCCATCTCCCGTACGGTACCGCTGCCGACGTTGCCGACGATGAACGGTGCCGCGCCGATGCGGTTCACGAAATCGAGATATTCGTGCGTGCCGAAGGAATTGTCCTCGGTGACGTTGCCCCAGTTCGTGTTGACGATCGTGGGGCGTTGCGCGCGAGGGCCGACGCCGTCGCGCCAGTGGTAGCGATCGGCGAAGCAGCCGCCGGGCCACCGCACGTTCGGGACGCGCAACTTCTTGAGCGCCTCGGCAACGTCGTCGCGGATGTGCCACTCGCCGGCATCGTTCTTTGCCCAGATGCCGTCATAGATGCCGCGCCCGAGGTGCTCGGCGAACTGCCCGTAGAGATTGCGGCTGATCGTGTCACGGCCCAGATCCGCGTTCACGACCATGTGGAGCGGCGCCTGAGCGAGCGATGCCGCGGCTGAAAGCGCGAGCGCTCCGGCCAACGTTCCAACGAGCGAACCGAGCGAACCGAGCGAACCGAGCGAACCGAGCGAACCGAGCGAACGACGCGGCATTTCTAGTTCAGGGGCTTTATGGGTGGTCTGCGGACCGGGAATGCAAATACTGGCATTCGCGGCCGCGTCCGTAAAGGCGACGCGTTGGACTTTGGTGTGCCGTGGCAACCGACGCCGCGGATCGGGAATTGCGGGCTGTGCCGGCGGAGCGCCTGTGATTCGCGGTGGCGGGGCGGGGGGACGGGGGCGTGAACGGCTGACGGCACGACGGAGCGCGTAGCGCAGAGGGAACAGACATGATGCTCGATCTCACGCAAGCCGACGCGCTGATGCTGCGCGAAGTCTTGCAGAACTATCTCCCGGAGCTCAAGCGCGAAGTCGCGCGGACGGAAGTGAAGACCCTGCGACACGAACTGGTTCAGCGGCAGGAGCTGTGCGAGCGCTTGTTGCAACGGTTGCCGCAATAGTCGAAGGGCCGCGCTCCGCGGACCTGCTTGCGTTGTCCGCGCGTGGAGTCTAGACATGAGTCAACGGGATTGACGACGCCGTCCCTCCGACGGCGATCGCGCGTTTCTCCTTTGCGTCGCTCATGGTCGGCTCCCCGCGCCTCATCACCGTCTCGAATCGCCTTCCGGTCACCGTCACCTCGACGCGGGAGGGATTCGTGCTGCACCAGAGCGCCGGCGGTCTGGCCACCGGAATGCGCGGTCCGCACGAGCAGCTCGAGGGCATCTGGATCGGATGGCCGGGCGACGTGTCGCGCATCGAGGCGTCGCGACGGGGCGAGCTGACGGCCGCGCTGGCCCAGCGAAGCCTCGTCCCGGTGATGATGTCGCGAGACGAGCAGCAGGTCTTTTACGAGGACATCAGCAACGCCGTGCTCTGGCCGATCTGCCACGATCGACTCGATCAGCTGCCGTTGCACGTGGAAGGCTGGGACGTCTACGAGCGGATCAACCGGCGCTACGCCGACGCCGTGGCCGAGCGCTATCGGCCGGGCGATCTGATCTGGGTCCATGACTACCAGTTGTTCCGCCTGCCGGCGCTCCTGCGCGAACGCCTGCCGCACGCCCGGATCGGGTTCTTTCTTCACGTGCCGTTTCCGAACCCGGAGATCTTTTTCGCACTCCCCACGCGGCGGTGGCTCGTGGAGGGCGTGATGGGCGCCGACGTCGTCGGATTCCATACGAGACGATGGCGCGGCCACTTTACAGCGGTGCTTCGGCGGCTGTTTCGGCTCGAGATGGATGCAGACTCGACCGTCGCCTGGCAGGGGCGCCGGGTTGCGCTGGGGATCTTCCCGATGGGTGTGGACGCGGCCGAGCTCTCGCGCCGAGCGGGTGCTCAGGAGGTGAGCGCAGCGCGTCTGGAACTGCACGCCGGCATCAGCAAGTTGCTGGTCGGGATCGATCGGCTCGACTATAGCAAAGGGATCCCGCGGCGGCTGCTGTCGTTCGAGCGTCTGTTGCGGCTGCATCCCGAGTGGCGCGAGCGCGTGACGCTGATCCAGGTCGCGGTGCCGTCGCGCGGCAACGTCAACGCGTATCGCAAGGCGCGCTCGGAGGTGGACGCGCTGGTCGGCCGAATCAACGGCGACCTGTCCACGCCCACGTGGTCGCCGATTCGATATCTCTATCGGAGCGTACCGCAGACGACGCTGCTGGCGCTGTATCGCGCCGCGGATGTGATGCTGGTGACGCCGGTGCGCGACGGCATGAACCTGGTGTGCAAGGAATTCGTGGCGAGTCGCGTCGACGAGGATGGCGTGCTGGTGCTGAGCGAGTTCGCGGGCGCCGCGGACGAGTTGACCGACGCGCTGCTCGTCAATCCCTACGACGTCGACGAGGTCGCGGACGTGGTGCACCAGGCGCTGACGATGGCCGGCGCCGAGCGACGCCGGCACATGCGCGCGCTCCGCTCGCAGGTCATCACCCACGACGTGCATCTGTGGGCGGAACGATTCATCGCGGCCCTACAGGACCAACACGCCGCGGCGCCGCGCCCCGAGAAAGTGTCCGAGAATTAGCGCCGAGAAAGTGTTCGACAACTAGCGTCGCGGCGACGCGGAGCTCCGCGGCTCGCGGCGACCCACTCGCGCCGGCGATCGCTCGAACAACGGCGGACTCTCCTCGCGCGAGAGTCCCATGGAGTCGAGCAATTGCGTGAGCGCGTCGTCCAGCTGACCGCGGGTCTGCGGTGTGAGCTTTCGCAGGGCGCGGAGCACCAGCGCCGTCGGAGGCTCGGGGGCCTGATCGACGATCCGCCTGCCGCGCGCCGTGAGCGTGATGAGCGCGCGACGCGCGTCGTTGGCGTCGGCGGCACGGCGTACGAGCCCGAGACTGACGAGCCGCGTGACGAGCAGCGACGCCGTGCTGTGGAGCGTCATGGCGCGCGCGGCGATGTCGTTGATCGAGAGCGGCTCGGTTTCGGCGAGCTCGCGCAGGACGAAGAGCTGGGCGTTCGTGACGCCCGTGTCCCGCTCGACGGCGCGCGCCGACTGACTGAGCGCGGCCACGAGCGCGCGAATCCCATTCATGACGTCGGCCACGTTGCCGTTGGCCGGCCTGGCCGGACGAGGCGCACGCGCGCTGGGTCGAGCCCGCATTCGACGTACCCCGAGTGATCGAGTGCGGCGAAAGTTAGCGCGCGACGGGGCAACCGGCTCAAGCCATTCCGGCTTGCGCATACGGCAGCCGCTCGCGTCCGCGCCGACGGACGCCCCAGAAGCGCGCGGCGTCGGCGCCGACGTCGGCGCACCGGTAGAATCGGCGCAGCGCCTGCTCCTCGCGATCGCCGATCGGCTTGGCGCCGAAGCGCGGAGCGTGCACGATCTCGTCGCTGCGAACGCGGCGCACGTGCACGTGCCGGCGCGATGCCGACACCTCGAGCGCCGCAACCGGAATGACCAGCCGCCCGGTGCCCGCGCTGCAGGCCAGCCCAGGATCGAGCGCGATTTCCAGATGGCGAACGTGGCCGGTTGCCACCTCGACGATCAGGTCGTGCACGCGTCCGACGCGATGGCCGTCATCGGCCAGCGTCAGCCAGCCGCGGATGTCGGGCTCGCCGGATGCGATGCCCACCGACGGCAGGCGCCGGAGTCGGCGCGCCAGGAACCGGGAGTCGTTCATGAGGGCCTCCTCGAAGTTGGTACAGCGCCGCAGCGCTCCTGATACCCTCTTGCAATATATTGACGTCAATATACTTTCACAAGTCATGCCATCACCGCGACTTCGCCGATCCGGGAGGCGCCGCGGCGCCGGCTCGCGCCGCGGGTGGACGATCGCGATCGCCGTGCTCGCCGCCATCTGCGCCCTCTGCGTCCGCGCCCGAGAGGCGACCGGACAGTCAGCGCCATCGGCTGCACGCGACAGCGCTCGATCGGCCGAACCGGCCGCGCGGAACGCGGACGCGTCGGACCACGTCGCTCCAATGTCTCCACGCGCCGCGCTGCTCCGCTACCTCGAGCTGGCGCGCGCCGGCGAGTTCGCCGCCGCCGCCGCGTACCTCGACGTGCCCGACTCGCTGCTGGGTCGCGGTCCGACGCTGGCCCGCGAGCTCAAGCTGGTGCTCGATCATCACGTCTGGCTCGATCTGGAGACCGTC
>DATJIZ010000100.1:0-4764 GCA_035492735.1 Gemmatimonadaceae bacterium | reverse complement strand
GTCTGGTCGGCACAGCGCGACCAGCGCGCGCTGTCCGCCGCAGCGAGGGTGCCCTTCGGCTTGCAATCGGCGGCGTACTGCCCCCAGGGCAGCGAGAAGTCGAGCATGGTGAGATGCTCCGGCGCGTATCCCATGTCGAGCGACGTGAGCCGGGCGAGACTGCGCACGAGCAGGCCCGCCCCCGCCAGGACGACGAGCGCGAGCGCGATCTGCGACGCCACCAGCAGTTGCCGTACGCTCCGCAGGCGCCGGCCCTCCGTGCCCGAACGCGTGTCCGCGCGAAGCGGCGACGACAAGTCGAAGCGAACTGCCGCGAACGACGGCACGACGCCGAACAGCAGCACGGTAGCGACGGTGACGAGCGCGCCGACGAGCAACGGCGTGCCGGCGAGCGCTATCAAATCGGTGCGCGGCAGTCCGTTGGGCGCGAGCCGCACCAGAGTGTCGAGCAGCACGCGCGCGAGTACGACACCCAGTACACCGCCGGCGGCGGCGACGAGCGCACTTTCGGTGAGGAGCTGCCGAACCAAGTCGCGCAACGAAGCGCCGATCGCCCGCCGAATGGCCATCTCGCGCACGCGGCCGGCGGCGCGAAGCAATAGCAGATTGCCCACGTTCGTACAGGCGAGCACGAGCAGAAGCGCCACGGCGGCCGTGAGCACGACGACGGCTGGACGCGCATCACCGACGACCATCTCGGTGAGCGTGTGCACCTGCGCGCCGAGCGTGTTCGCACCGATGTACCGGGTCACATCGGGGTCGTGCGCCAGAAATGCCTGAAACTCCTCGCGAGCCGATGCCGGCGTCCCGCTCGGTGCAAGCCGGGCGACGACGTCGAGGCTCCCGTACTCCGAGGCAAGCCAGAACTCGACGCCGCGTGGGTAGTCGAGCCCCGGCGGCGCGACGCCCACGACGGTCATCTCCCAGCTCATCTTGGGAGAGCGCAAGTGATGTCCGATGACCGACGAGTCTCCCCCGAAGGCCTGCTGCCAAGCCGAGTGGGTAAGAACGATCGGAACTCCGGTACTGGTCGTGTTTGCACCCCACGGAACCGCGTCGCCCTTTCGAAACAGGCGGCCCAGAATGGGCTTGGCGCCGAGCACATCGAAAAAATCGTCGGTGACGACGGCTTCGCGCAGCGACAGCCGGCGGTCGCCGTCCACGAGCGCGTCGCCGATCACGCGCCAGTGCGCGAGTCCCGCCGCCGAGCGCAGGGTGCGCGACTGGGTGCGTAGTCGGCGAAGCTGCGCAGGCAGGATAGGAACCTCGCGCGCCGCGCCACCGCCGACGCCGGACAGCTCGACGACGCGGTCCTGCTGCACAACCGGCAGTCGCTCGAGCAGCACCGACCGAAACACCGTGAGCATCGCGCTGGACATGCCGATCGCGAGGCCCAGGATCAGCACGCTGGTGATAACGAAGGCGGGCGCGCGCGCTAGCGAGCGCGCGCCGTACTTGAGATCGCGACGAACCGTATCGAGCATGCGGGCCTCGCCGGCAGAGGCGGATCAGGGAAGATATGCTGACGACACGCCAACCTGCCGCGGCCCGGTAACGAACCTTTCGCCGGCCTCGCCGCAAACGACGCTGGTCAACTGGCCGGCCGCCGATATGTTCCCGACAGGGAATCGCGCCAACCATGAGCGCCAGCGCCGAGGAGAGTCGCAATGAATGTGAGATCCGCCACGTCCGCTTGTGTGATTGCCTGCGTCGCCGCGTCGACGGCATTTGCGCAGGGTACGAGACCGCGCCCGGAGGACACTGAAGTCTGGAAACCAGTGCCTGCCGTCGTCACCCCGGGCCGAACGGACCTCGATCCACCATCCGACGCGATTGTGCTGTTCGACGGAAAGAACGAGAACGAATGGGTCTCGGTGTCGGACCATTCGCCGGCGAAGTGGAACGTCCACGACGGCGTGCTCACCGTGGACAAGAAAGCGGGCAACATCGAGACGAAGCGTACGTTCACCAACTATCAGCTGCACCTCGAGTGGAAGGTCCCGCAGGGCATCACGGGGTCGGGGCAGGCGCGTGGGAACAGCGGCGTGTTCCTCGCCTCGACGGGGCCCGGCGACGATGGCTACGAGATTCAAATCATGGATTCGTACGAGAACGCGACTTACGTCAACGGCCAGGCCGCGGCGATCTACAAGCAGTATCCACCGCTCGTGAACGCGATGCGGAAACCGGGTGAGTGGAACGTATACGACGTCGTCTGGACCGCCCCGACGTTCAAGTCCGATGGCTCTCTCGCCACGCCCGCCTATGTGACGGCGTTTCACAATGGCGTGCTCGTACAGAATCACGTCGCGCTGACGGGACCCACGCTGTACATCGGAAAGCCGGAGTACAAAGCGCATGGCGCGGCGCCGATCAAGCTGCAGGCGCACGGCGACCCGAGCGCGCCGATCAGCTTTCGAAACATCTGGGCGCGTGTGCTGCCGGATTCAGCGCAAGTGCACATGCCCTGAGCGTGGCGTGCGTCCGGAGCCACCGCGATTCGGCGCGCTGAGATGCTGGAATGCTGGAATGCTGGACTCGACCAATCGCGCGCTGCACAATTGGCCGAGGCCCTGACCGAGGAGATCCGGCATGCTGCTCATCCTGCGCAAGACGTACAAAGACCTCAGCCAGGAAGCCGCCAGGCTCGTTGCCGACAGGCTGCGCCGGAAGCCGAACCTCGTACTCGGACTGGCGACCGGCAGCACGCCGCTCGGCCTCTACGAGGTGCTCATCGACAAGCACCGCAACGAAGGGCTCGACTTCTCGAAGGTCACCACGTTCAACCTCGACGAATACGTCGGCTTGCCGCCGTCGCACGAGCAGAGTTACCACCACTTCATGCAGGAATCGCTGTTCAAGCACATCAACGTCGACCCGCGGTACACGCACGTGCCGGACGGCATGGGGCACGACATCGAGGCGCAGTGTGAGTGGTACGAGCAGCGGATTCGCGACGCTGGCGGCATCGATCTCCAGATCCTCGGCATCGGTTCCAACGGTCACATTGCGTTCAACGAGCCTGGATCATCGCTCGGCTCGCGCACGCGCATCAAGACGCTCTCCGAGCGCACCGTACAGGATAACGCCCGGTTCTTCTCGAGCATGGATCGGGTGCCGCGATACGCGATCACCATGGGCATCGGCACGATCATGGAGGCGCGCGAGCTGCTGCTCCTGGCCTCCGGTGAGTCGAAGGCGGACGCGGTGCGCGCCGCCGTCGAGGGTCCGATCACCGCGAGCTGTCCGGCGTCGATCTGTCAGATGCACCAGCGGGCGTACATCATCATCGACGAAGCGGCACGCTCCAAGCTCACACAGGTGCCGATCGAGGAAGTGACCGGGAGAGAGTACGCCGCGCCGGGGTTTCATTCGCTGCGTCTCGGCGAGCCGAGCGAGATCTTCCAGGAGCGACGGGCGCAGGAACGGTCGTGACCGGCCCGCCGCCCGCCGCCCGCCGCCCGGAATTGGACGATCGCCGCTCTTGCGGGCAAGTACTTTGTAGTGTAGAGTACTTGGCATGGATACCTCCATCGAGTCAATGGCCGGGCTTCCCCGAGCTCAGGTGGGGCCCCGAACACGCGGCGCGCTCGCGCCGACCGACGCGCGCGCGGTCGCCGTCGTCGCCCTGCTCCTCGGCGTCGCTGGTGACGCGCTGCTTCGCGACGGACCCCCAGGGGCCGCCTTTCCACTCTGGATCGCCGCGCTGGTCCTCAACCTGAGGGCGCTCGTCAACCGCTCCGGGCGTCCGCTGACGCGCGAGGCCGGACTCTGGCTCGCCGCGGCCGTGGTATTCGCGCTCGGCATCGCCTGGCGCGACTCGGAAGCGCTCATTGGTCTCGATCTGCTCGCCACCGCCAGCGCGCTCGGAATGGCAGCCGTGGTCCTGGGCCGACCGGAGGCTGGCCTGCTGGCGCCGCGACTTCAGGACACCCTCGCGGTCGCCGTTCGAGTCGTCGCATCCGTCGCCGGTGGTGCGATCTCGCTCGTGCTGCGAGACCTCCATCTCGAGCACGCGCGCGACAGGATCAGCGTGCGCAGCACGCCGATTCTGCGATCCATCGCGATCGCCGCGGTCCTGCTGCTCGTGTTCGGTTCCCTGCTGCGCGGCGCCGACCCGATCTTCGCCAGCTTCGTCGCCCTGCCCAACATCGATCCGGGCATCGTGATGTCGCACATCGTCCTCACGGGTTTCCTCGCCTGGATCACCGCCGGCTGGGCCCGGGCCAGCCTCGTGCCCACAACCGAAACGGCTGACGAGACCGTCCCGTTCCAGTTCGCACCGCGCGATGCCATGACTGCACTCGGCACGCTCGACGTGCTGTTCGCCGCGTTCGTGCTCGCCCAGCTCGGCTGGCTGTTCGGCGGCGACGCCTACCTTCGCGCGCGCACTGGACTCACCGCCGCCGAGTACGCTCGGCGGGGGTTCTTCGAGATGGTTTGGGTTGTCGCGCTGGCGGTGCCGATCCTCGTCGCGACACGCTCGCGGTTGACCGACGAGATCGGCGCTCGCCGCCGGCACACCGCCTTCGCGCTGCCGCTCGTCGCCCTGCTCGGCGCGATCATCCTGTCGGCGGCGTTCCGCCTGAAGCTGTACGTAGACTATTACGGACTGACCACGGATCGTCTCTACGCCGTCGCGCTCATGGCATGGCTCGCGATCGTGATCGTGTGGCTCGTGGCGACGGTGCTGCGCGACCACGGTCGGGCGTTCGTTGCCGGAGCGGTACTGTCCGGACTTGCCATGCTCGGCGTCCTGAACCT
>DATJIZ010000099.1:0-4707 GCA_035492735.1 Gemmatimonadaceae bacterium | reverse complement strand
GCCAGGCGCGAGCGACAGCAGCACGCCTTTGACCTCGCCGACGTAACCATCGGCCGTGCCGAAGTCGGTGGTCAGCGTGATGATCGGACGCATGTTCGTTCGAAGCCCGTCTGGGCGCGTGGCATCGTCGTTAAGTTGCCCGCCTCCGGAATCGCTGGCAAATAGCCGCTTGTTTGCGGGCTCGCGCGGCGCGGCGATAACCGCCCGAGAGAACGCCTCTGGCGCCGTCGGGGCACCGAGTTAGAGATCTCATAATTCCGGCGCCGATCGCTCGTGATCGGCCTCACGCCAGGAGCGTGACGACCGTCACGCCAGTGAGAATACGCCCGAAGTCCCTCGCATTCCGTGACACAGGGCACGCGCGTTGCGACAAGTCGAGTCACCTTCGTCAACCGCGGCCATGCCAGGCTTGGGTCCCACCGTCGATCGCTGGAGAATAGCAGTGCGAATTCGCGCGCTGCTCTATGCGGCAATACGAAGGTCCGGCCTGCGCGCGGTGGCCGCGGATCTCGACGTCACCGCCGAGAGCCTGCAGGTCAGCATCGATCTCCAGAATCCGCACCCGTCGGTGGAAGTGCTGCTCGCCGTGATTCGCTACCACGGCGTCGATCCGACCTGGCTCTTGACCGGCGAGTACGATCTCGCGACGCATCGCGAGGCGCTCGAGAATCCGGCGAGCGCGGCGTCGCTGCTCGCGCGGACGTCTCTCCGGCGGGACCGCTCGCAGCCGTTGCGGCTCGACGACCTGGCGCCGGACACCGAGACCGGCAACAGGCCAGCGCCGCGCAGCTACCGGGCCACGCCGGCCGACTTGCCCGACCCTGACGAGCATCGCGCGTCGCTCTGAAGCCACTGTGAAGGACCAGGCCTCGCGAAGTTCGGCGAGGCTCATTCGACCCCGGCGATTTGCCGCGCACAACGTGCGGCCGTATCATCGTTCCTGCTTCCTCTGCCGCGCGAAATCATGCCGAGCCGAAAGAGTTGGCCATCGTATCGCTCGTTCGCGACGATGCTCGTCGCGCTCGCGGTTGGCGCGGCCGGCGCCAGTGCATCGGCCGTGCAGTCGGCCGCGCCTTCCACCGATCGCGCGCCAACCTCGCGCCAGGGGCGGACGATCTGGTCACGCGAGCGCGCGCGTGCCTGGGCAGATTCCACCGGTTGGATCGTAGGGAGCAATTTCATTCCGAGCACCGCGATCAATCAGCTCGAGATGTGGCAGCGCGACAGCTTCGATGCCGAGACGATCGACCGCGAGCTGGGCTGGGCGCAGTCGCTCGGGATGAACTCGATGCGCGTCTTCCTCCACGACCTGCTCTGGCAGCAGGACTCGACGGGGTTCCTGTCTCGCATCGACCAGTTCCTCACGATCGCGGAACGGCATCACATCCGACCGATGTTCGTGCTGTTCGACGCGGTGTGGGATCCGCTCCCGCATCTGGGCAAGCAGCGAGCGCCGGTGCCGCACCTGCACAACTCCGGTTGGGTGCAGAGCCCTGGAGCGGCGATGCTGTCCGACACCGCGCACTGGGACATGCTGCGGCGCTACGTCCAGGGCGTCGTGGGCCGATTCGCGAACGACAGGCGCGTGCTCGCCTGGGATTTGTTCAACGAACCGGACAACGTGAATCGTCCGGCGTACATCGCGTACGAGCCGATCGACAAGCCGGAGCGCGCCTTCCAGCTCCTTCGAAAGACCTTCGAGTGGGCGCGAGCGTTGAACCCATCGCAGCCTCTGACCGCCGCGCCTTGGAAGGGCGACTGGGTCGATCCGAGCCGAATGCTGCCGATCACTGCCTTCATGCTCGCGAACTCCGACGTGATCAGCTTTCATAGTTACTCCGACAGCGGCACGGTCGAGCGCGAGCTCGCCGCCTTGGAGCGGTTGGGGCAAGGGCGCCCGATCATCTGCTCGGAATACATGGCCCGACCGCGCGGGAGCACGTTCCGCAAGATCCTGCCGATCTTCGCGCGGGAGCACGTCGGCGCGATCAACTGGGGTTTCGTTTCGGGCAAGACGCAGACGATCTACCCGTGGGACTCGTGGACGCGTGAGTACACGGCCGAACCGGCCGTGTGGTTCCACGACATCTTCAGACGCGACGGAACGCCGTTCGATACCACTGAGACAGCGTTCATCCGGCGGCTGACGAGAAAACGCTGAACGCCGCTCAGATCCTTCGACGTTTCCAGCGGCCGTGTCGCCATAGCGCGGCCATGGCCATGCCGCGACCGATTGCCGTCAGCGAGATCACCCACCAGATCCCCGCGCTGCCCCACCGGTTCGCGGCCCAGCCGGCAAGCGGGATTCGCGATGCGGTGAGCGCGGTCGAGGTGATCATCGGCGGAACCGTCTCTCCTGCCCCACCGAGTGCGCCCTCGAGCACCACTTCTGCGCACACGGCAAGCTGCGATATCGACGCGATGCGGAGATACTTCACCGCCTCGGCGATCACCGCCGAGTCGTTG
Source organism: Gemmatimonadaceae bacterium (assembly GCA_035492735.1). Lineage (GTDB taxonomy): Bacteria > Gemmatimonadota > Gemmatimonadetes > Gemmatimonadales > Gemmatimonadaceae > JAQBQB01. The sequence continues at coordinate 2,241 of DATJIZ010000099.1, read as the reverse complement.
GTGAACAGCGACGCGAACTCTCGCGGGATCCCGAGCTCCAGCGCACAGGCAACCACGCCGAGCATCGTGCAGAAGCCCGTCGCGATCCAGCCGGCGCGCTCGGCGCGGCCCGCGCGGCCGGCGCCGAGATTTTGGCCAACGATTGCCGCCGTCGCCGCGCCGAAGCCCACACCGATCATGAACAACCAACTTTCCACGCGGTGACCGATGCCGAGCGCCGCCAACGCCGGCGTTCCGAATCGCGTCGTCGTTCGCGTGAGCACCACGTAGATCACGCTGAAGGTCACTCCGGTCATCGCCGTCGGCAGACCGACGCGGCACACGGCGCGAATCGACTCGGCGCGAATGCGGCCGAGCCGCATCAGGTTGCGTCGCGCCGAGATGACGGCGCCAAGCACGCAGACCACCCCGCGCGTGCCGACGGTGGCGATCGCCGCACCGGCGATTCCCAGCCTCGGGAATGGCCCGATGCCGAGGATCAGGAGCGGATCGAGAACGAGCGTCACGAGCACGGACGAGAGCAGGAGAACGAACGGCGTCCTCGTGTCGCCCGATGCGCGGAACGACGCGTCGACGGCGAAGAAGCCGTAGATGAGCGGCGTGCCGAGCAGATAGGTCCGCAGGTATCTCCGGCCGAGCGCCGTGACGTCGGCCGGCGTGTGCATGACGCGGAAGAGTGAATCGAGCTGGCTCGTGCCGATGGCGGCGACGATCAGCCCCAGGACAATCGAGAACGCCAGTGCGTCGCCCGCCAGGCGCGCCGCTTCGGTCGCGCGAAGCTCACCATGACGCCGCGCCGCCACCGCGGTGAGGCCGACGCCGACCATCTCGGCGAGGGAGATGATCATCCAGATCCAGAAGAGTGACGTCGAGACCGCGGCAAGCCCCGCGGCGCCAATGCGCGTACCGACCCAGAACGCGTCGACCGATGAAAACAGCGTCATCAGGAGCGACGACGCCACCGCCGGTGCGGCGACGGAGAGAATCGTGGCGCGGAGCGAGCCGGCGACGAGGTGCGCCGCGTCGACGCGATCGGCGACCGCGACGGGCGCGATGCCCTCGTGCGGCTCGACGGGGAGCGATGTCGTCTGCGCCGGCTCGATCACGAGCCGCTAACCTGAGGCCACGGCTCCCACGCGTTCGCGCACGCGCGTCGCGATCTGCGTCAGCGCGCGCGCCGCCGATGACTCGGGCTCGGCCTCGACGATTGGCGCACCGCGATCGCCGCCTTCCATCACCCGCGGATAGAGCGGAATCTGCCCGAGCAGCGGCAGCGCGAGCTCCCGCGCCAGCCGCTCGCCGCCGCCGCTGCCGAATATCGGCGACGGCTTGCCGCAGTGCGGACACTCGAACCAGCTCATGTTCTCGACGATGCCGAGCACGGGGACACTGACGCGCTCGAACATCTTCACGCCGCGCAACGCGTCGCCCACCGACACCTCCTGTGGCGTGGTGACGATGACGGCGCCGGCCAGCTGCGTCGCCTGGACGAGCGTGAGCTGCGCGTCGCCGGTTCCCGGCGGCAGGTCGACGATGAAGTAGTCGAGCGTGCCCCACGCGACGTCGCGGAGAAACTGCGTGATGATCTTCATGATGATCGGTCCACGCCAGATCGCCGGCTGGTCGCGATCGATCAGGAATCCCAGGCTGATCAGCTTCACGCCGTGCGCCTCGAGCGGCACGATGCGCTCGTTGATCACCATCGGCGGCTCGCTGACGCCCATCATCAACGGGATGTTGGGCCCGTAGATGTCGGCGTCCATCAGGCCGACGCGTGCGCCCTGCTTGGCCAGCGCCACGGCGAGATTCACGGCAACTGTCGACTTGCCGACGCCGCCCTTGCCGCTCGACACGGCTACGATCCGCCCGAGATTCGGGTAGGCGACGGGCGTGGGCGCGGGCACCCGCTGCTGCGCCGGACGCTGTTGCTCCATGACCGGCAGGGCGCGGCTCGCCGGTTTCTTGTTCGGCGCGAACGCCGACGCGTCGCCGACGTCCACCGTCACCTCGCTCACGCCTTCAACGTTCTCTAATGCGCGCCGCACGGTGAGCGCCAGCGACGGATCGTCGCCCTTCGCAAGCAGCAGCGTCAACCGCACCTTGCCGCTCGTCGTCGTGGCGATGTCACGCACGGCGTCGGCCGAGACGAGGTCGGTCCCGGTGCGCGGGTGCCGGATTCGGGCGAGCTCGTCGGCGATGCGACCCTGCAGTGTCGGTGGCATGTCGGCCGTCAGGTCAGGA
>DATJIZ010000098.1:0-4089 GCA_035492735.1 Gemmatimonadaceae bacterium | reverse complement strand
GACATCGGCTCGGTCGACCTCGTGCTGCAATTGCAATCACCCAAGCGCGTGGCGAGCGGACTCCAGCGCGTCGGACGCGCCGGCCACTCGCTCGAGGCGGTGAGCCGGGGTGTATTCGTTCCGACCTTCCGCGACGACGCGATGGAGATGCTCGCCGTCGTACGCGGAATGCGCGACGGCGACGTCGAACCGACGCGGGTCGTGCAGAACGCGCTCGACGTGTTGGCGCAGGTTGTCGTCGCCGCGGTTTCGATCGATGACGACTGGACGAGTGCCGCGTTGTTCGATCTGGTGCGCCGCGCGTATCCCTACCACGCTCTTACGCGCGCGGCGTTCGACGAGGTGCTCGGGATGCTATCGGGAAAGTACCCGTCCGACGTCGCCGCGGAGCTCGACGCGCGGCTCTCGTGGGATCGCACCACCGACACGCTCGCCGCGGCGCGGGGCGCGCGGATGGTCGCTGTGATCTCCGGCGGCACGATTCCCGATCGAGGCCTCTACACGGTGAACCTTCCGGACCGCACCCGGCTCGGCGAGCTCGATGAGGAATTCGTGCACGAGACGCGAGTCGGCGACGTGTTTCAGCTCGGCTCATCGACGTGGCGCGTGAATGCGATCGAGCACGATCGCGTCATCGTCACGCCGGCACCCGGCGCGCCGGCGCGCATGCCCTTCTGGCACGGCGAGTACGCGGCACGCTCGGCGCATCTGTCGGCGCGCGTCGGTGCGCTGCGACGAGAGCTGGACGAGGTTCGGACGGCCGAGCAGCTCGCCGTGCTCGCCAAGGCGTACGAGTGCGACGAGAACACGGCGGCCTCACTGGTGGAGTACGTGCACCAGCAGCGTGCCGCGACGGGACGCGTGCCCGACGACCACATACTCGTCGTCGAGCAGTTCCGTGACGAGATGGATTCGATTCGGGTGGTCATCCACGCGCCGTTCGGCGGGCGGGTGAACGCGCCCTGGGGCATGGCGCTCGCGAATCGTGTGCGTGAGTTCCTCGGCGCGGCGGCGTTCGAGATCCAGGTGCAGACGACCGACGACGGGATCATGCTGCGCCTGCCGAACCTGCGCGAGTGGCTTCCGTTGAGCGTGATCCGGGATATGGGCGCCGCCGAGACGGAGCGGCGCGTGCTCGCCGAGGTGGGCGGATCGTCGCTCTTCGGAGCGCGATTCCGCATGAACGCGGCGCGCGCCCTTCTCCTGCCCCGCGGCTCGGCGCGGCGTCGCATGCCGCTCTGGTTGCAGCGGCTCAAGGCGGCCGATCTCCTGCAGGCCGTCCAGGAGTTCCCGTCGTTTCCGATCCTGGTCGAGACGTATCGCGACGTGCTGCAGGACGCCTTCGACATGCCGGCGCTGATGCGCGTGCTCGATCAGATCGCGACCGGGAGCATCGCGCTGTCGACGATCGAAACCGCCGTGCCGTCGCCGTTCGCGGCGTCGCTCCAATTCGGGTTCGTGATGGATTGGATGTACGCCGACGACGCGCCGCGCGCCGAGCAGCGTGCCGCCCTGCTGTCGCTCGATCGCGCGTTGCTCGACGAGTTGATGGGCGGTCAGGGTGCCGACGAATCCACGCTGCAGGTGCTGGAGACGATGCTCGCGCGCCGGCGCGGAACGGCGCCTGGCTCGCGGGCGCGCACGGCCGACGAGCTGGCGGCGCTGCTGGATCGGGCCGGCGATTTCACCCCCGACGAGCTGCGCGAGCGGGTAGGCTCGCTGGATGAAGGACGGCGTGGTGATCCACTGATCGAGCTGTTGGACCGAGGGCGGATCATAGGCGTGGACATTCCGGCGGCGAATGGTGAGGCGCGCCAGCGTCTGATTCTCACGGAGAATTACGCGCGCTACGTCGCGGCATTCGGTGCCGGCGGACTGGCAACCGTGTACGCCGGCTCGAGCCTCCAGCCGCGCCTCGCGAGCGAAGTGGTCCCGGACGCGCTTCGCACGCCCGCGATGACGCCGCACGCCGCGCAGCGTGAGATTCTGGTCCGGTTCGTGTCCCTCGCGGGCGCTCTCTCGCTCGACGACGTGTTGCAGCGCTACTCGTTCGATCGCGAATGGGTCCGGCACCGGCTCGACGAATGGACGCGCAATGGACGCCTCGTCCGTGGCACGTTCGGCGGCGATGCGTCGACGGAGCGATGGTGCTCGCGCCGACTCCTCGAGCAAGCGCGCCGCCGCGAGCTGGCGCAAGCACGCAAGCAGATCGAGGCGGTGGGTCTCGATCGCTTTTCGCGGTTCGTGCAGAGATGGCAGCACGTTGCTCCCTCGACGCGATTGGATGGCGACGAGGGTACGCTCGTCGCCATTCGTCAGCTGTACGGTTTGTCGCGCCCCGCCGAGTTGTGGGAGCGCGAATATCTGCCGTCGCGCGTCGATGGCTACGACCCCGACGTGCTCACGCGCGCCAGCGCATCGGGCGAGCTGGTGTGGGTCGGCGGCACCGCGCCGACGAGAGCGGGCGAGGTTGGCACGCTGGCAAATGTCCGCTTCGTGCGGCGAGGGACGGCGCGCGCGTGGCTCGACCTGGCGGAGGCACCTTCGGTCGGTGAACAGGCGCGGCGGGTCGCCGATGCGCTCGCGCGCGACGGTGCGTCGTTCTTCGACGAGCTGCTTTCGGCGACGGCGCTCTCGTCGCGTGCGCTACGCGACGCGTTGCGCGAGCTCGTCGGCGTTGGACTCGTCACCAACGACACCATGGAGGCGCTGCGCGCCGTGGTCCGATGGCGTCCGCTCGTTTCGCCGCGCGACCGGTCGCAGGCCGACCCGACGCGGTGGCTCCCGGCGGACTTCACCCCGTCGGCCAATCGCTACGTGGTGCAACGTCGTCCCAACCTGCGGCGATTGCCAAAGTGGAAACGTCCCGACAAACAAGGTGCCGAGCCCACGACGTGGCCCGGTCGCTGGTCGCTCGTGCGCGTGCCGCGCGTGCTTGGAGCCGACGTGGATGACAGCGCGTGGGCCGAATCGATTGCCCGGCAGTGGCTGGAGCGATACGGGATCGTCTCACGGGAGATGTGGCGCCGCGAACGACCCGCGCTCGGCTGGCGCTCGATCTATCGCGAACTGAAGCGGCTGGAGTTCAGCGGCGACGTGCGGCGCGGATATTTCGTCCGCGGACTGTCCGGCGCGCAGTTCGCGCTGCCCGAGGCCATCGAGGCGCTTCGGTCCACGGACGCGCACCCAGCCGACGGGCCGGTCGTGATCACAGCCAGCGATCCCGCAAACGTGTTCACGCTGCCGCTCTCTGGAGATCCGGCTCGCGACCCGTTCGTGCGACCACGCGGCCGCGGCGCCCTGCTCGTGACGGTCGACGGCGTCGTGCTCATGATCGCCGAACGGCGTGGCGCGCGGATCACCGTACGCCCGGACACGCCGGACGTGACGGTCACGAGCTGCGCGCAGGCGCTCCTGGCGCACCTCACAGCGCGCGCCAGGCGCGACGTGATCGTGGAGACGATCGACGGACAGCCGGCAACCGGGCATCGTTACGCTGAAGCATTCCGCGCAGCGGGCTTTCGGCGCGGGTCGTCCGGCCTTCGCTACTATCACGAGCCGTGACGGGCCCTCGGCGTTCCGAGCGTGGACAGCACTAAGAGGGTACTGCGATGAGACGGAGGTCCCGATGCTTCGGATCTGTTCCGGTACCCTCGAGGGCTTCGTTCTCAACGAGCGGAAACGTGAATGGCACAGCCGCTCGGGTCGCTCATCGTCGCATCCGGAGCGGCTGTTACGAAAAGAGTCCTCCGGGCTCGTCCCACGAGGTGTTGTCCACGTGAGAAGCAATCCGCGTCATCCGGCGTTTCCGTAGCATGGTCGTTCCCAACTCCTAGACCTCTCCCCGCTAAAGCGCAGCCAGTCCCGGAGACACGCCGCAGCCGCCAAGATCGCCAAGACGATCCTCACGGCCGCGGCTTTCGTCCCGTCTGCTCCGTGCTGCGGGTCTGCGGCTGCGCGTTGCGATCGACGTGCAGCGTGACGCCGGTCGAATCGCCTGTCGCTGGAGCCGCGGTCGTCGATTGCTCGAGCGCCCGCGCGAGGTCGTCCAGGTGCACCGTCGTCGCGACCTGCCGTGTCGTGGCAAGG
>DATJIZ010000097.1:0-11320 GCA_035492735.1 Gemmatimonadaceae bacterium | reverse complement strand
TCAAGGCGCTGCCCGCGCTGCGCAGCGGCTTCGTGGTGCCAGGACAGACACGCGACATTCAGCGCGTGCGCACGGCGCGCGGCGATCTCTACGTCGTGGCGCGGAACGATGACCGGCCGCTGGCGTTCACTAAAGCTTCGGTTTCTTCGTTTTGATGACGATCACGCCATTGGCACCGCGCGCCCCGTACATCGTTGTGCTCACGGCGTCCTTGAGGACCCGGATCGACTCGATGTCGTACGGGTTGATCCCTGCCAGTGCGCCCCCCGGACCAGGCGTGATCGGCACGTCGTCGATCACGTACAGCGGCTCGCTGTCGGAATTCCAGTTGTTGGCGCCGCGAATTCGGACCGTCAACGTGCCGTCCGCGGTGTGGCCGAGTTGAACGCCGGCGACGCGGTTGGCGAGAATCTGCTCGATCGACTGCCCGCTCGAGTTGGCGATTGCGTCGGCGGTCACGACGTTCGGCTGCTTTTGGGCCGGGACGGGCGCGGTTTCCGAGGTCGGCGCACCGTGGTGCACGCAGCCGCTGCCGGCTGCCAGCACGACGGCCAGGGTCGTGATGAGTCGCCGCGATGACACTGGCATTGGATTCCCTCCTTCCTGCGTCACAGGACAGCGGGTGGACGACACCATCTTAAGCATAATACGAAACCCCCCGAGGGGCCTCGTGGTTCGCGCCATTGGTGCCCTGTGGGCGCTGCCGCTGGTGCTCGCCGGATGCCGGCGGGCGGCGCCGCCGCCGTTCGAACTGCTGGACGCGAAGCGCACGGGCATCACCTTCACCAACACGCTGCCCGAGGACACCAGCTTCAACATCCTCAACTACCTGTACTACTACAACGGTGCGGGCGTCGCGGTCGGCGACGTCAACAACGACGGGCTGCCCGATCTCTACTTCACCTCGAATCTGGGATCGAACCGGCTGTACCTGAACAAGGGCAACTACCGGTTCGAGGACATCACCGCTCGCGCGGGCGTGGCCGATTCGGTCGGGTGGAAGTCGGGCGTGACCATGGCCGACGTCAACGGCGACGGCTGGGTAGACATCTATGTGAGTGGCGTGAGTTACCTGGGGGTGCGCGGCCGTAACGTGCTGTACATCAACAACCACGACGGCACGTTCACCGATCGAACGAAGGAGTACGGGCTCGATTTCGAGGGCTACTCCACGCAGGCGTTGTTCTTCGATTACGACGGCGACGGTGATCTCGACATGTACCTGCTCAACCACTCCGTCCACAGCGAGCATGGCAGCGGGTCGGCGGCGTCGCGGAGTGAACGGAATCCTCGGGCGGGCGATCGGCTGTATCGCAACGACAACGGGCACTTCGTGGACGTGAGCGAGCAGGCGGGTATCTACGGCGGTGTCTTTGGTTACGGGCTGGGCGTGGTGGCCACCGACATCGACGGCGATGGCTGCATGGATTTGTACGTCGCGAACGATTTTCAGGAAGACGACTTCCTGTACCACAACAACTGCGACGGTACGTTCAGCGAGATCGGCGCGGCCGCGATGGCCCACACGAGTCGATCGTCAATGGGCGTGGACGCAGCGGACTTCAACAACGACGGGCGTCCGGACATCTTCTCGGCCGACATGCTCCCGTGGCGCCAGGACGTGCTCGAGACCTCGGCTACTGCCGAACCGTACGCGCTGTACAAGATGAAACTGCAGGCCGGCTATCGTCCGCAGCTCGCGCACAACGCGCTGCAGTTGAACCAGGGCGCAGGGCATTTCAGCGAGATCGGATATCTCGCGGGCGTGGCGGCGACCGACTGGAGTTGGGCCCCGCTCTTCGCCGATCTGGACGACGACGGCCGCAAGGACCTGTTCATCACGAGCGGGATCTACCGTCGGCCGACCGATCTCGATTATCTGGCGTACGTGGCGCAGCCCGCGGTTCAGCGCTCACTGCAGGCCGGGATCACGCGACAGAACCTGACCGTGGCCAACCGGATGCCGCACCTCCCGGCGCCGAATCACGCCTTTCGCAACGAGGGCAACCTCACCTTCCGCGACGTGTCCGCGGCGTGGGGGCTGAGCGAGCCTGGCTTCTCGAACGGTGCCGCGTACGTCGATCTCGACAACAGCGGGGCGCTCGATCTCGTGATCAATCGCGTCAATGCGCCGGCGGCCATCTATCGCAATCATCTGCGCGACTCGAGCCACGCGCATTTTCTGCGCGTCGAGCTGCGCGGCACCGGAGGCAATACCGAAGGAATCGGGGCCAAGGTGTTCGTGAAAGCTGGAGGGGCGACTCAACTGCTCGAGCAGATGCCCACGCGCGGCTACGAGTCGTCGGTGGACCATCGGCTGCACTTCGGGCTGGGCTCGGCGACTCGCGCCGACTCGGTGACGATCGTATGGCCGAACCGGTGGCGTCAGGTACTGACCAACCTCGCGGTAGATACGGCACTCACGCTCGATCAGCGCGCGGCGTCGCCGCCGTCGCTCGCGATCAGCGAGTCGCAGGCCCGTCCGGCCGCGGAGGCTCGCGCGGCGGGTTGTGTCGGCCCCTGCGCCTCGGGAAGTCCGATCTTCAGCGACGTGAGCAACCAACTGCGAATCGACTGGCGGCATCGCGAGAACGAACCGTACGACCTGGAGCGCGAGCCGCTGCTGCCGCACTTCCTCTCCGATCGCGGCCCGGCGCTGGCCGTGGGCGACGTGAACGGCGACGGGCTCGAAGACCTGTACGTCGGCGGAGCGAAGTGGCAGCCTGGCGCGATCTATCTGCAGCAGCGCGATGGTACGTTCCGCGCCAGCCCACAGCCTGCGTTCACCGCCGACAGCCTGTTCGAGGACGTCGATGCCACGATCTTCGACGCGAACGGGGACGGGCATCCCGATCTGTACGTCGTGAGCGGCGGGAACGAGTTCTCGGACAGCGACGACGCGCTGCAGGATCGGCTGTACCTCGGCGACGGGCACGGCACCTTCCGGCGCGATACGAGCGCCCTGCCGCGGATGGCGGAGAGCGGCTCCTGCGTCGTCGTGGCAGACTTCAACGGCGACGGACATCCCGACCTGTTCGTGGGGCGACGCTCCGTGTCACGCGCGTACGGAGCGTCGCCGCAGAGCTATCTGCTCGAGAACGATGGAGCGGGACATTTCCGCGACGTAACGCAAGCCCTCGCGCCCGGGCTGGCCGATGCCGGCATGGTGACGTCCGCGGCGTGGGTGGACTACGACCACGACGGTCGGCTCGACCTGATCGTGACCGGCGAATGGATGCCGGTCCGTGTCTTCCACCAGGAGAGCGGCAGATTCGTCGACCGCACGAAGGAAGCGGGGCTGGCGGCGAGCGATGGGTGGTGGAACAGCATTACCGTGGCCGATCTGAATGGCGACGGCCGCCCGGATCTCGTGCTCGGCAATCTCGGGCTGAATTCGTACCTCAAGGCGTCGCCGGCCGAGCCGGTGCGGCTGTATGTCGGTGACTTCGCCCACAACGGGTCGAGCATCGGGATTCTCACGGCCTACACGAACGACACGAGCTACGTGGTGCCCGCTCGGGACGAGCTGCTGCGCATGTTGCCCGCGCTGCGCGACCGCTATCCAACCTACAAGAGCTTTGCTGGCCGCAGGATCGAGGACGTGCTGCCGGCCTCCGATCTGCGCGGCGCCGCCGTGCGACAGGCGAGCGACTTCGCCACGTCGGTGGCGTTGAACAATGGCCACGGAGCGTTTCAGCTGCGCGCGCTCCCGAGCGAGGCGCAGGTTTCCACGGTCGATGCATCGTTGATCGACGACTTCGACGGCGACGGACGACCGGACGTGCTGTTGGCCGGCAACGACTACGGCGTCCCGCCGCTATTCGGCCGCTACGACGCCAGCTATGGTCTCGTGCTCCGTGGTGCGGGCGGAATGGGGCCTGGCCAACCGCTGTTCGAGCCGATTGGGCTCACGGCAAGCGGCCTCGTGCTCGAGGGCCAGGTGCGCCACATTAAGGCGCTGCGATGGGCCAGAGGCGGCCGGCTCATCGTGGCGGCGCGGAATGACGACAAGCTGCAGGTGTTGCGGTTCGCTCCTTCACCTCGCTCTCCTTCCAACACCGTGAGCCGACCATGAGCAACCTTCACGTTCTCGATTTCGTCGTGATCGCGGGCTACTTCGTCGTCCTGTTGTGGATCGGATACTGGGCGGCGCGGCGTGAGAAGAACGTGAGCGCCGACTACTTTCTCGCGAGTCGAGATGTGGGCTGGCTCGCCGTGGGCGCGAGTTTGTTCGCGTCGAACATCGGGAGCGAACACCTCGTGGGGCTCGCGGGCACCGGCGCGGCGAGCGGATTGGCCGTCGGGCACTTCGAGTGGCTCGCCTGCTTCATGCTGCTCCTCCTGGGCTGGCTCTTCGTGCCGTTCTATCTGCGGAGCGGCGTCTACACGATGCCCGAGTTCCTCGAGCGGCGCTTCAATTCCGCGGCGCGCTGGTACTTCACCTGGGTCTCGGTGGTCGGCTACGTGTTGACGAAGATCAGCGTGACGCTGTTCGCCGGCGGCATCGTGGTACGGGCCGTGACCGGATGGGACCTCTACACGAGCGCGATCATCCTGATCATCATCACGGGTCTCTACACGATCATGGGCGGGCTGCGCGCCGTGATCTACACCGAAGTGCTGCAGGCAGTGGTCCTGATCATCGGATCGGCGGCGCTCGCGCTGCTTGGACTCTCGGCGGTCGGTGGCTGGTCCGGCCTGCATGCCAGGCTGCCCGCCGACTTCTTCTCGATGTGGAAGCCGGCGAACCACCCCGACTTCCCGTGGACCGGAATCGTGTTCGGCGCGCCGATCCTCGGCGTCTGGTATTGGTGTACGGACCAGCACATCGTGCAACGCGTGCTCGCGGCAAAAGGCGTGAGCGAGGCGCGACGCGGCAGCATCTTTGCCGGATTCCTCAAGATCCTCCCCGTGTTCATCTTCGTGCTGCCCGGAATGATCGCGGCCGCGCTCTACTCCGATGTGCGTAGCGGCTCGACCGATGCCGCGTATCCGACGCTCGTCACCCGGCTGCTTCCGGTCGGGTTCAAGGGACTCGTGCTCGCAGGGATGCTGGCCGCGCTCATGAGCTCATTGGCGTCGGCGTTCAACTCCTGCTCGACCCTGCTGACGTGGGACGTCTACCGAAAGCTCAGGCCGGCGGCGACGGAGCAGACGCTCGTTCGCGTGGGCCGCTTCTCGACGGTGATCCTGGTCGTGCTCGGACTCGCCTGGATTCCGTTCATGAAGTACATCTCGCCGCAGCTCTACATCTATCTCCAGAGCGTACAAGCGTACATCGCGCCGCCCATCGCCGCCTGCTTCCTGTTCGGCGTGTTGAGTGACCGCTTGACCGGAGCCGGCGCGATCACGACGCTGCTCGTGGGCTTCGTGCTCGGCGCGCTGCGACTCGGACTCGAGCTGGGCCGCGCCCACCTGACGCCCGGGAGTGCGTGGATGTGGCTGGCGACGATCAACTTCCTGCACTTCGCCGCGTTGCTGTTCGTGCTCTCGACGGCGCTGCTCGTCGCCGTGAGCTACGCCACACCGGCGCCCGCCCGGGAGAAAGTCGCGGATCTCACGATACAGACCGAGGTCGTGTCGCCTGCTGCCTCGGAGCCGCCGAGGCAGCGCCGGCTGAATCTCGCCGGCTCCGTCGTGCTCGCGGCGGTGATTGGCACTTTGTGGATCGTTTTTCGATGAGAGGGAAGAGGGAAGGGGGAAGGGGGAAGGGGGCCAGGTGGCGGCCGGGTGTCGCGGCGTTGGCGGCGGCCGCGTTCGTCGCCGTGGGCTGCCGCGTGTCGGCGCCGAGTACGGAGATCAATCCGGATGCCGAGCTGCAGCGGGCGCTCGCGGGACGATACGATCCCGTACGTGATCTCGGGCAACTGTTTCACGACGTGCAGCTTTCGGGGATCTTCGAGGACTCGAAGACATTCGTGGATGCGCGGCCGCGATCCAGTCCGTCGGAGATCGTGGCCCGGTACGACGCGGCGAGGAAAAGCGCCGGGTTCGACCTTCGCGCGTTCGTCGAGCAGAACTTCGAGTTGCCGCGCGTCGTGGGACGCGATTTCAAGACCGACACCACACAGACCATGGAGGAGCACATTCGGGCCTTGTGGCCGGTGCTCACGCGGCAGCCCGACACCGCGGATGCGCGGTCGTCGCTGATCCCGTTGCCGAATCCGTACGTCGTCCCCGGCGGGCGATTCCGCGAGGTGTATTACTGGGATTCGTATTTCACGATGCTCGGCCTGGTCGAGAGCGGCCGTGCCGATCTCGTGCGCGACATGCTCGACAACTTCGCGTACCTGATACGAACGATCGGGCACATCCCGAACGGGAATCGCACGTACTACCTGGGCCGAAGCCAACCGCCGTACTTCGCGGCCATGGTCGGCCTGTACGCGCGCGCCACCGACACGACGCAGGCGCTTCGGTACCTCGACGCACTCGAGGCGGAGCACGCGTTCTGGATGGACGGATCCGATCGCCTTCAGCCGGCCCAGGCGTATCGCCGGGTCGTGATGATGCCGGATGGCACGGTGTTCAACCGCTACTGGGACGATTTGCCGGGGCCGCGACCGGAAGCATACAAGCCGGACTACCAGCTCGCGCAGACGCTGCCGGAGAGCCTGCGCGCGCGCTTTTACCGGAACACCCGCGCCACGGCGGAGAGCGGCTGGGATTTCTCCAGTCGCTGGATGCGTGATACGACCGATCTCCGCACGCTGGAGACGACCGACATCATCCCGGTCGATCTCAACAGCCTGATGTACAACATGGAACACACCATCGCGGCGCTGCGCGCGTTCAGAAAACAGCCCGGCGACTCGGCGGTGGCGGCGCAGTATGCGCGCATGGCCGAGAACCGCCGGCAAAAGCTGATGTCGATCTCATTCGACCAGACCACGGGCTTCTTCTACGACGTGCACTGGAAGACGTGGGATCGCATCAAGGATCGGCCGACGCTGGCCGCGGCGGCGCCGCTCTACTTCGGCCTCGCAACGCAATTTCAGGGCAGGGAGGTGGCGTACAATCTCGAGCACCATTTCCTCAAACCCGGCGGTTTTTCCACGACGACGATTCACACCGGCCAGCAGTGGGACGCGCCGAACGGGTGGGCGCCGCTGGAGTGGCTGACCATCGAAGGCATCCGGCGGTACGGCGGCACGGCGCTCGCCGACAGCGCGCGCGCCGCCTGGCTCGCGCTCAATCGCCGCACCTACAAGGCGACCGGCCGTATGACCGAGAAGTACGACGTCGAAGACCTTTCGCGCCGGGCGGGCGGCGGCGAGTACGCCACGCAGGACGGCTTCGGCTGGACGAACGGCGTGGCGCTGGCACTCATCGCCGAGGAGCACGGCCGGTCGAGCCCCGCGAGACCGGGCACGTCGCGGACGCGGTTGCCAACGTCTCGGTCGCGGGTTAAGAGTACGCCATGACCTACATCGCGCGCGTCGTCAACCTGATTCGTCCCGAGTCGCAGCGACTCTGGTCGATGACTGAAGCCGAAGCTCGAGAGCGACTCCTCGCGCTGGGAATGCGGCCGGACACCATCGGCCGTCCCGGTCAGCCATCGTCAGTGGACGGCGCGAAATTAGGGTCAGACACCATTTTCGTGAAAATGGTGTCTGACCCTAATTTCGGCGTCGATGCCCTCGGGATCGACGGGAGCTTCGCCCTCGTCGCGCAGCAAGGCGAATGCGTGCTCCTAGCGCGTAGTCTCGACCGTCCGCTGCGCTACTTTCTCGCCAAGGCAGCGGCCGGCCCGGTGCTGATCGTGGCCGAGCGAATCGACGAGATCGCGGCGGAGTTGGCGCGGCAGGGATGGAGCGACCAGTTCCATCCGAGCTACACGCGCATGGTGCCGGCGCATCACGTGACGATGCTGCGCCTCATCGGGTGCCCCGATCCGAATCCGATTCACACGCGGTTCTTCGATCCGCCGCGCGGCACGCTCGCGCCGGATCTCGACGTCATCGGCCGGCACTACATCGAGGCGCTCTACGCCGAGCTGCGCCGCTGGCTCTCCGTGCAAGGCGAAGCGGAACCGATCGGGGTCCCGTTCTCGGGCGGCATCGACAGCGGCGCCGTGCTGCTCTGCCTCAATCAACTCTTGTTGAACGAAGGTCAGTCGCCGGCGCGGCTCAAGGCGTTCACGCTCTCCGTCGACGGCCAAGGACAGGACGCACGGCAGGCGCGCGAGTTCCTGCGCCGCACCGGTCTCGAGATGCTCGGCGAGACGATCGACGTTCGCTCGAGCGATCTCGATCCCCTGCGCGCCGTGGCCGTGATCGAGGATTACAAGCCGCTCGACGTCGAGTGCGCCGCCGTGAACCTCGCCCTCCTCGCCGGCATCCGCGAGCGATATCCCGAATGGCGCCTTCTCGTGGACGGCGACGGCGGCGACGAGAATCTGAAGGACTATCCGATCGAGGCGAACAGCGAGCTCACGATCCGCAGCGTCGTCAACAATCGCATGCTCTATCAGGAAGGCTGGGGCGTGGAGTCGATCAAGCATTCGCTCACGTACTCGGGCGGCTACAGCCGCGGCTGCGTGCGCGGCTACGCCTGCGCGAGCCGCTTCGGATTCGTCGACTTCAGCCCGTACACCCGGCCATCGGTGATCGCGGTGGCCGAAGCGATTCCGTTCGCCGTGCTCACCGAGGGTTCGCACGACCGGTTGTACGCGCTCAAGGGCGAGATCGTGTCGCGCGGCATTCGCGCCGTGCTCGGCGTCGAGATGCCAGTATTCGACAAGCGTCGGTTTCAACACGGATCGGTGGCGGCCGAAGCGGTCGACCAGCTCTTTCCGCAAAGCGAGGCGCGCTATCGGCGGCACTTCCAGACGCTCCACGCGATGCAGGTGTGAGCGCCACCGCCGCCGACCGGCGGATTCGCAGTCTTCGCGGGACCAAGCCAGCGGTCGATCCGTGGACGGCGCACGGGTCACTCTTGGAAGATGAGCGCCGGCCGAACGGAATCGTCGAGCGCGCACTGACGATCTTTCTTGCCGGCGCGGAATGTCCGTTCACCTGCTCGTTCTGCGATCTGTGGCGCTACACGATCGACGGACCGACGCCGATCGGCGCGCTGCCCGCTCAAATTGCGCAATCGCTCGCGACGACGCAGGCTGAGGGGCTGGATCGAATCAAGCTGTACAACGCGAGCAACTTCTTCGATCGACGCGCGGTGCCTCCCGAGGACCGATCGCGCATCGCCGAGCAGTGCGCCTCGTTCGGCGGCGTGACGGTGGAGTCGCACGCGAGCACGATCGGGCCGGCGGTGACCGACTTCGCCCGGTCGCTCGACGGCCGGCTCGAAGTGGCGATGGGACTCGAGACGATCCACCCCGTCGCCATGACGCACCTCAACAAGTGGCTCGATCTCGATCGGTTCGATCGAGCCGCGGGCTTCCTCGCCAAGCATGGCATCGATCTGCGGGTGTTCGTGCTGCTCGGCGCGCCGGGCATTCCCACCGGGGAAGCGGTCGACTGGGCGATTCGCAGCGCGGAGTTCGCGGCGCAGCGCGGCGCGAGTCTGGTGTCGATCATTCCAGTGCGCGGCGGCAACGGCGAGATGGAGCGCCTCGCCGCCGCTGGCCTCTTCGTCGCGCCGACACTTCGCCAGCTCGAGCAGGCGCTGGATGGCTGCGTCGGGTGGCGTGAAACGGTCGTCACGGCCGACTTGTGGGACGTGGACCGACTCGCCGCGTGCGACGGTTGTCGCGAGGCACGCGGCGCGCGGCTGCGTCGCATGAACGGCTCGGGCGTCGCGGAGCCTCCCGTGGGCTGCGCTGCGTGCGATGGCGCATGAGCGAGCGGTTCGACGTCGCGATCGTCGGCAGCGGATTCGCCGGGTCACTTTTGGCGCGGGTGCTCGCCGTCCTCGGCCGCGAGGTGGTGCTGCTGGAGCGTGGCGCGCATCCGCGATTCGCGATCGGCGAGTCGTCAACGCCGTTGGCGAATCTCTCGCTCGAGCGACTCGCCGCGCGCTATGATCTGCCGGACTGCTACCGCCTGGCCACGCACGGGCGATGGCTCGAACACTTTCCCGAGTTGCGGTGCGGACTGAAACGGGGATTCACGTTCTACCGCCATCATCCGGGTCAGCGACCCGATGACGCGACCCTGGCTGCCGAGCGCTTGCTCGTGGCGGCGAGCCCGAACGCCGCGGTCGCTGACACGCACTGGCTGCGCGCCGACGTGGACCACCACTTCGTACGACGAGCGGTCGCGGCCGGCGTGGACTATCGCGACCACGTCGAGCTGAGCACCGCGGAATTCGATGGTGACGGTGCACGCCTGCGAGGTCACCGCGAGGGCGCAGCACTGGAGCTTCATGCGGACTTCGTGATCGATGCGACAGGCCCGGGCGGGTTTCTCGCAAACCAGCTTGCGATCCCGTCCGTGCTCGACCGAGTGCGGACGCAGTCGGCGATTTTGTTCGGCCATTTCGCCAACGTGCGCCAAATGCGCGAGATGGCGCCGGGCATGCGCGAAGGCCCGTACCCGGACGACTGGTCAGCGATGCACCACCTGATCGACGAAGGCTGGATGTACAGCCTGCGCTTCGATCACGGCGTGACGAGCGCCGGCTTCGCGCTCACGCCGCGCGGCCTCGGATCTCTCGGCGCCATCGCGGACGGCGACCCGCAGCGGATGTGGAGCGCGCTGCTCGACCGATATCCGACGATCGCCGCCGCGTTCCGCGAGGCCCGGCCTCTCATGCCGCTCGTGTTTCGCGATCGCATCCAGCACCGACTCGCCAGCGCGGCCGGTGAGCGCTGGGCGCTCCTGCCGCACGCATATGCGTTCGTCGATCCGCTCTTCTCGACGGGCATCGCCTGGAGCCTCCGCGCGGTGGAGCGGCTCGCGTCGTGCTTCGAGCCGTGCGGCGGCGCGCGCGCCCTGCCGAGCGCCGCCGACCTTGCGCGCTACGAGGCGCTGCTTGCCGCCGAGGCAGACCAGATCGATGCGATGGTAGCTGGGGCGTACGAGGCGATGGCGCACTTCGACCTCTTCGCCGCGCACGCGCTCATCTACTTCGCGACGGTGTCGTTCGCGGAGGTGAGGCAGCGCATGCAGCCGGACGACAGCTGGGCGTGGCGCGGATTCCTCGGCGTCGGCGATCCGGTCACCGCCAGCCTGCCGGCGCGGGCGCGCACGCGGCTGCTGCGTATCACGCGAGGGCGGAGGCTCGCGGGATCAGCGCGCGAGCGCGGCGAATTCGTGGACTGGATCCGTCGGTCGATCGAGCCGAGAAACATCGGCGGATTCGGGGATCCTGCGCACGGGAATCTCTATCCCGTGGACCCCGACGTCCTCGTGGACAGCCA
>DATJIZ010000096.1:0-6411 GCA_035492735.1 Gemmatimonadaceae bacterium | reverse complement strand
CGCCGTCGCTGCGCCTCGCCCGAGCTCGCGGCGAGCACGAGCAGCGCCATTGCCGCGACAATCGCCGTGTGGAGTCTCATGGCGTTTTCCTCACGCTGTCCTTCATACGCGCGTCATACAGCTCGAGCAGCAGCGTCTGCGCTTTCTCGTAGTTCGGCGCGTCCTCGAGCGCACGGAGCACGCTCTTGCGCGCCTGCGCGTCCTCGCCCGCCTCGTGCTGCGCCATCGCGAGCTGGTACAGCGCGTCCGCCTTGTCGACCGGTCCGAGCGCGACGATCGCCGCCCGCTCCCGGATCGCGCGCTGCCTGTCGCCGAGCCCGCGCGAGATGTCGGCGAGCTGCTTGTGCAGATTCGCGTCGAACGGATTGATGTACATCGCGCGGTCGAGCGCGTCCGCCGCGGCCTTGAGATCGCCCAGCTTCTCCTGCACCATGGCCAACTCGATCAGCGCCGGCAGATTGGTCTCGGTCAACGACGTGAGCTTGGTCAGCGCGTCGGCCTGCTTGCGCAGATCGCCTTTCTTTTCGTAGAGGGGCGCGAGCAGCGCGTACGGGCTGTCCTTGCCGCCGTATTCCGGAAAGATGTCCCGCGCCCGCTCGAGCAGCGGGATCGCGCGATCCACGTCGCCGCGTTCGGCCAGCGCCTCGCCGGCGAGCAGCTGCGCGCCGAAGTCGTTCGGCTTCGCCCGTGCGTCGCGCTCGAGCGCATCCGCCGATGCCGCGCGCCCGGTCGACGTGTCGTGCGCCGTCACGGACGGCAGCACGCTCGCGAAACGCGTCCGCACATAGTCGTCGAACTTCTTGTCGAACGCCTTGATGTCGGTGTTCAGCACGCGCTGAAACACCTGCTCGGTCGTCATCCCGTCCTTGTAGGCGTGCAGCATGCGCACGATCGCCGGCTCGCCGTAGTCGCGCGCGATCAGCTCGCAGACGAGCGACGCCTGGTAGTACGAGAACTGCACCTGCTCCGGATACGCCGGATGCATGAAGCCGTCGTTCATCCGGCTCACCGGCACGAGCTTTCCCGCCTTGAACGCCGCCAGGAAACCCGGCGACACGTTGAAGCCCCAGCCGGGCGTGAACGCGTGGTGCTCCTCGTACACCGACAATCCCTCCGACAACCAGCGCGGCACGCGATTGTCGGTGAGGCCGAGCGTGAACGTGTGCGCCAGCTCGTGCCACACCGTCGAGCCCCAGTTGAACGGACCGGCATCCTTGGCCGCCGGCGAATCGAACGCCAGCGTGGTCCCGAAACTCACGCCGAGTGCGCCGAGTCCGGCCAATCCCACGGTGCGCACCGAGAAGTCCGCGTGACTGCGATACACCTCGATGCGCACGGGGGGCGGCGGCACGTATCCGTACTTCTTGGAGAACGTGGCGTACGCCTGCTCGGCCAGATCCTTGAGATAGATCGAAAGGATCGGCGACTCGTCCTTCTCGATCATGAACCGGAAATGCTCGCTCGGCACGATCGCGTAGTTCTTGTACGTGTCCAGCAGATCGAGCGTGTTCTTGACCCACACGTTGTACGGATCACCGGTGAACGACGTCTCGAGGCTCTTTTTGCCCTCGTCGATCTGCCCGAGCCTGAGCTGGTTCATGCCCAGCAGGTTCCAGGCGCGCCAATCCTTGGCGTCGGCGGTCACGCCCTGCTTCGCGAAGTCAGCCGCGGCGCGATACAGCCGCACGTCGGCCGCCAGGTCGGCGAGCGTGGCGTAGAACTCGGCGTCGTGCGCATCGAGCGCCAGCGCCCGGGCGCGCAGCGTCTCGAAGCCGGCCTGCTCGTGCGTGAGGAACTTGATCCCCGCTGCGACCGCGAGCGTGTGCTCGGCGTTCGGGTTCACCTTGAGCGCGCGATCGATGTCCAGCTGCGCGCCCGCATAATCCTCGAGGCTGATCAGCATCTCGGCGTGTAGCGTTCGCGCGTCGACGTACTCGGGATTGATCGCGAGCGCGGCGCGCAGCAGCGAATCAGCGCCGGGCTGGCCGTCGGCTTCCAGCCGGCGTGCCGCCCCGAGCAGCGCGCGCGGATCGGATGGATTGCTCTCGAGCACGTCGCCAAACGTCTTTTGCGCTTCCTCGAAGTTGTATTTGCTCAGGAACAGCTCGCCCAGCCTCACCTTCGCGTCGTCGTTAGCCGGATCTTCGGCGATCGCGCGGTCGTAAGCCTTGAGCGCGTCCTTGAAGAGTTGCGGGTCGCTGGCGCCGAGATACTCCACCGCCGTCGCGACGGCCTCGAGCTCCTCACTGGTGAGATTCGCGCCCGCCGTGCGGTTGTACACGTCGATGAACCGGTCGAACTCCTTCATCGCTCGATCGCGTTCGCCTCGATCGTAGTGGAGCACGGCCACGTTGAGCGCTGCCATCAGGCTGTCGGGCCCGCGTTCCGCGCGCACGAACGCACTCTCCGCGGCCTCGCGCTTGCCACGCAGCATCAGGATCTCGCCAAGCGGATTCCACAGCAGCACACCGTCCTTGGTTCCCGCCGCGCGCCGCGCCGTGTTCTCCGCTTCGTCGTACTTGCCGATCGTCGCGTACGCCCGCGCGAGGTCGCGCTGCGCCGCGATCCAATCGCTGTCGCTCGCCGGGACTTTCTGGAGCAGCGCGATCGCCTGCTGATACTTGCCGGTGCGCAGCGCTTCGCGCGCTTCGTCCTGTGCGGAAAGCGGCGCCATGGCGGCAAGGCTGGCGCACTCGAGCGCGGTCGCCAGCAGTTGATCTCGGCGGCTCACGATTTCCTCCCCTCGAGCTCACGAATCGACTTGGCCTTTCGCGCCAGCTGCACCAGGAGCGCTTCGAGCGCGTCGTCGTACGCGTCCTCGGTCATCGACGATTTCTTGCCGCGCAACTGGTTGATCTGGTCCTCGAGCGCGAACTTCTCCTTGTAGAGACCGGCCAGCTGCGGATCGCTTGCCCCGCCCGCCAACGATGCGACGCGACCACCGTCGAGAAAGAAGCGCCGCGCGAGGAGTCCGGTCGTTCGACCGTCCGGCGCGGCGACGCCGGTCTTGCCGCCGGCATCGTCGAGCTGCGCGTGTTCGGTTTGCAGCCGCGAGTCGGCTTCGTACAGCCGCTTGGTCTCGGCGGTGGCGTAGGTGAATGCCTCGAGCAGCGAGATGCGGCCGTCTTTGTCCGTATCGGCGACGTCCTTGGTCAGCGCGTCGATGAAGAACTGCGCGAAATGCGATTCGTTGCGCTCGAAGCTGCTCTTGGTCGCCGTGATCACGACCCGGTTCGGCGCCGAAACGATCGGCAGCATGTCGCCGCTCGCGCTCGTCATGTCGATGAACGCAAGCTGCTGCGACCGGAACTGGCCGAGCAGTCGAGCGAAATCGGCCGCGCTGAGGTCGGGGCCCGGAATGCTGATCTTGGAATTCTCGCCGTCGCCGCTGCCGTGACCGATCAGGACGAGCACGATCTGGTCGCCCGGTCCGGCTTTCGTGGCCAGCTGCGTCAGCGCGCGCTCGACGTTCGCCTTGGTCGATTGCCCACTGAAGTACGGCTGCTTGGACGCGCTGTCTTCACCGAACCACAGGACGTCCGTCTTGGCGATCGCGAATCGCTTCACCGCGGCGTCGGCGAGCGATTGTGAGAGAGCTCTGAATTCGTCGGAGTACTTTCGCTCTCCGCCGAGGCCGCTCACGATGATCAGGTGGGTTTGCGCGGGCAGCGAGCTCGCCGCGAGCAGCGCGACGAACGCGGCACAGCGCCGCACACGTCTCGTCGGGGCGCTCATGCCAACCCCCGCGCCTTGCGATAGGTCCATTCAGCCGTGACGAGCGCCACCAGGAGGAGGAAGATCGCCGGCATGTCCCACAGGTCCATCTGATTCACGACCGTTACGCCGTGCTTGCTCATCGCCACGTCTTCCGGAAGCGTGGACGCCGATTTGGGCGTGTAGAACCGTCCGCCCGTCTCGTTGGCGATACGCTGGAGGAGCGGTGCACGCATCTCGGCGTCGAAGTACTCCGTGTTGAGATCGGCGACCCGGAGATAGCTCGTGTCGGTCGCTTTCGCTCCGGACGGCAGCGTGGCCGTGACCTGGATCGTGTAGATGCCTGGTTGATCGGGCGTGAACGTGCCGCGGTATTCGCCATCGCGATCGATCGCCCAGTCGAACGGCAGGTCGCGCGCTTCGCCGCTGTCGCTCGTGATGTGCGCCACCACCTTGGCGTCGTTGCGCGGCAGATACAGGCTGTCGGCGGCGCTCGTCCGCATCGCGACCGGGTGCTTTGGATTCACCTGATCGGTCGGCAGGGAGACGACGACGCGCCCCGGCACGTCGCTCGTCAGCCACCGCGTCATCTGCCGCCAGAAGCGTGAGAACGTCTGATCATCGACCGGTGTGGCTGGATCCATCTGCCATTGCCAGTCGTCCTGTGCGGTGAACGCGACGGCGATCCCGCGGCCGAAGCGCTGGTACACGAGCACCGGCTGCTGATAATCACGGACCGCTCCGCCCGGCCCCTCGGCGCGGCCGTCCGACGGCACGGAGCCGGTCAGCAGGACGACGGCGCCAGGCTTCACCTCGCGAATGCGGTTGACCGTCGTGATGCTCGGCAACGACTTCCAGCGCTGGATCGACGCGGCCGGCGTCGCCGCGATCTGCGCCACGGCGTGGCTCTCGCCGGCCGGCGTGAGCGCCACCTTGAGATCGGCGAAAAACGTCATGGAGTCCGGCACGGCGTCGCCGCTCACGACGACCGGCATCACGTCGGCCAGCGGCGTGCCCGCGTAGCCGCCTTCGCCGAACGAGCGCCGGCCGCCCAAAAAGAGCAGGCCGCCGCCGCGTACGCTCACGAAATCGGCCAGCATCGCCAGCTGATCGTGCGTGAAGAAGCTCGCCTCGATCGTGCCGAGGATGATCGCCCGATACTGGAACAACTCGGCGCGAGTCTTCGGAAAACCGGACACCAGCTCGTCGGCCGAGTCGACATTGAGACGGAGGATCTTGTTGTCCGCCGTCCGCTGCAACACCACGAGCTGGATGTTCGAGTCGGCCGACACCGCGGCGCGGATGTACCGCGTCTCGTAGCGCGGTACGCCCTCGACGTAGAGAACCTTTTCGCGGCCGTCGCGCACGTCGACCAGCGCCTTCTGCTCGTTGTTCTGCGCCACCTGCTCGTTCGGCTGCACGGGAATGCGGAACGTGAGGAGGCGCGGGCCCGCATCATTTGCCACCACCGTGACGCGGACCGGCGCCACGTCGCCGTCGGGCGGCAGCTCGATCGAGTCCCGCGACACGATGCGTCCGGCATCCTCGACGATGAGCGGGACTTTCACGCCGCCATAGCCGCGTTGCCGGATCATCAGATCGGCGACGAGCGTTCCGCCCTTGAGGACGGAATGCGAAGCTTCGACCCGCCGGATCTCGATGTCCTTGTCGAAATGCTCGGCGCCGAGTCCGACCGCGAAGATCGGCACCGACTTGGCCCGGAGCGACAGCAGCTCGTCGCCGATCGGTGCCCGCGAGTTGTCCGCGCCGTCGCTCAACACCACGAGGCCGGACAGCGGAACGCCCTCGAGCTCCTGGCGCGCTTGCTCGATCGCCGTCGACAGGTGCGTCTCGCCGGCGTTGAAGGAGAGCCCGGCGACGCTGTCGACTCGCTGCGCGTCCGAGGAGAATCGGAACAACCGAACGATGAACCGCTCGCGCAGCGCCTTGAGCAATGCGCTATCGGGTCCGCCGAACGCGTGCTCGATCCAGTCGCTGCGCGGCTTGCCGTCGCGATCGGCGATCCGCATGCTCCGCGAGTCGTCGACGAGCACGCCGACGTAGTTCCGTTGGGGCACCGCCGCGGACAACAGCAGCATCGGCCGGAACAGACAGGCCATCAGGACCACGAGCGCCGCGACGCGAAGAGCGCCGAGCACCCACCGATCGCGCCGCGTGCTCTTGCCGCGCACCCCGGCATAACTCAGCACCGCGGGCACGCCAATGGCGGCCGCCGCGAGGAGCAGCACGATCACCGAGAATGGTGCGCCGAACGCG
The DNA here is from genome assembly GCA_035492735.1 of Gemmatimonadaceae bacterium. Classification (GTDB taxonomy): domain Bacteria; phylum Gemmatimonadota; class Gemmatimonadetes; order Gemmatimonadales; family Gemmatimonadaceae; genus JAQBQB01. The sequence continues at coordinate 420 of DATJIZ010000096.1, read as the reverse complement.
AACTTGCCGTTCGCAAACTCGGTTGGCCGGTACTTGAACAGAAACTGGAAGACCGCTGAGAGCATTGAGACCCGCTATCAGGGAATCGAGAACCGGTAACCAACGATGTCAGAGCCGACGCCCGATAGCGGACCGCTCTCCCTAACATACGATGCGGGCAGGATCAGAGTTGAGACACGGAAGTCCAATAGACAGTTCCCCGAAACGAGTTTGGCTACATTTTCCCAACATGAACGCCCACTACTTCACCACTGACGTCTTCACCGATCGCAGGTTCGGCGGGAATCAACTGGCGGTCTTTCCGGACGCCAGAGGCATTCCGTCCGAGCTCATGGGACAGATCGCGCGCGAGTTCAACTACTCGGAAACGACATTCGTCCTGCCGCCTGACGACCCGAGCCATACGGCCAGGGTGCGCAT
>DATJIZ010000095.1:0-2006 GCA_035492735.1 Gemmatimonadaceae bacterium | reverse complement strand
CGGCCGGCGCTGTCGGTCAGGTACAGCGAGCGGCCGGGGATGCGCAGCATGCGGACGATGCCGCCCGCGTCGCCCGGCGCGCCCGTAGCCGCCGCGACACCCGATGCGCGCACCAGCTCGCGCGAGGCGTCGCGCAACGATGCATCGAGCTCGCTGTCGAACCTGCGCGTGATCGTCGCGAACATGCCGACGCCGAGGAGCGCAAGGATGACGAAGAAGGTCCCGGCGTACCAGGCGGTGAGGCGCAGCCGCAGCCGTGCCAGCGACGGCGCCACGACCGACGGACGGGCCCCGCGGGCGATCACGCGCCCAACCGGTAGCCGGCGCCGCGGAAGGTGTGGATCAGCTTCAGGTCGAAGCCGTCATCGATCTTGCGGCGCAGACGCCGGACGAGCACCTCGAGCACGTTCGTGAACGGATCGTGATTCTCGTCCCACACGTGGGCGGTGATCGCCGCGCGGTCCACGACCTCGCCGCGATGCAGCAGCAGAAACTCGAGGAGCGCGAACTCCTTGGCCGTGAGCTCGATCGACCGGCCGCCGCGCCGCACGCACCGCGCGCGGAGCTCGACCTCGAGGTCGTCCACGCTCACTACGTCCGGCAGCAAGGCCGGCCGCCGGCGCGCCAGCGCGTGAAGCCGCGCGACGAGCTCGCGCATCGCGAACGGCTTCGTCAGATAGTCGTCGGCGCCCGCGTCGAGGCCCTCAACGCGGTCGTCGACCGCGTCGCGCGCCGTGAGCATCATCACCGGCGTGTCCATGCGGCGATCGCGAATCCAGCGGCACAGGTCGAACCCCGAACCGCCGGGTAGCATCACGTCGAGGACGATCAGATCGAACGCGCCGAGCGCCACGCGCGACCTGCCGCCGCCGAACGTCGCCTCGAGCACGACCTGAAAGCCCTCTTCCGCGAGTCCGCCGGCGAGCACCGCGCCAAGCTCACGATCGTCTTCGACCACCAGTACGCGCATGGCGTAATCCTAACGCGCGGCACACGGGCGGCAATGTCAGCTTCCTGTCAGCCTCGCGAGTGTATTCTTGTGTTCTCTCCCGACTCGGGGATCTCATGCACCGCATTCGCACCACGCTGCTCACGATGACCGCACTCGTTGCGTCGAACGTCGCCGCAGCGCAGGCACCGCGCTACCACGTCGTCAAGACGATCGACATTGGTCCGGCGCGCGCCGACTACATCATCATCGATCCCGATGCCCGCCGGCTCTACGGTCTTGGCGACAAGGTGATCGACGTCGACCATGACAGCATCGTCGGTATGGTGGAAGGCGGCGGCGGCGGTTATGCCATCGATCGCGAGGACAACCGCGGCCTCGTGCGCAACGGGACGCTGTTCGACCTCAAGACCCTCGCGGTCACCGGACACGTCGACATGAAGGCCGACGGCAGCCGCTACGACCCCGTCACGCACCGCGCCTTCGCCTGGGAGGGCAAGGACGGCTGGGTCGTCGACATGCGCAGCGGCAAGCTGATCACGCAGACGATGATCGGCGATGGGCTCGAGTCGGGCGTCGCCGACGGCCGAGGAAAGCTGTTCGCCAACATCGAGGACAAAGGCGCGATCGAGCAATTCGACACGCGCACGCTCAAAGTCGAGAAGACCTACCCCGTGCCCGGCTGCGGCCGCGCACAAGGGCTGTCGATGGATCTCGCGACGCGCCGCCTCTTCATGGCCTGCGACACCGAAGTCGTCGTGATGAACGCCGACAACGGCGGCATCGTGACGCGGATCAAAGTGCCGAGTCGCGCCGACATGAACTGCTTCGACGCCACGACCAAGCTCGCGTTCAACCCCAATCGCGTCGACAGCACGATGACGGTGATCCACGAGGACTCGCCCGACAAATTCACGGTGACCGAGAAGGTGCCGACCGGTGGCGGCGCTCGGACGTGCGCGGTGGACGAGAAGACTCACAAGGTGTACGTGTTCTACTACCAGGGGAATCCGCGGCAGGGTGGAAAGCTCATCGCGGCGGTGCTCGCGCCGTGACG
>DATJIZ010000094.1:0-13343 GCA_035492735.1 Gemmatimonadaceae bacterium | reverse complement strand
GGCGCGTCGCGGTCGTGGACCGCTGCCGCCCAGGATGTGCCGATCAGAACAGCCCGACTTTCCCGCGCACCGAGTCGATCAGTTTGGCCGGGTCGTAGCCAACGCCTTGCTTGAACACCAGCTCGACCTTGCGGATATCCTCGATGCGCGTTGATGGATCGCCGTCGATCACGACGAGGTCCGCCTGCTTGCCCGGTGCGATCGAACCCACGCTCTTGCTCCGGCCGAGGTACGTGGCGCCGTTGAGCGTCGCGACCTTGATCGCCTCGAGCGGTGTGAGGCCGCTCTCGACGAGCAGCTCGATCTCGCGCTGATCGGAGTAGCCGGGGATGACGCCGCCACCACCCGTGGGATCGGTGCCGGCGAGCAGGAGTCCGCCCGCTCGGAAGAACGCGACCTCGAGCTCGCGGTCTTTGGGAAAGAGCGTGGCGTAGAGCGATGACGTGTTCCGCTGGGCCGCGGCGTATCGCTGCTCGAATTGCTCGCGCAGCTCGGGCACCAGGACATCGAGCCCCGGCGGCTCCGGCCGGCCGGGCGTGAAGGTCTCGAACACGGTGAGCGTGGACGTCAGCGCCACGTGTCGCTCGATCAAGTGGCGAATGAGAGATTGCACCGCCTCGCCCTTGGGATCGACCGCAGCCAGCGCGGCCTGGCCCACGGCCTGGCCTGGGCAGACGTCGGGCTTCCTGTCCGCCACGAAATCCGTCGCGGCAAAGAAGCCGTGCTCGAGGTCGTCGATGCCCAGGTCGGCCGCCTCGCGGTAAGTCACTGAGCACAGGTGGCCGGTGATCTTGAGTCCTCGCTTGTGCCCCTCGTCGACCGCCGCTCCGAGCTCGGCGCGCGTAATGTGCATGTACGCCTTGAGCGAGGTCGCGCCGTTGTCGCTCCAGAAATCGATCAGCCGGCGAGCGTCCTCGGCGCCGGTGAGCTCGTGGACCTGCGGCAGCGGCAAGCCTGGGCCCTCCAGATACGGCGCGGTCGCGTCGAGCCACGGACCGGCGCGCTCACCCCGGTCGATCGCCCGCTTGACGTTCAGCTCACCGTAGCCGTTCATGTTCCCGCCGGTGCGCATCGAGGTCACGCCTCCCGCGAGGTAGAGGCGCACGAAGCTCTCGGCCAGGTAGGCGTAGACGCCGGGACCGGTCGGGTAAAAGAGGTGCTCATGCACCATCACGAGGCCGGGGATGACCGACTTTCCCGTGAGGTCGAGCACCTGGGCGCCGGCCGGTAGGCGGGCGACGTTCGCCGCTGACACCGACTCGATGCGACCGTCGCGAATGATCACCGTTTGGTCGGCGCGCGCCGGCGCGCCGGTGCCGTCGATCACGCGGACGTGCGCGAGTGCGACGACCGATGTATCGATCCGGACGAACTGCCGGACCGCAGCCGCAAGTGTGGGGCGGGGGGTGGCCTGCGCTGCCAACGACGAGGCGATGACCAGCGCGATCGGTGTGAAGATGCTCGGTATTTTCATGGCGACGAGGATACCGCCGCCGAACTCCCCCGTCGAGTGTGCTACGCGCCGGGAACGCCGCGACCGCCTTCTGGTATAGTCGTAAACGTCTACCAAACCGAGAGCGACGCGATGGCCAACAGAGCCGTCGAGAGCCGCGAGCCCGTATGATCTCTCGCTTCAGCGCTCCCGGTCGGCGTGGTTGGCGCGCTCGGCGCGCGCCTTGGCGACCATCTGCTTGACGTCGCGCATCAATGCCGGGCCGTTGTACGGGATGCCGTCCTTGACCGTCCACTCCACGCCGCCCGTGTGCACCGGCTTGCCATCCTTGATCTCGTCCACGCCGGTCGGGTACAGCACTTTCAAGTTCTCTAACGGATTGCCGTTCACCACGATCAGGTCGGCCTGGTAGCCCTGCCGGACGCGCCCCAGCTCGTTCTCCTTGCCGAGGATGCGCGCGTTGTTGTAGGTGGCGTGCTGGATGACCTTGATCGGGTTGAAGCCCGCTTCCTGGTGCAGCTCGAGCTCGCGGATCAACCCGAAGCCGTACATCTGGTAGATGAACCCGGCGTCGTCGCCGGCGCCCACGAGTCCGCCCTTCCGCTCGAAGTCGCGCACGGCGTTCATCCAGATTCTGTAATTCTCCTTCCAGAAGGTCTCGTCGGTCGAGGTCCAGCCGAGGAAGTATGATCCGTGGTTCGCCGGGTCCGGGCGGAAGTAGTCCTCGAGCGTTGGGTGCAGATAATCGGCGAACCAGGGCTGCGTTCTCGCCCGCTGCAAGTCACGCGACGCCTCATAGATGTCGAACGTCGGCACCCAGGCCACGTGGTGGCCGACCATCGAATCGAGCACCATCTGAAGCCGCGCCGGATCCGCTTCGCGCCACAAGTGGCCCGCCCAGCGGAATCGGTCCGTCTCGTTGTTGTAGTTGTAGTAGGACGGGAAGTTCTGCACGCCGTCGACGATCGCGGCGTCGGGAATGCCGTACCAGTGCTCGATGCTCGTCGTGCCAAAGTGGATGTCGTCCCAGGCATTGGTTTCCTCGACTCCCACGTGGTGCGCGACCCGCAGTCCTTCCTTGTGCGCCTCCTCTTCCATGACCTGCATGATGTCGCGGTCGATGCCAAGGAGCTTGATGCCGTCGGCGCCCATGGCCTTGAGCGCGCGGACGCGGGCGCGCGCCGAGTCGGCGTTGGTCGGGCGGCCGAACTGCGGGTAGACGAGAATCCGCGGCGCGGCGAGCGTGCCGTTGGCGCTCGCCTGTCGCCAGGCGAGCGCTTTCTTCGTGTCGCTCCCCACGTCGCGCACGGTCGTGATGCCGCAGGCGAGCCAGATCTTGAGCTCGTAGTCGATCGGCTGCGCGACGCCGGCGCGTTCGTCCTGCAAGTGCGCGTGGGCGTCGATCAAGCCGGGGAGCACGTACTTGCCCGTGGCGTCGATCTCGGCGGTGCGTGCGTCGGCGGCGGGGCGGCGGCCGACGCCACTGCGCATGGCGACGGGATCGAGCGCTACGATCTGCGCGATCGTGTTGCCTTCGACGACGATGTCGAATGGCCCGCGGGCCGGCGTACCGTTGCCGTCGACGATCGTCGCGTTGCGGATGATCAGTCGCGCGGGCCGGGTCCCGCTGACGACGGTGGTCTGGGCATTGGCCGCGGCGGCGGCGAGGACGGTGAGGACGACGAACGCGCGCATGGCGCCTCGTTCAGCGAATGGTGAGCAATGGGGCCAGACTCCATTGAGCAATGGAGTCCGACCTCATCGCGCCGGTCCGTTCACATCTTGGGCGTGAGCATGATGTGCGCTTTCGGCGTGCCGGGAAACATGATCCATGGGCCGGACTCCTGCGGTTTGGCGGAAAGGCCTGTGGATGCGGGCGTCGCATTGGGCAGGTACATCACGAACAGCGCCTGTCCGCCGGTGACCGTGCCTGTGGCCGGGTCGACCTTTCCGCCGAAGATCTGATACATCCCGGCCTGGTTGGGCATGGGAAGCTTGCCGGCCTTGATCTCGGCGAACCGCACCGTGTCGACCTGTGGATCCTTCACGCCCTGCGCGCGAAGCTCGCGGCCGCGAGCCATGAACGGTTCGAGCGACTGGTGATAGCACGCCACGTGAAAGTTCTTGTTCGCGGGGTTGCTCGCCAGGCAGGTGAAGGTCTTGCCCTCACGCAACGTGACGAGCTTGTCGCTCCCGGTGCGGTAGCCGAGGACCTTGGCGGTTGCGCGGTACTCATTGGGCAGCGCCTGCACCGCTGACGCGATCTGCTCCGCGTCGGGCGGGACAGCCGTCGAGGGAGCCGAGCCGCTCTGCGCCCAAGCGAGCGTCGGTGCGAAGCAGAAAATGGACAGGTAGCGAATGGTGCGCATCGAGCGGGTCTCCGCGAAGCCGTTGGACGGATCGATTGATCGAGCGGGGGAGTGGTGCGGGCGGGAAGCGGGGCAACCACGACAAGCGGCACAATTTGGCGCTCGACGTCGCGCTTCGCCATACGCGCGGGCGGCCCCGTTGCCCGCGCGCTGGTCGCGTGGCTGGCGGCGGAGCGACTCGGGATGCAGGTTAGCCGACGTTCTCATCCGTTCCAGGCGCGCCCGTGAACGAGTCGACAGCTCGCCTCTCCGCGGCGATCGAGGGTCGGTATCGCATCGAGCGTGAGCTCGGCGCCGGCGGAATGGCCACCGTGTATCTCGCCCAGGACCTGAAGCACGACCGCAAGGTCGCGCTCAAGGTGCTCAAGCCGGAGCTGGCCGCCGTTTTGGGCGCGGAGCGATTCGTGGCGGAGATCAAGACGACGGCGGCGCTCCAGCATCCACACATCCTGCCGCTGTTCGATTCGGGCAGTACCGACGGGTTCCTGTATTACGTCATGCCGTTCATCGACGGCGAAACGCTGCGCGAAAAGCTCGACCGCGAGACGCAGCTCGGCGTGGACGAAGCGGTGCGGATCGCGCGCGAGGTCGCCGATGCGCTCGACTACGCCCATCGGCATGGCGTGATTCATCGCGACATCAAGCCCGAGAACATCCTGCTGCACGATGGACGGCCGATCGTCGCCGATTTCGGGATCGCGCTCGCCGTGAGTGCCGCCGCCGGCGGACGCATGACCGAGACGGGTCTCTCATTGGGCACGCCGCACTACATGAGCCCCGAGCAAGCGACGGCCGCCAAGGACATCACGGGCCGGAGCGACATCTATTCGCTGGCGAGCGTGCTGTTCGAGATGCTCACGGGCGATCCGCCGCACGTCGGCAGCTCGGCGCAGCAGATCGTGATGAAGATCATCTCCGACACACCGCGGCCGGTGAACGAGCTGCGCAAATCGGTGCCGCCCCACGTCGCGGCGGCGCTGGCACGCGCTCTGGAAAAGGTGCCCGCCGACCGGTTCGCGACCGCCGCCGATTTTTCGGCTGCGCTCGAGGGCCGCCTCCAGATGCCCGTGCCCGGCGTACGCGCGAGCGCGCTCGAGCGACAGCGGAACTGGAAGCCCGTCGCGGTCGTCGCGCTCGCGGCCGTGGCGGTGCTCACCGCGTCGACCGTCTGGTTGTTGGCGCGGAGTGGCGCGAACGCCGGCGACGCACAGCGCGTGGAGTTCGCGTACCGCGCCAACGTGGCGACGACCGATCGTCCGGTGGTGAGCATCTCGCCGGACGGGCGACGGATCGTCCAGGCCGTGCACGACTCGAACGGCGTCTCGCGCCTGGTGCTTCGCGATCTGGCGTCGACGCGGCTCACGCTACTGCCGGGCACGGAGGGCGCTCGGGACCCGTCGTTCTCGCCTGATGGGCAGTACGTGGCCTACACGGTGGCCAACAAGCTGCACAAGATCTCCGCTTCCGGCGGCCCGTCCACCGAGCTCGCCGACAGCGTCAATCCGGTCTCGCCTGGATGGACCCTCGATGGCCAGGCGTTGATCTTCACCCGAATGCGGCGCGGACTCTGGCGCGTGTCCACGGCCGGCGGTCCGCCGCAGCAGCTCACCACGCTCGACACCACGCGCGGCGAGTTCAATCACTGGGCGCCGCAGGTGCTGCCCGGCGGGCGGTACGTGATCTTCAACGCGTTCACGACGCCGATTGCCAGGTCGAGAATCGAGGCGGTCGACCTCGCGACCGGGCATGTGAGTGTCGTGCTCGACGGCGCGATCTTCGCCCGGTACGTCCCGACCGGCCATCTGCTGTTCGCGCGCGATGGCGCGATCTTCGCCGTCGCGTTCAACCCGCGAACGCTGCGCGTCCAGGGATCAGCCGTTCCGGTCGTCGATGACGTCGCGTGGTCGTTCACCGACGGCGTCGCCGGGTTCGACGTGGCGCGCAACGGCACGCTCGTGTACCTCAGAGCCGGTGACTGGAATCGGCCGCACCGCGTCGTGTGGGTCGACCGTGCCGGCAACGAGAGCCCGCTCCCACTCGACGAGGGACAGTGGGTCGAGCCGCGGCTGTCACCCGATGGCCGCTGGCTCGCCGTCACGCGAAACGATCCGATGTGGCAGATCTGGCTCTACGATCTGAATCGCCACGTGCTCAGCCAACTCACCCACACCGATGGCGTGTCCTTCGGCGCGGTTTGGATGCCGGACAGCCGATCGATCATTCACAGCACGGAGACGCCGGTGTACGATCTCCGACGGACGCCGATCGACGGTACGGCCCCGCAGATGCTCGTGACGAGCCAGGCCGACAAGAAGGCGTCGGCCGTGTCGCCCGACGGCCGCACGGTCGTGTACTTCGAGATGTCCGGCAGCGACCGGCTGATGCTCGCGCCGACGGCGGGCGGCAAGTCGGAGCCGGTGGACGACGGCGAGATCCAGGAGGAGAATGCGACGTTCTCGCCGGATGGCCGGTGGCTCGCCTATGAGGAAACTCGAAACAATCAGACGAAGGAGGTCTATGTGCGCCCGGTCGGGCGCGACGGGGGACGACGACAAGTCTCGGCCGACGGCGGCAGTCAGCCGCGGTGGACGCGCCAGGGTCGGGAAATCGTCTACCGCAAAGGCGAGGCGATGCTGGCGGCGACGTTCGACCCGCGGTCGGGTGAGGTGGGAACGCCGGTGGTGTTGTTCCGCAAGCCAGACGCCGGCCAACTCGGCGGCACCCAACCGACCGAGGGCTACGACGTCACGCCCGACGGATCGCGCTTCGTGCTCGTCGAGCCGGTCGAGCGCCGCGACGCCGCGCCCACGGTCGTCGTGCTCAACTGGCTCGAGGAGCTCAAGCGAAAGGTCCCCCGCTGAGCGCCGCCCGCCGCGCACCGGCCCGCTCCGGGCGCTCGCTGCTCGGCGCTAGCGCTTCGGCCAGACGACTCCCTGAATCGAATCGACCGTCGACATTCCCTTGTATACGAACTTCTGAATCCGCTTGCCCTCGTACGTCTCGGCCGTGTAGATGTTGCCCTTGGAGTCCGTGGCGATGCTGTGCACGGCGAAGAACTCACCCGGCTGCCGGCCGCCGTCGCCGAACTCGGTGAGCAGGTCGAGCGACTGCCGGTCGAGCACGTAGACGCGCTCGTTCTTGCCGTCGGCCAGGAAGATGTACTTCTGCTGCGGGTCGCGCGAGAAGGCGATGTCCCAGACCGAGCCGTCGCCACGCGTGAGCGGCTTGATGATCTTTTCCCTCACGAACTCGCCGCTCTTGCGGAACACCTGAATGCGGTCGTTCACACGGTCGCATACGTACACGAGCCCGTCGGGCGTCGGCTCGGCGCAGTGCACCGGATTACGGAACTGCTGCGCGAGCGGCGCATTCGGGTCGTACGGTCCCAGGTTCGAGTCGGACGGCACGTGGCCGTACGCACCCCAGAAGCGCTTGATCTTGCCGTTGTCCATGTCGATCACGGCGACGCGCTTGTTGCCGTAGCCGTCGGCGATGAATGCTTCGTTGGCCTTTACGTCGAACGAGATCTTGGCGACCCGGCCGAAGTGCGTCGTGCTGTTGCTGTTCACCGTCTCGTGCGGCGTTCCGATCTCCATCAGGAACTTGCCGTCGTGGGTGAACTTGAGGATGAATGAGTCGATCGTGCCCGCGGGACACCCGGGCGTGCCGGGCGGCGGACAGGTGCCGTTGCCGCCGATCCACACGTTGTCCTTGTCGTCGAGCGAGATGCCGTGATTCGACGACGGCCAATCGTAGCCGTGACCCGGCCCGCCCCACGCATTGACGACGTTGCCTGCCTGGTCGAACTCGATCACCGGCGGCGCGGGAACGCAGCACTCGCTGATCGGCGGATTGGCCGCCGCGCCGATCTCGTGGCGCGCGTCGAACGTGTCGTTGCGGTGCACGATGAAGATGTGGTCCTTGGAATCGACTCCCACGCCGATCACGTTGCCGAGCACCCAGTGGTTGGGCAGCGGCTTGGGCCACATCGGGTCGACCTCGAAGCGCGGCGCCGTTACCGCGTGCGTGCGTGCGGCCGCGCCCAAAGCTGCCTGGCCCAGGCCGAGCGCGACGATGGCCGCCGCGAGCGCCACGACGACTCCGAGCTTTCGCGCACGCGTCATGGCTTGGTCCTCGGCGCCGCGGGCCACAGAACGCCCTCGTTCTTCTTGGCGATCGGGCCGAGGCCCTTGTAGACGAACTTCTGCACCCGTTTGCCCTCGTAGGTTTCGACCGTGTAGATGTTGCCCTTGGAATCCGTCGCGATGCTGTGGACGGCGTAGAACTCGCCGGGTTGCCGGCCGCCGTCGCCGAAGCTCGTGAGCTCGTCGAGTGATTGTCGGTCGAGGACGTGCACTTTCATGTTCATGCCGTCGGCAACGTACACGTACTTCTGCTGCAGATCGCGCGAGAACGCGATGTCCCAGACCGAGCCCGTGCCGCGCGTCGCCGGCGCGACGGTCTTCTCCTTCACGAACGAGCCGTCCTTCCTGAAGACCTGAATGCGATCGTTCTGCGTGTCGCACACGTAGAGCAGCCCGTCCCGCGCGAGCTTGGCGCACATCACGGGCGCGCCAAACTGCTTGGGGAACGCGCCGCCGGGCTCGTACTTCGCCGTGTCGGCGTCGTTCGGCTTGCCGCCGTACGCGCCCCAATACCGCTTGATCGCGCCGGTGGTCATGTCGATTACGGCGACGCGATGGTTGCGATAGCCGTCGGCGACATACGCCTCGTTGGCCTTGGCGTCGAACGAAAACCCGGCCGGACCGCCGAAGCTGTCCATGCTGTTGCTGTTCGCCGGAAGGGCAGGGACCTCGGCTCGCCCGCCGCGTCCGCGACCGGCGCCTCGACCGCCACGGCCGGGCGAGACGCCCGCGTAGGCCGTGTCTTCGCTTCGGCCCGCGCCGCGACCGGACAGGACGGGCGTCGCCGTCCCGAATTCGGCGATGAGCTTGCCGTCGTGGGTGAGCTTGAGAATTCTCGAATCCGCGCCGCCGCTGCCTCCGATCCACACGTTGCCGGCGTCGTCGATGGCAAGGCCGGCATTCTGCTCCGGCCAGTGAGAGACCTGTCCCGGGCCGCCCCACTGTCCGACGAGCGTCCCCGCGGGATCGAACTCGAGGACGTTGGGCGCGGGCGCGCAGCATTCGCCGGTGACGGGGTTCGTCGCGAGCCCGATTTCCGTGCGCGGCGTGAAGCTGTCGGTGAGATGGACCACGAAGACGTGATCGCTTTGATCGACCGCTACCCCGGTCGCGGAACCGAGAATCCACCGATTCGGCATCGGCTGCGGCCAGAGCAGGTCGACCTCGAATCGCGGCGCCGTGCGGCCACTCGCGCCGCGCCCGGCGCGCTGGGCAGTGGCACTCGAAGCCAGGACGGAGAGCAAAGTACCGCCGAACAGGATACCGCGCCGGATCATGAGCACTCCTTGGCTCGAGGATCGGGTCGTTTCGCCAGACCAGCCGCCGTTCCACCCCTCGCGCACCGAGTGTATACTCGTGCTTCCCGGGAGCGAGTGCGTGATTCTAAGCCGCCGTAGTCTGATCCGTCCAGGTGTGATCGTCGCGATCGCGGCGTCGCTCGTGCTCGCGCTGCCCGGGCGCCAGTACGCACACGACATCCCGAGCAGCGTCACCGTGCTCGCCTTCGTGAAGCCGCAGGGCGACCGGCTCCGCGTCGTCATGCGCGTGCCGCTCGCGGCGATGCGCGACGTGAATTTTCCGCTCGAGGGTCCGGGTTATCTGGACATCGCGCGATCGGCACCGCTGCTCCCGGGCGCGGCCAAGGTCTGGCTCGCTGGAGAGATGGACGTCTACGAGGACGCGGAGCTTTTGCCGGCGCCGAGCATCGTCGCGACGGTCGTCTCGCTCCCGTCTGATCGCTCGTTCGCGAGCTACGACAGCGCGTTCGCGCACGCGACGGGCGCGCCGCTGACGAACGACACGCGGATCGTGTGGAACCAGGCGATGCTCGACGTGGTGCTGGACTATCCCGTCCACTCGGATCGAGCCCGATTCTCGATGCGGCCCGCTCTGGCGCGGCTGGGCGTCCGCACCACGACCGTGTTGCGATTTCTGCCGGCGACGGGCGGTGAGCGCGACTTCGAGTACCTCGGCGATCCGGGCCTCGTTCGCCTCGATCCACGCTGGTATCAGGCGGCGCTTCGCTTCGTCGAGCTCGGCTTCTCGCACATCCTGGATGGAATCGATCACCTGCTGTTCATCCTATGCCTCGTCATTCCGTTCCGTCGCATTCGTCCGCTGATCGCGATCGTCAGCTCGTTCACGGTGGCGCACTCGATCACCCTGATCGCCTCGGCGGCGGGGCTGGCGCCCGACGCGCTCTGGTTCCCGCCCCTCATCGAAGTTCTGATCGCGCTCTCCATCGTGTACATGGCACTCGAGAACATCGTCGGTGCCAAGCTGGAGCGACGCTGGCTGATCGCCTTCGGATTCGGGCTCGTGCACGGCTTTGGCTTCTCGTTCGCGCTGCGGCAGTCGATGCAATTCGCCGGTGCGCATCTGGCGCTCTCGCTGGTGTCGTTCAACATCGGCGTGGAACTGGGGCAGCTGCTGGTGCTGGCGTTGGCGATCCCCGTGCTGAATTGGCTCTTCACGCGCGTCGTCGCCGAGCGAATGGGGACGGTCATTCTGTCGGCGTTCGTGGCGCATACCGCCTGGCACTGGATGCTCGATCGCGGTGCGGTGCTTGCGCAGTACCGGGTGGCGATGCCGGAGCTCAGCCTGTCACTGGTAGCGGAGGCGATGCGCGCCGGCATGCTGCTGCTCATCATCGGCGCCGCAGCCTGGGGCATGTTCGAGGTCGTGGGCCGGTTGACGCGGAGTGTGGGTGGGTCGGCATCGACGCTGGCAGCAGGGGGAGGGGGAGGAGGTCGCCAAGGGAAATGAACTGGTCGGTGGCTGTGTGTCTGGCGATCGCCCTTGCAGTGAGTGGCGGGAGCGCACGAGCGCAAGGCGCGGCGGCCAAGCCGCAGGCGGCGCCGGTCACGTCGGGTCTTACGACGCTGAGCGGCGTGTACACCGCGGAGCAGGCGAGCCGCGGCAAGGACGTGTACGCGGGCGCCTGCAGATCCTGTCACACGCCCGTATCGCACACCGGCGCCACGTTCGCCAAGTGGTGGCGCGGCAGGCAACTGTCTGATCTATTTGGGTTCATCAGCACCAACATGCCGAAGAACGACCCCGGCTCCCTCGCGCCTGAGGATGTCGCGGACGTCACGGCGTATCTGCTCAAGATGAACGCGATGCCGGTTGGACCGGCGGAGCTCCCGCCGGACATCGACTCGCTCAAGAAGGTTCGGATCGAGACCAAGCCAAGCCGTCCTTCAGCTGCAAAGACTTCACCCGCAAAGAGGAAGAAGCCATGACGCGACGTTGGGCAACGCGGCGAGCCGTTGGAACTCTGATCGCCGCAGTCATTGGCGCCGGTGCGCTCTTCGCGTACGCCACACAGTCGAGCGCGCGGCAAGGCGCGCAGCTCGTGCGCGGCAACAAGCCCGGCGAGTGGCGCTACTGGGGCGCCGACGCCTGGAGCACGCGCTACTCGGCGCTCGATCAGATCAACGCGCAGAACTTCGACTCGCTCCAGGTGGCCTGGCAGTGGGACGCCGGCCAGTACGGCGAAGACGAGTACTATCGCACCACGCCGCTGTTCGCGAACGGGCGGTTGTTCACGGTGGCCACCAACCGGCGCGATGCGTTCGCGATCGATCCCGCGACTGGCAAGACGGTCTGGCATTGGGGGATCAAGGAAGGCATCCGCTGGCAGAAAGCGCCGCGGCAGTTCGCCGGTCGAGGACTCTCGTACTGGACCGACGGCAAGAACGAGCGCGTCATCGTGGTGACCCCGGGATACCATCTCGCCTTCATCGACGCGAAGACGGGCAAGGGTGATCCCAAGGTCGGTCCCAAGCACGACGGCGTGGTCGATCTCATGACGGGACTCGGCTATCCGCTCGTGCCGCTCGCCGTCGACGACACCTTCCCGCTCGAGATCAGTGAAGCGTGGCCGGCGCGGCGCGCGCGGCCGGGTGAGAAGTGGAACCCCAAGACCAAGACCGGCGCCGACGGCACGATCGGCATCGACCCGGCGAACGGCCAGATCGCGAACAGCTCGCCGGCGATCGTCGTCGGCGACGTGGTCGTCGTCGGGAATTCTTCAATTCACGGATACTATCCGCTCCACAAGCACAACATCCCGGGATTCATCCGCGGGTTCGACGTGCACACCGGCAAGCAGCTCTGGAAATTCGACCTCGTACCGCAGCCGGGTGAGTTCGGCGCCGACACGTGGAAGAACGGCTCGAAGATCGGCACCGAAGGCGTTGGCAAAGTCGACGCGTGGGGCACCTACTCGGCCGATCCGGAGCTCGGCATCGTGTACATCCCGGTCGGCATGCCGATCGCCGACGAGTACGGCGGTCATCGTCCCGGCAACAATCTGTTCAGCAGCAGCGTCGTGGCGATCGACGTGAAGACGGGGCAGCGCAAGTGGCACTACCAGTTCGTGCATCACGACATCTGGGACTACGACACGCCGATGGCGCCGAACCTCCTCGACGTGACGATCGACGGCAAGCCGCGAAAGATCATCGCCGCCACGACCAAGCAAGGGTTCGTGTACGTGCTGGATCGCGTGACCGGCGAGCCGATCTGGCCGATCGTCGAGACGGCGGTGCAGCAGAGTGAGGTGCCGGGCGAGGAGACCTCGCCGACGCAGCCGATTCCCACGAAGCCGGCGCCGTACTCGCAACAAGGCCTGCAGGAGTCGGATCTCATCGACTACACGCCGGCCATCAAGGACTCGGCGCTCAAGCTGGCGAAGAAGTGCCGCATGGGTCCGTACTTCATTCCCGGTTCGCCGCTCGACGGCAAGGGAAAGAACGGGCCGTCGGAGTACAATTGCTCGTGGTACGCGCCCGGCGCGAGCGGCGGCGTCAACATCGACGGCGGCACCGCGGCCGATCCCGAGACGGGGATGATCTACGTCGGCGGCCAGAGCGGACTGTCCACCATCGCCGTGGCGCACGACCCCTGCTCGGAGCTCAACTACACCTCGCCGCACAACAGCTGCGGCAAAGGCGGTGCGACGCCGCCACCCCCGGGCTACGTGGCGCCGCAGGGCGAAGCAGGCGGTCCTGGGCGCGGCGGCGCGTTCTCACGCATCGCGGTGACCACGACGATCGGCGGCATCTCGATTCTCAAGCCCAAGGAGCTGGGCGGCATCACCGCGTACGACCTCAACACCGGCGACAAGAAGTGGTGGGTGCCGAACGGCGATCTCTGGCGCGAGCAAACGACGACTGATTCGCTGTTCGCCGGCGTGACGCTGCCACGAGTGCCGGCGATCGGCGGCCAGCCGGAAGTGATCACGACCAAGACGCTGGTCATCAACGGCACCGGCCGCAGCGGCGGAGGCCGCGGCGCACGCGGCGGCGGTGGTGGCGGACGTGGCGGCGGCCGGGGCACGGGTCCGGCGGCCGGCCCGAAGCTCTACGC
>DATJIZ010000093.1:0-8493 GCA_035492735.1 Gemmatimonadaceae bacterium | reverse complement strand
GTCCACGTTCGCTCCCTGGACGATCCTGCTCTGCGCCGGATGCGGATCGGCATTCACCTGATGGGGGGCGACGACGCGAATCCACCGGCGGCCCGGTCGCTGGCGCGACGGGGACTCGCGTCGAACGTCGAGGGATTTCCGATCTACGGCGACTACTCACAGCCCGATCCGCCGGCGCGGTTGCTCGACGCGGTGGAGAGCGGCGCGGTGGACGTGGCGATCGTCTGGGGTCCGCTCGCGGGCTACTTCGCGCGAACGGCCGCGAAGCCGCTCGAGCTGGCGCCCGTGCGCCCCGAACGCGACGGCGCGCTGCCATTCGCATTCGATATCTCGGTGGGTGTGCGGCGCGGCGACACGGCGTGGCGGAACGAGCTGCAGGACGCGCTCGACCGTCACGCCGGGGACATTCGCCGTCTGCTAGCCGACTACGGCGTGCCCAGCGAACGCGTGGCAACGGCCGACGGCGGCGCAAACGCGACGGCGACGGTGAGGCGGAGGTGAGATACTCGATGCGACGCAGAACGACGTATTGCTATTGGCGGGCGGCGCTCGCCGTCGGCGCGGCAATCGCGATGTGCGGATGCAAGTCCAAGTCGACGCTCTATGCGGCGGCCGGGGCGCTGCCACAGAACGCGTACTTCATTGGCCCGCAGCCGGGACCTGATCGCGCGATGGTCACGGCGACGAATCCGTACGCGAACGACGAATCGATTTTGCCGCAGGCCCGGCAGCTCTTCAATCAGTACAACTGCTCGGGGTGTCACGGCACGCACGCCGGCGGCGGCATGGGGCCGAGCCTCCGGGATACGCTGTGGCTCTACGGCAACACGGACGAATCGATCTTCGCGTCGATCGCCGAGGGACGGCAGCACGGCATGCCGTCGTGGGGATCCAAGCTTCCGCGCGAGCAGATCTGGATGCTCGTGTCATACATCAAATCGCTTCGTACGCCCAATGAGCCCGATCCGCCGCGCAAGTAGGGCGCTCGTCGCGCGGCCGGCGATCGTCGCCATGGCGTCGTGCCTGGCGATCGGCGGCTGCACGCCGCAGTCGACACTGTGGCCCAGCGGGGCGGGCGCGGACCGTATCGCCTCGCTCTCCTGGTTCCTGATCGGCGTGGCCGCGGTCGTGTACGTCGCCGTGCTGGCGACGATGTTCGTCGCGATGACCCGCAACCGCGACCGGCCGCGCGACGGCGTCGATCTGACGCCGGGCAACACGAGATTCGTGAGTCTCGGCGGCGCCGTCATACCCGGGGTGATTCTGGCGGCCGTGTTCGTGGTCGGTCTGAGCATCATGGGTGCGTTCCCGACGCGGCCGCCGGCGAATCAGCTCACGATTCACGTGGTCGGGCATCAGTGGTGGTGGCAGGCCGACTACGACTACCCGGCGCTGCAGCAGCGATTCACTACGGCCAACGAGCTGCACATCCCGGTGGGCGTTCCGGTGAAGGTGCTCCTCACGTCGGCCGACGTGATCCACAGCTTCTGGGTGCCTCGCCTGCAGGGCAAGCTGGACGTGATTCCGGGCGACACCAACGATATCCGGCTGCTGGCCAAGCAAGCCGGGACCTATCGCGGGCAGTGCGCCGAGTTCTGCGGCTTGCAGCACGCGCACATGGGCATCGTGGTCGTGGCGGATCCACCGGCGCAATTCGCCAAGTGGGCCACGCAGCAGCTTGGCCCCGGCGTCGCGCCGCACGATTCGCTGACGCTGATCGGCCAGCGCGTGTTCGTCAGCGGACCGTGCGCGTTGTGTCACACCGTGCGCGGCACGCCGGCCATGGGCACGGTGGGTCCGGACCTCACGCACGTCGGGAGCCGTGCCACGATCGGCGCGGGTCTCATGCCGAACACGCTCGCGTCGATCGAAGGCTGGATCGCGAACCCGCAGGCACTCAAGCCGGGGGTGCAGATGCCGCCGAACACACAGTTCAGCGGCTTCGAGCTGCGGGCGCTCGCCGATTATGTGAGTAGCCTCAAATGAGACAATTCACGAATCTCCAAACGGGGGCATGGATGCCAAGATTGTCCTGGGCCGTCGCGCTCGTCGTGCTGGGTGCCACTGCGATTGGCTGTGGGGCCGGCGGGAAGCCTGATGCCACGGCACACGACACGGTGACCAGCGAAGCACCGTCGGACTGCGCGGCGCTGCCCGACGCGGGGACGCTGGCCAAGTTGCTCAGGGCGGCACCCGACTCGGGGCAGGTGGGCGGATTGTTTGGCGGCCGCGCCGAGTGGGCGGCGACGGTGAATCGGAAGGGGCAAATCTGCTCGGTCGTGGCACCGAGCGACTCCGCGGGCGGGTTCTGGCCGGGAAGCCGGAGCATCGCCATGGCGAAGGCGTTCACGGCGAACGGCTTCAGCACCGACACGGCGGCGATGTCGACGGCGCGCCTATACACGATGGCTCAGCCGGGCCATTCGCTGTTCGGTGCGGGACAGCCGGAGCCGTTCAACCCCGACTGTCTCGATCCCACGAAAAGCGTGAAGGTGTGTGGCGGCGCGATCGTGTTCGGCGGCGGACTGCCGTTATACAAAAACGGACGCATCATTGGCGGATTGGGCGTGAGTGGCGACACGCCATGCGCCGATCACGAAGTGGCGAAGCGCATTCGTCATTTCGCGGGGCTCGATCCGGCCAAGGGCCCAACGGTCGATGACATTCAGTACGCCAAGGTGGATCACGCGTCGATCTACACGCATCCGCTCTGTCCCAACACCTGGCGCAACGGGCAGCGCATCGGCGACGAGCCGCCGGCGAGCGGGTACTGAGTCCGTCGCGTCGGCGATTCCCGGACACGCTCGGGAAACTCGCCGGACACCGGTTCGACCCTCGCGCGATGATGTTCGGAATGGCGTTCCTTCGACGGGACGCCACACCACCTCCCGCACCTCGCTTCACGCTCATCGCCGAGACGACGCTCGATGCCACCGACCGAAGGGGCGACGCCGATCGTAGATCGCACCCTGCCCGCCAGCGTGCCGGGCACTTCGCCGCCAATACCAAACCTGCTGCTCGACTCGTTCACGTACGACGACGCGATCGTCCGCAAGTTCATGCTCGCCACGTTCGTGTGGGGACTGGTGGGCATGCTCGTGGGGCTCACCATCGCGCTCGAGCTGGTGCTGCCGCAGCTGAACGTCGCGCCCTGGCTGTCGTTCGGTCGGCTGCGTCCACTCCACACGAACGCCGTGATCTTCGCGTTCGCGGGGAATGCGTTCTTCACCGGCGCGTACTACTCGCTGCAGCGGCTGTGCAAGGCCCGGATGTTCTCCGACGCGCTCAGCAAGTTCCACTTCTGGGGCTGGCAGGCGATCATCGTCGCCGCCGCGATTACGCTGCCGCTCGGCTTCACGCAAGCCAAGGAATACGCGGAGCTCGAGTGGCCGATCGACATCGCGATCGCCGTCGTCTGGGTGGCGTTCGCCGTAAACATGTTCGGGACGATCGCCCGGCGCCGCGAGCGGCACCTCTACGTGGCGATCTGGTTCTACATCGCGAGCGTCGTGACGGTCGCGGTGCTGCACATCTTCAACAACCTCTCGATTCCCGCCGGTCCGCTCAAGAGCTATTCCATATATGCGGGCGTGCAGGACGCGTTCATGCAGTGGTGGTACGGACACAACGCGGTTGCGTTTTTCCTCACGACGCCGTTCCTCGGGCTGATGTACTACTTCATGCCCAAGGCGGCCGAGCGGCCGGTGTACTCGTACAAGCTGTCGATTCTGCACTTCTGGTCGCTCGTGTTCATGTACATCTGGGCCGGGCCGCACCATCTGCATTACACCGCGCTGCCCGAGTGGGCGTCGACGCTCGGCATGGTGTTCAGCGTGATGCTCTGGATGCCGTCGTGGGGCGGCATGATCAACGGGCTGCTCACGCTGCGGGGGGCCTGGCACAAGGTCGTCGAGGATCCGGTCCTCAAGTTCTTCGTCGTCGCCGTGACCGCCTACGGCATGGCGACGTTCGAGGGGCCGATGCTCTCGGTCAAGAGCGTGAATGCGCTGGCGCACTACACCGACTGGGTGATTGCGCACGTGCACACCGGCGCGCTCGGCTGGAACGGCTTCCTGACGTTCGGCATGATCTACTGGCTTCTGCCACGACTCTTCCAGACGCAGCTGTACAGCAAGAAGCTGGCGGAGCTGCACTTCTGGGTGGCGAGCTTCGGCATCCTGCTCTATGTGGTCGCGATCTACAGCGCCGGCGTGACGCAAGGGCTGATGTGGCGCGCGTTCGATTCCACGGGTCGCCTCGCCTATCCGGATTTCATCGAGACGGTGCTGAAGCTGATGCCGATGTACTGGATGCGCGCCGTCGGCGGCACGCTGTACATCATCGGCATGGTGATCTTCGGCTGGAACATCCTGATGACCTGGCGTGCGCGACCGGCCGTGTACGACGAGCCGGTGATTCAGGCGGCGCCATTACGGGCGACGGGCGGCGGGCGGCTGGCGGCGGGCGGTGAACTGCCGGCGGCGGCCGCCGTTTCCGCCGCCGCCCGCCGCCCGTCGCGCGCGGCCCGTTTTGTCTCGATGAACTGGCATCGCGCCTGGGAACGGCGCTGGGTGCTGTTCAGCGTCATGACCGTGCTGGCAGTGGTCGTCGCCTCCCTGTTCGAGATCATTCCCACGTTCCTCATTCGCTCCAACGTGCCGACGATCGCGTCGGTGAAGCCGTACACGCCGCTCGAGCTCGCGGGGCGGGACATCTACATCCGCGAGGGTTGCTTCAACTGCCACTCGCAAATGATCCGGCCGTTCCGGTACGAGACCGAGCGGTTCGGCGAGTACTCCAAGCCCGGCGAGTTCGTGTACGATCATCCATTCCTCTGGGGATCGCGCCGCATCGGCCCCGATCTGGCGCGCGAGGGCGGCAAGTATCCCGACCTGTGGCACGTGCGGCACATGCAGGATCCGCGGTCGATCACGGCGCGGTCGATCATGCCGGCGTATCCGCAGCTTTTGCGGGACGATCTCGACTTCAGCACGATCCAGCGTCGCGTCGACGCAATGGCGATGCTCGGCGTGCCGTACGGGGACGCGGTGGAGCAGGGCGTCGCGCGGCAGATGGCCGAAGCACAGGCGAAGCAGATCGCCGCCGGGATCGCGCAGGAAGGCGGGCCGGCCGGGCTCGAGCGCAAGGAGATCGTCGCGCTCGCGGCATACCTGCAGCGGCTTGGCCGCGACATCAAGACGCCCGCGGTGGCGAGCACCGGTGCGCCGGCGGGAGGCGGACGATGAAGTCGATCTCCGACGTCGTGAGCGGTGCCGGCCTCGCCGGCTACGCCGAAGTGGCGCTCATCATCTTCTTCCTCGTGTTCGTCGCGATCGGTCTGCGCGTGCTGTTCGCGCGCACGACGAGCTTTGCGCACGAAGCACAACTCCCGCTCGACGACACGAGCACTTCCGCAAAGTCCGCGACGTCCGCGCGCGCGACGCGCGAGGAGCGATAGATGCCAATCGACCCGAGAAAGGAGCATCTGCTCGATCACGCCTATGACGGCATTCAGGAGTACGACAATCCCCTGCCGCGCTGGTGGGTGTGGATCTTCTACGCGACCATCGTCTTCGCATTGGTGTACGCGCTCGACCCGCGCGGCACGATCCGCGGGCCCGGTCGCATCAAGGAATACCAGGCGCAGCTCGCCGATGCGGACCGTCGATGGCCGCAGGGCTCGGGCAGCATCGACGAAGCGGCGCTCGTTGCCGCGAGCAAGGACGCAGGCACGATCGCGGCCGGCCGCGCGGTGTTCACCACGAACTGCACGCCGTGCCATGGCCCGGACGGCGGCGGCATCATCGGTCCGAACCTGACCGACCAGTACTGGCTGCACGGCAACACGCTGCCGGAGATATACAAGACGGTGAGCGAAGGCGTGCTGACCAAGGGCATGCCGAATTGGGGCAAGATTCTCAAGCCCGAGCAGGTGAAGGCGGTCGTGGTGTACGTGAAGACGCTCGAAGGCACCACACCCAAGACGCCCAAAGCGCCGCAAGGCGTGCTGGTCCCGGCAAAATGAGCGCGCCGGCGGCGGTCGGCCGCGTGCTGCCGACGCTGAACGAAGACGGGACGCGGCGATGGCTGCGCCCCAAGCCGTCGTACGGAAAATTCTTCCGGCGACGCCGGGTCATGGCGTACGTGCTGATGTTCATCTTCTTCATCATCCCGTACCTGCGGATGGGCGGCAAGCCGATCATCCTGCTCGATCTGCCGCGGCGCGAGTTCACGTTCTTCGGCACGACGTTTCTGCCGACCGACACGCTGCTGCTGATGCTGCTGATGGCGAGCATCCTGATCACGATCTTTTTGCTCACGGCGCTGTTCGGGCGCGTCTGGTGCGGATGGGCGTGTCCGCAGACCGTGTACATGGAGTTCCTCTTCCGTCCGATCGAGCGGTGGCTCGAGGGCGGCCGCAGCGGCTCGATGCAGCTCGACAAGCAGCACATGCGCGGACAACTGCATGCGGGGCGGCTGGCGAAGTACGCGATCTATCTCGTGCTGGCGCTGTTTCTCGCCCACACGTTCCTGGCGTACTTCGTCGGCGTGGACCAACTCGCGGTCTGGGTCCGGCGGTCGCCGGTGCAGCACCCCACGTCGTTCGCGATCATGGCGCTCGTCACGGGCGCGATCATGTTCGACTTCACCTTCTTCCGCGAGCAGACCTGCCTCGTGGCGTGTCCGTACGGCCGATGGCAATCCGCACTGCTCGACCGGCAGTCGCTGATCGTGGCGTACGACGCCAAGCGCGGCGAGCCGCGGGCGAAAGGGAAGAGTCGAGCCGCGAACGTGGGTGATTGCATCGACTGCGGGGCGTGCACGCTCACCTGTCCGACCGGGATCGACATCCGCGACGGGCTGCAGATGGAGTGCATCCACTGCACGCAATGCGCGGATGCCTGCGACGAGATCATGGCGCGCATCGGGAAGCCGCCCGGCCTCATCCGGTACTCATCGGCGGCGGCGCTTGCCGGCGAGCGCGTGCGCCGCCTTCGGCCGCGCGTCGTGCTGTATCCGGTCGCCCTCGTGCTCACGTTGGGCGGATTCGTGTATGCCCTTGGCACCAAAGCCCCGGCCGACGTGACCGTGCTGCGCGGTCTCGGCGAGCCATACACCATCGAAGCCGACGGCCGGGTGGCGAATCAGGTGCGTATCAAGATCACCAACCGTTCGCACGCCGATCGGCGCTACGCCGTGGTGCTCGACAGCGTGTCGCAGGCGCAGATCATCGCGCCGGGCGTGCCGGTCGCCGTCGCACGCGGCGCGACCGAGACCGCCAGCCTGTTCATTCTGCTGCCCGAGTCGGCGTTCCACGATGGCGAGCGCCACGTGTCGTTCACGGTGAGTGATGGCGCGGGTTATCGCGAAACTTTCCCGTATCGGCTGGTTGGGCCGGAACCCGAGGATCACCATCGCGCCGAGCACGACCGTGATGCGGAGCACTCGCCATGAAGCGTGGAGCGTGGTGGCCGATCGGCGTGGCGGTGATACTCGCCACCACCGTTGGTGTGAACGTGTGGGTCGCCGTGATCGCGGGCAGCGATCCGTCGTTCTCGGTCGAGCCGAACTACTATGCGAAGGCGATCGCCTGGGACAGCACGATGGCCCAGGAGCGCGAGAACCAGCGCCTGGGCTGGCGCATCGAGCCGCGGCTAGGTGAGATCTCCGCCGCGCGCGACACACGGCTCGACGTGGTGCTCCTCGATTCGACCGGGGCGCCGATTCGCGATGCCACCGTGCGCGTCGCGGCGTTTTTCAACGCGCGCGCGTCGCACATCGTCGACGCGACGCTCCAGCCGAACGCGACCGACTACACGACACAGCTCCCGATGACGCATGCGGGTGATTGGGAGCTTCGATTTGACGTTCGTCGCGGCAAGGAACACTTCACCAATACGACCCGCATCGAAGCGGTGGCCGCCGCGCGCAAGACGTGACCCTCGTCGCCGCCGTTCTGCTCGCGAGCCTCCTGGGGAGTGTGCACTGCGCCGCGATGTGCGGCGCGTTCACCTGCCTCTACCGCCCCGTCTCGCGGCAGGGCGCGTGGCGCGTGCATGCGGCGTACAACGTGGGGCGACTCATCTCGTACCTCACACTCGGGGCGCTGGCCGGCACGCTGGGATCGCGGGTCAACGAGCTCGCCCATCTGTCGGGTGCGAGACTCCCTGCCGCGGCGCTCGCCGGCGTGCTGATGATGCTCTGGGCGGCAGGCACGATCGCCGCGACGCTCGGCGTCCGCGTGCCGGTGTCGTTGGCGCCGCAATGGGCCCAGCGACTGCTCGGCCAGGCACTGCTCGCGGCGCGTGACTCGACGCCGTCGGCGCGCGCTGGTCTGCTCGGGCTGCTCACGACGCTGTTGCCGTGTGGCTGGCTGTACACGTTCGTCGTCGTCGCGGGGAGTACCGGTGGTCCGGTATCCGGTGCGGTGGTGATGCTCGCGTTCTGGGCAGGCACGGTTCCGATGATGGCCGGCGTGGCCACGACAGCGAG
>DATJIZ010000092.1:0-6337 GCA_035492735.1 Gemmatimonadaceae bacterium | reverse complement strand
ATCGTGTCACCCGGCTGCACGCCGGCTCGCACTTCTACAGTCTCCGTGGCGCCGTCACGAATCCCGAGCTCCACGTCCGCCTTGTCCACGACGCCGTTCTTGATGCGCATCACGAACGGTTTGAGACCGCGCTCGTCGACGGCCGCGAGCGGCACCACCGGCGCCGTCCGCACCTCGCTCGCGACGTGTCCGTCGGCGAACAGGCCGCCCACGAGCACGCCGTTCGCGTTGGGTAGCGAGACGATGATCCGCACCTGCCGCGTGGCCGGATCGGCCACCGGATTGATGTTCGTGATATGGCCGGTGAAGGCGCGGCTCGGATAGCCGCTGACGGTGAAGTCCACGGGCGCGCCGACGCGGATCGCGGACAACTGATCCGCCGGCACCGACGCCTCGAGCCGCATCGACACGGGATTCACGATGGTGTAAAGCGCGCCGCCAGATTGCACCACGTCACCGGCGCTCACCTGGCGGGCGCTCACGATCCCGGCGAACGGTGCCGTGATCGTCGCCTTGCTCAACTGCTTGGCCGCATTCGCCAGCTGCGCCTTGGCGTTCGCCAGCTGCGCCTCCGCGGCGGAATACTGATTGCGCGCGATCTCCAGATCGCGCTCGGCAATGGCTCCGGCTTTGAGCAACGCATCGTTTCGATCGAGCTGGCGCTTGTTCAGGTCCACGGTGTTCTGGGCCGTGGTGACCGCCGCGCGAGCCGAGAGCTCGGCCTCTCGCAACGCCGCGTCGTCGATCCGCGCGATCACCTGTCCCTTGTTCACGCGCTGGCCCTGCTCCGCGTACGTCTGCAGCACCGTCCCACCGACCTCGGCGCGCACATTGGCCTGTTGCTCGGGCTGCAGCGTACCCGAGATCGCCGGTCCCGAGCGGATCTGCTCCGCCTTCACGACCGCGATGTTTTCCGGCCCGACCATGATCGCGGCCGGAGTCGTCGCCGCCTTGCTCGTGTCCGTACCCTTGCACGCCGCGATCGCCGTCGCCGCGACGACGACCGCGGTGCTACTGATACGGCCACGTCGCGATACAGTCATGCTCCAGTTCATGGCTGAATGCCCCCAGTCGCGCCGCCCGATCCGCCGGCGGCTGACGGTGAAGTTCCGGTTCGCTGCTGCTGTTGCTGTAGTTGCAATCCCTGCTGTTGTTGCTGCTGTTGCTGCTGCTGGACGGCGCCGGCCGCGCCCTGCGACGACGACGCGTTGGTGACGCCGGCTTGCAACGGCAGATCCCGCAGGAGCGCCAGCCGGACGCGCGCCACGGCGAGATTGCGCGCTGCCTGCGCCCGATTGGCGAGCGCCTGCTCCAGGAGTAGCCGCGATTGCGAGAGATCGGTCTGCGTCGAGATCCCTTCCCGATAGCGGACTTCGTCGATCGCGTACGCTCGCTGCGCCTGCTCGGCGGTACCGCGGCTGGCATCCCACGTGGACTGCGCTTCCTGCAGCGAGTTCAGCGCAACGCGCGTGTCCAGCGCCGCGAACTGACGCGTCTGTTCGCGCTGCGCCCGCGCCTGCTGCAGGCCCGCCTGCGCGATGAGCTGGTCGCCTTTGATGCGCCCGCCGTCGAGGATCGGGAAGTTGGTCGAGACACCGACCGTCCAATTGTTCACGCCCGCGGCGAGCTGCGGAACGAGCTGCGCCGGGAAGTAGAGTCGCTGGTAGTTCGAGACCAGTGAGAGCGACGGAATCCGCTCGGCGTGTGCGATCCGGACCTGCGCCTCCTGTACGCGCACCGCTTCATCGAGCTGGCGCACCGGCGCGCGATCGCTCACCGCAGTATCGACGGCGGCGCCCGACGCGATCGTCGGCAGGCTCGCGCCACTTGGCTCCTCGATCGACGTCGTGAGGCGCAACGAGTCGTCCAGTGGCAGATTCAGAAGTTGCTTGAGGCGAAGGTAGGCCACCTGGCGATTGGCGCGCGCCTGAATGGCGACCGGCTGCTGATTGGCGTACGTCACCTGCGCGCGCAGCAGCTCGTACTCGGACGTGTTGCCCACCTGCTTGGCGACGCGCGTCTGCTCGAGAACCGCCTGCGTCTGCGCCAGCGACGAATCGGCGATCGCGACCAGTTGATCGGCGAGCGCGGCGTCGTAGTACGCCGACGTGACATCGAGCGAGACCTGGGCCCGCTGCGCCGCGACTTCGATGTCGGCCGAGCGGAGCTGCGCATCCGCGGCGCGATTCTGCGCGACGATGCGGCCGCCGGCGAACAGGCTCTGCGAGAACGTGAGCCCGCCCACCCACTGATTGGTCGCGCCAAAGCTCGTCTTGCTGAAATCGATCCCGCCCGACCCGCCGGACGAGCTCGTGGTCGTGTCGCGCCGGGCGCTGGACGCGAAGCTGGAGAACTGCGACTTGAGCGTCTTCGTATAAGTGAGTGAGGCGTTGAGCTGCGGAAAGAACTGGCTCCGGGCTTGCAGCCGCGCCCCGCTCGCGCGGACGACGCCCGAGCGCGCGACCTCGACCGTCTGACTCTGGTCCTGCGCGATGCGGAGCGCGTCGTCGAGCGAGAGCGTGACGCTCGCGCCCGCGGCCACGCCGGTGGTCGCCGGCTGCTGCGCCGCCGCGTTCCTGGCGGACGAACCGATGATCGCGAGCACGGCGGCCGTCGCGCCGACGGCGCGCCGGATCCCCGAATCGTTGCGCGCGGCTCGCGCGCGGAGTGCGACGAAGGTCATGGGACTCGAGAAGCTGAAGGTCAACGCGATGGCGGCGATCAGTCGCCGGCGGCGGAACGCGCGCCGGTCGACCGCTGCATCGCGAGTCGAACACCCAAGGCGCGCATGAATACTCGTACGTATTTCGACGGCGCTTCTGATTCAGGCTGCGGGAACGCCGTCGGCATCAGGTCGCGCGACACGGCGTCCCCGAACATGGAGCTCATGAGCATCGCGACCGCGGTGTGAATGTCGCCGTCGGGATCGGCAAGTCCGAGCGATTGCAGGCGCAGCAGATAATCCGTCAGCAGCATCCCCGCGCAGTTCGGGCCCTCGCACATCGAGACCGCGGCCTCGGGTCGCTCCTCCATCTCGCCGAACGAC
The DNA here is from genome assembly GCA_035492735.1 of Gemmatimonadaceae bacterium. Classification (GTDB taxonomy): domain Bacteria; phylum Gemmatimonadota; class Gemmatimonadetes; order Gemmatimonadales; family Gemmatimonadaceae; genus JAQBQB01. The sequence goes on along the minus strand of DATJIZ010000092.1, from coordinate 3,291 downwards.
GTACGGATGAGCGAGCGATTCTCTCGCATGTGCGCGAGGATGGCGGTCACCCACTCGGTCATCTCGCGTTCGGGATCGACGGGGTTGTCGGGGAGCAGCGGGATCGGCGAGCGAGCGACGTGATGCTGCATGAGCGCTTCGAACAGCGCCGCCTTGGAGCCGAAGGTTCGAAAGAGCGTGACTTCATTGACGCCCGCCTCGTTGGCGATCAGCCGCGTGGTAGCGCCCCGGAAGCCATGCTGGGCGTACACGCGCTTTGCGGCGTCGAGAATGCGATCGCGAATGTCCATAGGGGTGGGAAGCCTAGGCGCGACTTGGCAAAAATGCAAGTACATGCTTACTTGCGACATCAGTTTCCGCTTCCCGCGATGCAGTAAGCCGTTGCCCGGCAACAACAAGGAGTTCCCCGACACAAATTCCGGATTCGGATGACTCCCATCGCGGTGCAACCCGGCCATTCTCACTTCGGGATGCGAAACTCTCTTTCGACGGCGCGCTGACGCCCGCCGCCACCAGCCCGCATGTCACTATCCAACACCGCCGACTACGCCGTGCGAGCGGTCGTTCTCCTCGGCCGCTCGTTCGGGGCCGGTGTTCTTCATGCCGACGAGATCGCGCGTTCGACCGGCACCCCGCGCAACTACATGGCCAAGGTCCTGAACGCGCTCGCCAAGGCCGGCGTCGTGAGCAGCGCCCGCGGTCCCGCCGGTGGCTTCGTGCTGGCCGCCGCGCCCGAGACGATCACGCTCGCGCGCGTGATCGAGATCTTCGACCAGCCGCACCGCCACACGCGCTGTCTCCTCGGCAACGGCCCATGCTGCGCCTCCGACCCGTGCACGGCACATCGCACATGGGACACGGTCATGCAGCGCCGCCGCGAACCGCTCGTCGCCACCACGATCTTCGATCTGTTGCAGAGGTGATGTAGATGGATTGGTTCGTTCGCGCCTTCATCAAAGCGAGCGTGGTATGGCTCGCGCTCGGAACACTGGTCGGGCTCGCCATGGCCGTGCATCCGACGTGGACAGTCTATCGCACTGTGCACATGCACATGATGCTTCTCGGGTTCGTCACCATGATGATCTACGGCGTCGCGTACCATGTGCTGCCCCGATTCGTCGGAAACCCGCTGCACAGCCGACGCGCGGCGGGCGCGCATTTCTGGGTCGCCAACGCCGGGCTCACCCTGATGAGCGCGGGGTTCGCGCTGCGCGCGAATGCGTCCCCGTTCGCGACGGCGCTCCTCGGGATTGGCGGTGCTCTGGCCGGCGCCGGTGCGTACATCTTCGCGTATCTCGTCTGGCGCACCGTGGACGGAGGCGTGCCGTTGCAGATCCGCGCCACGCCGCACAACCCGAGCGGCGAGCCGGGCCGCTCGCCAATCGTGCAGATCGCGTCGCGCTCCTGAAGACGGTCCTTATTTTCGTCGGCGCGTTCGTTTCTCGAGCACGACCTCGTCCTGCACGATCATGAAGCGGATCACGCGATCGCGGACTTCCGGAAATTCCTTGATGCGATCGCGAAACCGATCGTTCGATACGATGCTCGCGTTCAACTCCCTGGCGAACGACAGGATGAAATAATCGGCGTCGGTGCCGGCGGGCGCCTGCCGCACCTCCCCTTCCTCGACGAGTTGTTCGTACCGCTGCGGGTCGTCGACCTGGTGGCGCAGCGCGGCATCGACCACAATGACCGGCTCCATCCCCTCCTCGCGAAGCTTGTCACGAACTGCGAGGAGGTTCGCCACCTGCGCCTGTTCGCCTTCCGTGGAATGCGCGACGTTCGAGCCGTCGACCAGTACGATGTTCTTCGACTCCGGCCGGTGTGCGCGCGAGGGAGCACTCATCGATCGCCCGCCGCTTTCAGTCGCGCCGCCCGGCGCGCCGCCCGCTTGGCCGTGGAATCGGCAGCGGCCGAATCGGCGGCGGCGAACGTCGCGCGCAGGGCCGTCGCACGTGACAGCTGCGATTTCACGCTGTCCGATGCCGCCGAGAGCACTTGCTGCAGGCCCGTATTCTGTGCGATCGCCGAGAGCCGTGTGAGGTAGAGAAACATGAGCTGATGGCTGGTGACTGCCTGAGCGAGATACGCGCGGTCGAAGGCCTGCCCATCGTGTCGCCACATCGAATCGATCGGGGCTTGCATGCGGGCCCGCACCAGTGCCGCGAGTGCCGGAGCGACCGGCGCGATTTGCAGCGCACTGGCCGCTGAATCGAGCGAGCGCTGCATGGCGGCGTGCTCGCGCGCCATCTCCGCGGCGAACGCGCGTATGGTATCGACGTGCCAGCTGCTCAACTCCGCGTCGGCCGCGGCCAGCTCTCTGCCATTCATCGCGTTGACCAGGGCGACGGCGTTGGCGTCGTCGAGCCAGCGCACCGCCGGCATCGTCGAATCCCGCGCCACGTCGCCGCCGGCTTCCGTGGTTGTTCGATGCGACACGGTCGAATCCGTAACAGCCGCGCCGCGCTGGCCCGGACGTGCCGATCTCTCGTCGACACACCCCGCGAACACGATCGTGCACGCGAGCACGATTCCAAGGCGACTATCGGTGATGCCAGCACGCATGGTCTTTGCCCTCGAGCGCGGGAGCGATGCTCTGCAGCAGAATGCCCGGGCTATTCACCCGGGCACTCTTTCAAGGACCGCGCCGAACGGTTCGGACCGGAAGACGTCAGATCACGGCTTCTTCTTCGTCGTATCCCGCTTGCTCTTCATCGCGCCCGTATCCGCTCCCGGCGCTGCGGCCGCGCCGTTCAGCTTGCTCTGAATGGCCTGAGCCTTCGTCAGATGGCCCTGAATCACCGGCTGTGCCTTGGTGAGGAGCGCCTTGAGCGAGCTGTCCTGCGCCGAGCTCTGCGCCGTCTGTAGCAGCGAGAGCACCGATTGATGGACGGCCACTTCGTTGTCGATGTAGGCCTTGTCCCACGCCGCGCCCTTCGGCATCGACTTGAGGCTGTCGAGCATCTTCTGCGACGCCGTCTGCAACGTGTCATTCGACGGCGGCTGTGGCGTCAGGCTCTCTTTCTTGGCGAGATCCTGGCCTTCCTTGCGGAGCATGTGATGGTCGCGCACCATCTGGTGCCCGAACTCCTTGACCGCGGCGCTCGTGCCTTTCGTCGCCGCGAGCTGGCCCGCCGCGCTATCGGCCGTGTTCGCCTCGTCGACGAGCGCCACGTAGTTCACGTCGGTGAGCTGCGGCGCCGGCGGCGTTGTTGCGGTGGCAGCCGCCGCCTTCGTGGTGTCAGTCATGGCGGCCGTCGTATCAACTTTGTTCTCCGACTTGGAGCAAGC
>DATJIZ010000091.1:0-2239 GCA_035492735.1 Gemmatimonadaceae bacterium | reverse complement strand
GCGATCCAGCGCAGCACCACGTCGAGGATGTCGGCCGGGAGCAGGTCCGCCACTTCCTCGAGCGCGTCGATCGTCACGCCGCTCTCGGCGAGCGCCTGCGCGGTTGACGTGTCGGCGCCGTGCTGCTCGAGCCAATCGAGCATCTCGTCTTCACGATCGGCGCGCTCGATCGCCGAGAACACACCCGTCGTCACCGGCACGAGCGATCCTTCGCGCAGTGCACGCACCTTTTCGTATATCTCGTCCGAGAGCCCCGCCTGTCCGAGCTTGTGTGCGCAATCCTCACATAGTGCGAGCGATCCGGACAGGAGCTTGGACGACCGCGCGACGGCCGACGCCGGGTTGTTCAACTCGTGGGCGAGTCCCGCTGCGAGTCGGCCGAGCGCGAGCAGCTTGTCGTCCTGCCAGTCGGTCGACGTAAAGTGCCGCGCGCGGTCGAGCATCACGTGCACGAGGATCTCCGTGACGCGCGGACACTCGCGGATCATCTCGGGGAACTGGTCGCGCTCGATCGCCAGTCCCTCGGTCGGCTCTTCGATCAGCGACATTCCCGGTGGATTCGTCATGCGCGAATACGGGAGCGTACCCGTGACGTCGCCGCCGAACCACTCGAACACCTTCCGCCGTCCCGTCCCCGCCCGCTCGACGTAGATCGCCGCGTGGCCGCGAAACATGATCACCATCTCGTGCACCACCTGCGACGGCGGCACCATCACGCCGCCGCTCTCGTATGTCCTGAGCGTTCCATGCCGAGCCAGCCACTCGAGCTCATCGCGCGGAGCGGAACCGAGCATCCGGTGAGCCAGGAGCTGGGCGACGATTGGTTCGATCGTGGATTGCGGTTGGAGCTGGACGGTCACGGACGGCCTCCATTGTGGAGCTACGAGAATCGAGGCGAAAGCGGTCACGAGGGCGGGACGGGGGAGCTAGGTTTTCGGCGTACCGGTAACTGGTCACGAGGTCGGGACGGGGGATCTAAGTTGTCGGTTATCCGGTCTTGGGTGATCGGTTACCGGTGGGCGCGGCTTCGGGACAGTACTATACCGCAGACAGTCTGAGAGCCGCGCCTTGGGCGTCCAAACTCGTCGACGCGCGGCGGCGGCACCGGTGGCATGGTCGCGACCTGTCCCGGACCGCCGCGTAAACCGGCCACCGAAAACCGAAAACCGGATTGCCGACAACCCAGGTGCACCGTCCCGACCTCGTAGCCTCAAGGATGCAGGATCGGCAACGCGACGCGGAACTCAGTTCGCCCTGCCCTCGACTGCACGTCGATGGTGCCGTTGTGCCGGCGAACGATCCGTCGCGCGATGTCGAGTCCGAGCCCCGTCCCTTCTCCCACCTGCTTCGTCGTGAAGAAGGGATCGAAGATCTTCGGCTTGATCTCGTCCGGAATCCCCGGCCCGTTATCCGTCACCGAAACGATCACCGAATCCCGCGGCCCGCGATGCGCCGCCACCACCACCTGCCCGCCCTCGCTCACCGCGTCCAACGCGTTGTCCAGCATGTTCCCCCACACCTGACTCAACTCCCCACCATAGGCGGCGACCAGCGGCAGCTCGGGCTCGACGTCGAGCGTCACGCTCACGCGCTTCTCGCGCGCCTTGGCGCCGAGGACCGTCACCGTGTCCTCGAGTGCCTGCGTGAGATCCGTCGGCGCGGCGATCATCGGCCGGTCCATCCACGTGAATCGCTTGATCGACGCCACAAGCTCGTCGATGCGCGACGTGGCGCGGCGAATGTCGTCGGTGAGCGCGCGCGCGGCGTGCCAGGCGGCGATCGATCGCAGCGCCACGGCGAGCAGCTCGTGCGGCATCACCGCGGCCAGTGAGATGATCGCCGGCATCGTGATCCGCGCGTCGGCGAGAGTCGGCGCGATCCCGGCATCGATGCCGTGCCTGGCCAGCCACTCGCCGATCTCTTCCTCGCGATCGGCGCGCGCGATCGGCGACAGCGTCTCGGCCGACGAGACCGCCGGATTGCGCAGCGACTCGATCCGGAAGCGCTGCTCGTCGTTGAGCTCCGCCGCCTCGAGCGTCCTGGTCGTCTCGGCGAGCTGCGCCAGCGCTTCATCGAGCCGCGCCGCACAGCGCGCCGCGGCCGAGGCGGGGTTGTTCAACTCGTGCGCCAATCCGGCCGCGAGCCGGCCGAGCGAGATCAGCTTGTCGTCCTGCCAGTCGGTGGACGTGAACGTGCGAGCCCGATCGAGCATCACGTGCACGCACGCCGCCGTGATGTT
>DATJIZ010000090.1:0-33774 GCA_035492735.1 Gemmatimonadaceae bacterium | reverse complement strand
GTACTTCTCGGACAGCTCGAAGTACACGGCCACGGTGACGGACCTCAAGTATCAGAACTCGACGGGCGTCAACACGCCGGCGATCGTGACCGGTTCGGGGCTGTGGTCGGCCACGGTGACGCACACCCAGTTGCAGACGCCCCTCGTGACCTGCGGCGTGGCGGTCAACACGACCAATCCGATCGTCAGCAGCGCGGCTGAAGGCGAACCAGTCTGTAAGTAACACGCAGCCTCTGGCGAGCTTTTGGGAGAGCGGGGGCGCGCGTCTGCGCCCCCGCTTTTTCATTATGTTGCCGACATGCCACCGATCCCGTCGCCGCGTGAGGCCGGTATGACCGCGACGACCTCGATGCCTCTCTACTGGGCGAAGTACGGCCCGGTCGCAGCCGATCCGCTGCTCGTGTTGCACGGCGGTCCAGGCGCGAACCACGACTACCTGCTACCCCAGATGCTCGACTTGGCCGACGAGCATCAGCTGGTGTTCTACGACCAGCGCGGCGGGGGCCGGTCGCCGGGGGATCGCACGCCAGTCACCTGGCGCACTCACGTCGAGGACCTGGACCACGTGATCGACGAGCTTGGGGCGGCGCCGCTTGCGATCGTGGGCTACTCCTGGGGCGGCCTCCTCGCGATGCTGTACGCGATCGAAGCCGCCGCTGGCCGGACGCGGTTCCAACCGGAGCGACTGATTCTGATCGATCCGGCGCCGGTGAGCCGGCGATACCGCCTGCAGTTCGAAGCGGAGTTCGCGCGCCGACAAACCGACCCGACGATTCTCGCCATGCGCGAGCAATTGGTATCGTCGGGCTTGCGAGACCGCGAGCCGGCGGCGTACCGCCAGCGCGTGTTCGAGCTGAGCGTCGCCGGCTACTTCGCCGATCCCGGCGCCGCACGTGATCTCACGCCGTTTCGGGTAACCGGGCGCGTGCAGGAGTCGGTCTGGCAGAGTCTCGACGATTACGACCTCACCGAGCCTGGCCAGCTGGACACCGTCACGGTGCCGACCTTGATCCTCCACGGTCGGCACGATCCAATCCCGCTCGCATCCTCGGAAGCCGCGGCTCGCTCGCTCCGCGCACGCCTCGTCGTGCTCGAGCACTCGGGGCACGTACCCTACGTGGAGCAACCGGACGCGCTGTTCCGCGCTATTCGCACTTTTCTCGCTCAAACCGCGTGAGTGATTTGCGCACTACCGGAGCGGCTGTCTGCCGGCTCATACTGGTGCGCTCTTCATTAAGCCCGATTAATGATTCCGACCTCTTCCGGCCATCCCTTCATCCGTTCGATCGAGCACCTCGGGCGACGGTTCGACGTGACATGTCGCATCGGATTCGATGGCATCGAGTACGTGGGACGGCTCTGGTTCGCCGAGGATGGCACCGGTGAAAATGGGCTGCCCGACCGAGCATCGATACCGGGCCGCACCCGCGAAGAAGTGCTCGAGCGGGCACGCGGCCTCGCGCCCCGCGACCTGCTGCTGCGATACCGTCGGGCGGTCGCCGAGAAGCGTCGCTTCCTCAGGCTGCGCCGCGAGACGAACGAGATTCTCGCCAAGATCCGGTACCTGAACCAGATCGCCATCGCCGTCCGCGACGGACTGCTCGACGAGGAAGGCGCCAGTCAGGAGATCGAGCTCACGGAGCAACAATTGCACGAGTGCATCGCGCTCCTGCGGCACAACGCCGGTCTCGAGGAGTAGCTCGCTCGCACCGTATCGCCATGGATTCCCGAACCGCCGCTCACGTGTTGTCGCAGATTGCGGCGTATCTGGAGCTGAAAGGCGAGAGCTCGTTCAAGTGTCGTGCGTACGAAGGCGCGGCGCGGGCCCTCCGCGGGCTCGGCGCCGACGATCTGTCGCCGCTCTATCGCTCCGGCGAGCTGGCCGGCGTGCGCGGACTCGGTCCTGCCACGCTCTCCGTCGTTCGCGACCTCATTGAAACCGGCGAATCGCGCTACCTGGAGCAACTGCGCGAATCGACGCCGGGCGGACTGCTCGACATGCTCGCCGTTCCGGGGATGACGCCGGCGCGCATCCACCGCGTGTATGAAGAGTTGAACGTCGAGACCCTCGAAGAGCTCGAGGTGGCGGCGCGCAACGGTCGCCTGGCGACGCTGCCCAAGATCGGACCCAAGACCGCGGCCAAGATCCTCGCGGGCATCGCCACGGCTCGCGAGCGGGGGGCTCTTCGCCTTTACCACCATGCCATGGTCGAAGCCCAACACCTGCTCGGCGCCGTGCGGAGTCATCCCGCGGTGACGAGAGCAGAAATCGCCGGCGCGCTGCGTCGCCGCATGGAAGTCGCGGCCACCATCGACATCGTCGCGGCCTGCGACGGCGATGCGGAAACCGTCGCGCAATCGTTCACCCGGGTCGCTGGAGTTCGATCGGCCGAAGGTGTGGGCGCCAGTGTCTCCATCCAGTACGTCGACGGCGCGCACCTGGCGCTCCGCTGCGTCGCACCCGCCGACTTCGCGGTCGCGCTGTGGACGGCAACGGGCAACGCGGAACACGTTCGCGCTGTGACCGCCGTGCTCCGGCACGTCGGCGTGTCGATCCACCGCGACCGGCTCGTCGACACGTCGGGCGCGACCCTGCATATCGGCAGCGAGGCCGATCTGTACCACGCCGCGCATCTGGACTTCGTACCGCCCGAGCTTCGTGAAGCGACGGGTGAGGTCGAAGCGGCCAGCCAGCACGCGCTTCCCCGACTCGTCACCATCGAGGACATCCGTGGCGCGCTGCACTGCCACTCCTCGTACTCCGACGGCAAGGCAACGATCGCCGAGATGGCGCGCGGTGCACAGGCGAAGGGCTGGACGTACATCGGAATCACCGATCACTCGCAGGCGGCGTTCTACGCCGGCGGGCTGCCGCGCGAGCGGGTGCTCGCCCAGCACGACGAGATCGACGAGTTGAACGCCGCCCTTGGCGGTTTTCGCATCCTCAAGGGCATCGAGGCCGATATCCTGGCCGACGGACAGCTCGACTACGGCGACGAGCTGCTCGATCGATTCGACTTCGTGGTCGGCTCGATCCATTCGCGTTTCTCGATGGAGCGGACCGCGATGACCGACCGAGTCCTTCGCGCGCTCGACGATCCGCGGCTGACGATCCTGGCTCACCCCACCGGACGTCTGCTGCTCTCGCGCGAGCCGTACGCGATCGATCTCGACGCAGTGCTCGAGAAAGCGGCCGATGTCGCGGTCGCCATCGAGCTCAACGCCGATCCGCACCGGCTCGATCTCGACTGGCGGCACGTCCAGACCGCGAAGCGACTTGGGATCCGGATCGAGATCGGCCCGGACGCGCATTCCGTCGGCGGGCTCGATAATATGGAGATCGGCGTCGGCGTCGCGCGGAAAGGCTGGCTCGAGGCCATCGACGTCCTGAACGCGGCGACCGCCGACGACGTGCTCGCCTTTGCGCGTGCGCGCCGCGCAACGCGCTGAACCTTCATCCACGCCGGCATGCCTGGAAGCGCCGCCGCACGACGAAAGCGGGCCACGCCCGAACGCGCCCGCGAGATCTACGATCGCCTCGCCGCGCATTATCCCGACGCCCACTGCGCGCTCGACTACAAGACGCCCTACCAGCTCCTCGTCGCCACGATCCTGAGCGCACAGTGCACCGACAAGCGCGTGAACATGGTCACGCCGGCGCTGTTCAAGCGCTACCGCACGCCCGCATCGATGGCCGACGCAGATCCGGCCGAGCTCGAGGAGATGATCAAGTCAACCGGGTTCTTCCGCAACAAAGCCAAGAGCCTGCTCGGGATGTCGCGCGCGCTCGTCGAGCGCCATCGCGGCAAGGTGCCGGACCAGCTCGAGGAGCTCGTGACGCTTCCCGGTGTGGGACGCAAGACCGCGAACGTGGTGCTCGGCAACGCGTTCGACAGGAATGAGGGCGTCGTCGTCGACACGCACGTCGCGCGACTCAGTCAGCGCCTCGGCCTCACGCGCCACACGGATCCGGTCAAGATCGAGCAGGACCTCATGCGGCTCGTGCCGCGCGAGCGCTGGACGATGCTCGCGCACTTGCTGATCGAGCACGGACGCCGCACCTGCGTGGCGCGCCGCCCCCGATGCGAGGAATGCGTTCTGAACGACATTTGCCCGTCGTCGCGCGTGTGAGCTAGCTTTCGCGGCATGTCAAAGACCGCCACGTTCGAGACCAACAAGGGCCGCATCGTCGCCGAGCTGTTCGACAAGGACGCACCGAACACCGTCGCGAACTTCGAGAAGCTCTCCAACAGCGGATTTTACGACGGCGTGAAGTTTCATCGCGTGATTCCGGACTTCGTGGTGCAGGGTGGCGATCCGCTGTCGCGCGATCTGCCCGACGGCGATCGCCGGATCGGCACCGGCGGCCCCGGCTACCACATCAAATGCGAGACGGCCGGTAATCCTCGCAAGCACGAAGTCGGCGCGCTCTCGATGGCCCACGCCGGCAAGGACACCGGCGGCAGTCAGTTCTTCATGGTGCTGAGCGAGGAGAACACGCGCCACCTCAACGGCGTGCACACGGTCTTCGGAAAGATCACGGGCGGACTCGACGTCATGAAGAAGCTCCAGCGAAACGATGTCATGAACTCGGTCCGCGTTGCCTGAACCCGCGCTCCCATCCACTTCCATGGCCGACCAACACGACTCGCACTCTCACGGCTCCGACATGAAGGCCGCGTTCCTCGGGCTGATCATCGGGGCGATCGTCCTCTTCGGAATCCTGCGCACGATCGTGGCGCTCACCAACGCCAAGTACGCGCACGAGAAGCCCGCGGCCGAAGCGACGCGCTGACGCGGCTGGCCTGAGCATTCCCGAATTGAGGCTCTCGAATTGGGGTCAGACTCGATTTAGCGAACGCTAAATCGAATCTGACCCCAATTCGTCCCCGGTTTCCCGAGTCAATCGCGAGCCTTCGAGGCGGTCACTCGCCCGACAGCAGCGTCTTCAGCATCCGCTCCGGCGCGTTCAGGAACTCACGCGTGATCACGACGTGGTCGAGCTCCGCGAACGGTACGGGCTCGATCGGAACGCGATCGCAGGAATAGATCGTGGCGCCGGGAAAACCGAGCAGGATCGGCGAGTGCGTCGCGATCACGAACTGCGCATCGTCGGCGATCATGTCGCTGATCATCGCGATCAGCGCGAGCTGGCTCTGGGGCGACAGCGGCGCCTCGGGCTCGTCGAGCAGATACAGCCCGCCCGGCACGAACCGCGAGCGAAACAGCTTGAGAAAGCTCTGACCGTGCGAGTTCTCGTCGAGGTTGACGCCGTACCGCCGCTCCATGTCGGCCAATGACGCGGCAGCGGGCATCTTGGTGAGGCCTTTTGCATAGTCCGAGCGGTCCGTGTACGCGTCGATCGCGGCCAGCTCGGCGAGAAAGTCCGCCCGCATCTTCGACAACTGCTTGGTGAAGCCGAAGAAATCCTCGGCCCGCAAAAAGAACCCACGGTAGGTTCGCCGACCGCCCGCCCACACCAGCTTGAGCGCGCGGCCCAGCGCGCGCTGCGCGCCGAGCGTTTCGTCCTGATCGATTGCCAGGCTGGCGACCGCCGGCAGGTTGGCTGCGGCGGCAATGCCTTCGAGCAGGGTCGACTTGCCGGAACCGTTCTCCCCGACCAGGAAGGTCACCGTCTGACTCAGCGCCAGCCGGGGCAATGTCCGAATGACCGGAACGCTGAATGGAAACCGCTCGGCGTTCTCCGGCGCGACCGTTCGTAACTCGACTGACCGCAGGTGAGGCATCGCGCTATGCTAACGCGCCGCGGCCTATATTCCAGTCATGGCATTCGACCCCCTCTCCGCCCCCGCGTCGGGCCTGCCGACGCGAGCCGACGCGCTGGCCCTCATGCACGAGTACACGGCGAGCGAATCCCTGCGAAAGCACATGCTGTCGGTGGAAGCCGCCATGCGTGCCTACGCCGAGCGGTTCGGCGAGGACCCCGAGCGGTGGGGCCTTGCCGGCCTGATCCACGATTTCGATTACGAGCGCTATCCGAACGCCGCACATTCGCCGACCGAGGAGCATCCCGCGCGCGGCGTCGCGATCCTGCGCGAGCGCGGCTGGCCCGACGACGTCCTCCAGGCCATTCTGGGACACGCTACCTACTGCAACGTGCCCCGGGAATCCCGGATGGCGCGAAGCCTGTTCGCCGTCGACGAGCTCACGGGCTTGATCACGGCGACCGCGCTCGTCAAGCCCTCGCGGAGCGTGCACGACGTCGATGCGAGATCCGTGAAGAAGAAGATGAAAGACAAAGCCTTCGCCAAGGGTGTCAACCGCGACGACGTGCTCCTCGGCGCGCAGGAGCTCGGCGTCGAGCTGGACGAGCACATCCAGTTCGTGATCGAGGCCATGCGCCGCGTGGCCGAGGCCATCGGGCTGGCGGGCGTACCGGGGGCGGGGGCTGCGACCGCCCCGTCCGTGGACTAGGCAACGCGCACCTTGCTGACGGTCAACGTTTGGCGTCCGGCCGGCGTTAATGGGAGTGGACACCGGCCACGTCTCGATGACCGCTGCGACAACAATCGGACTGCCGTTCGGCATGTCGTCAGCGACTGACGCCCGGGCCGACGAACGAGCGCTTGTCGTGGCGGCGCAGCACGGGTCGAGTGATGCGTTCGCTCGTCTCGTGCGGCTGCATCAGCGTCGAGCGTACGCCGTGTGCCGCGCGATCGTGCTCACGCACGAGGACGCGGAGGATGCAGCCCAGGAAGGTTTCCTTCACGCCTACAAGGCACTGGACCGCTTCCTTCCCGATCAACCGTTCGGCGCGTGGCTGTACCGCATCATGGCCAACGCCTCGCTGGACCTGGTGCGGCGGCGGAAAGTCCGTGATGCGGACGAGCTGCCGGAGACCGTCCCGATGCCGTTCCGTGATCCGGGCGAGTCGGACGAGCTGCGGCGGCGCCTCAGCCAGGCGCTGACGACGCTCACTGATCGACAGCGTTCGGTGATCGTGCTGCACGACGTTGAAGGGTTCACGCATGGCGAAATAGGCGGGATGCTCGGGATTCCGGAGGGAACGGCCCGTTCGGACCTGCATCACGCGCGCGCGGCGCTGCGCCGCATCTTGAAAGACGTTCGGAGCGATCTATGACCGACATCCGGCTGTTCCCCGACGACGACGACGAGGTGGTACGCGGGCTCCGCTCGCTGTACGCGGCCCCGGCGGGCGACGCGTATTGGAACGAGCTCGAGGCGCGGATCATGGCGCGCGTCGCCGACGTCGAACTGGATTGGTGGACGGAGCTCGATCGCTGGGTCCGTCCCGCGCTCGCCGCTGCCGCGGTCCTGCTGATCGCCGCCGGCGTCGCGATGTTCCGCGCCCACGAAAGCGAGGCGGACATGGCCGCCGATTCCATGCTCTCGTCACCTGCCGTCCCCGTGTCCACCGCGATCCGGCCGGCCCTACAGGACGACCGGGAAGCGCGCATCCGCTTCCTGTTCGGACGCTAACCCGGAGCCCACCATGCATCGCGCGAAGCAACAAGCGGCGATGTTCCTCCTCGGCGCCCTGCTCGTCGGCGGCGCGCTCGGCTTCTCGGCCGATCGCTACATCGGTCATCAGAAGTTCGCGTCGCAGTACGGGCCGCGACAGCGCTTCTACGATCAGCTCGGGCTGTCGGCGCAGCAGCGCAACACGCTCGACTCCCTCGCCTTCCAGCAGGATTGCGTGATCAAGGGCGTGCTCGCCCCCGAGCAGCCCAAGTTGGATTCCATTCGCGCGAGCTTCCGCGCGCAGTGGCGGCAGGTGTTCAATAAGGAACAGCTGGCCCGGTACGACGAGATCAGAGCACGGCATGCGGCCGAACAGGCCAAGGAGCCCAGAAGGACATGTTCAGGAAATTGATCCCGCTGCTCGCGGCGCCTCTGTGGCTTGGCGCGCAGCAGCCGGCGACGGATACGGCGTTCCATCCCATCTCGATGACGGACGCGATTCGCCTTGCCAAGGAGAACAACGTCTCCAACATCACGGCGGCGAATTCCGTGCGCAGCAGCAACAACAACGTCCGCGCGGCGCGCGCCGCGATGTACCCGACGCTCGACCTGCGTGCGAGTCAGAGCAAGAGCGCCGGCCAGCGCGTGAACAATCAGACCAACCAGCTCGTCGACTTCGTGCCGGTGTGGGCGTACAGCACCGGCCTGTCCTCCAACTTCACACTGTTCGACGCCGGCAAGATGTTCACCGACGTCCGCTCCGCCAAAGCGAACGTCGCTGCCTCCGAGGCGACCGAGATCAATACGGAGTACAACGTCTCGCTCCAGGTGAAGCAGACGTACAACTCGATTCTCGCCGCCAAGGAATCGGAAGCCGCGGCGCAAGCGCAGCTGCAGGCGGCCCAGTCGCAGCTCGAGACCTCCATCGCGAAAGTGAAGGCCGGCGCCGCCAACGTCTCGGACTCGCTCCGCAGCGTCGTTCAGGTCGGCAATGCGCAGCTCGCGCTGCTCCGAGCCCAGAACGCGTCGAGAACGTTCAGCGCGACCCTGACCCATCTGGTCGGCACGCCGTACTTCGTCACGGCCGATCTCAGCGACACCGTCGCGCACCCCGTGGCGCCGCTGGACAGCGCGATGATCATGCAGCTGGCGCTCGAGGGTCCGCAGATCCGCCAGTACGAAGCCCAATCCAATGCCGCGCTCGCGGCCAGGAGCTCGGCAAAGGCGGCGTACTTCCCGACCGTCCAGGCGAGCATGAGCTACTCGGGCAGCGGCACCGCAGCCGCGTACGGATTCAACGGCAACCCGTATCCATACACGCGCGGCATCACGCTCAGCATGTCGTATCCGATCTTCAACCGCTTCTCGCGCGAAAATTCGATCGCGGCCCAGGAGATCGCCTACCAGAACGCGCAGGCACAGTTGCGCGATGCGCGGCTCGCCGCGCAGCAGAACATCATCACCGACATCGCGACGCTGCGAAACGCCGAGGAAACGATGCGCGTCCAGGACATCAACGTGCGCGCGAGCGAGGAAGATCTTCGCGTACAGCAGCAGCGATACAATCTCGGCGCTTCGACCTTGCTCGACGTGCTGAATTCGCAGCTCACCCTGGTGCAGGCGCGACAGTCGTTGATTCAGGCGCGGCTCGACTATCGCAACGCAAAAGCTCAGATCGAGGCGGCGATCGGACACGATTTGCCGTAGCGCGAACAGGCATCGCAGACCACGCCGGGGCGGGAGACACTCTCCCGCCCCGGGTCGTTTTTGGATCCGATACGCGTCGGCGCGCGCCCAGCATTTCCCCCCGCCCACGCGTACACTAACCAGACGGTCCCGACCAGTACGCGGCCGACATCCGGCCGACCTCAGGAGAACTCAAGGGTGAGACGATATCTCGGAGCAGTTCTGCTCGTCGCCGTGGCCGCCTGTGCCAGGAAGCAACAGGCGCCCAGCGTGCAGACCGCTCTCGTGACGCGTCGCGACATCATCGTCGACGCGCAGGCGAACGGCACGATGGAGCCGATCCAGGTGATCGAAGTGAAGTCGAAGGCGTCGGGTGCGATCACGCAGATGCCGGTCGAAACCGGCACGCACGTCAAGCCGGGCGACCTGCTCGTTCAGATCGACACGCGGGACGTGCAGAATCGCTTCGACCAGGCGCAGGCGCAGCTCGCCGCGGCCCAGGCCAAGCTCGAAGTGTCCGAGTCCGACAAGAAGCGCAACGAGGAGATGTACAAGGCACGCGTCATCACGCCGCAGGAATTCGAGAAGGTCGCCGTCGATTACGAGAACGCGAAGTCGGGCGTGGTGAGCGCCAAGGCGAATCTCGATCTCGCGAAGCAATCCCTCGAGGACGCTACCGTTCGCGCGCCGACCGAAGGCACGATCATCGACAAGACGGTCGCCGTCGGCACCGTGATCGCCTCGGCGACGGGGTCGGTGAGTGGCGGCACGACGATCGTGAAGATGGCCGACCTCGGCGTCGTGCGCATTCGCGCGCTATTCAACGAGACCGACATCGGGAGCGTTCACGCCGGACAGCCGGCGAACGTCACGGTCGACGCGTACCCGGATCGTCGATTCGGCGGCATTGTCGAGAAGATCGAGCCGCAGGCCGTCGTTCAGCAGAACGTCACCATGTTCCCGGTGCTCGTGAACCTGCAGAACCAGGAAGGCTTGTTGAAGCCCGGCATGAACGGCGAGGTCTCGGTCCTGATCGACGAGCGCGACGACGTGCTCGCGGTTCCCAATGATGCGGTGAAAAGTCCGCGCGAGGCCGTGGCGACCGGGGCCATGCTGGGATTGAGCGCCGACAGTGTGCAGGCGTCACTCCGCGCACAGGGCTATACCGGCGGCGGCAACCGCGGCGGTTTTGGTGGCGGCCGGCGGAATGGCGGCGGTGGTGCCCGCAATGGCGACGGCGGCGCCAATACAGGCGGTGCCAATAACGGCGGCCCGACGGGCGGCGCTTCCGGTGGCGCTGCGACGAGCGGAGCGGCCGGTGCGTCGGGCACGTCCGGCGGCGACGTGGCATTGAGTCCCGTCCGCCAGTCCGGCGCCGCGTTCCAGGGCGGCGGATTTCAAGGCGGCCAAGGCGGGTTCGGCATGCAGGTCTCCGATGCCGACTGCAAGAAGATTGACGACGTGCTCAAGGCGCATCCGAAAGAGAAGAAACAGATCGAAGACCTGCGCGCGAAGATGCAGGCGCTTCGGCCGGCCGGGTTCGGCGGCGGGTTCGGTGGTGGGTTCGGCGGGGCGAATCGCAGCCGTGGCGACTCCGCGTCGGCCGGTCGCAACCGCGGTGGTGACTCGACTGGTCAGCGTCGGCGCGACGCTGGCGGGGCGGGCGGCGGTGGATTCCGCGGCAGTCCGGAAATGCAGGCGATCAACGAGCAACTCCGCGCGATCTACACGCAGCTCAACCTGGATCCTCGCACAGCAGGTGCTTGTGCGCGCCGGCAACAACAGAGCGGGTCGCGGTCGGCCACGAGCAGCGCCGGCACGCGAGCCGCCGGCCGGCCGGGAGCGGCTCAGGGCGCGCCAGGTGGGCAGGGCGCGCTCACGCCGTCGCCGGAATCGGCGTCACGGCCGCAGCGCACGCGGATGGGCCTCGTGTTCGTGTCGGACAGCGCCAAGACACATTTCGAGCCGCGCATCATCCAGATGGGGCAGAACAATCTCGACTACACGGAAGTCGTGAGCGGCCTCAAGGAGGGCGAGCGCGTGGTGCTGCTTGGCGCGCTGGCGCTGCAGGCGCAGCGGCAGCAACAGCAGGACCGCTTCCGCCAGAATGCGACGCCACTCGGCCCGCAAGGCGGCCCCGGCGGCGGTGGGCCGCGGGGCGGCGGCGGTCGCGGAGGCTGATCGCATGCTGATTGGAGAGATCATCAGCGTCGCGCTGGGTGCGCTGCGCGCCAACAAGCTCCGCTCGCTGCTCACGATGCTCGGCATCGTGATCGGGGTCGGCGCGGTGATCGCGGTCGTCGCGCTTGGTACCGGCGCGCAGGCGGCGGTGAAGAACCGCATCGCCGCGCTCGGCACGACCCTGCTCACGGTCAACCCAGGCCAGCAGCGCGGGATGGGCATCGCCATCGCCGGCGGCCAGCAGCGTCTCACGATCGACGATGCGAAAGCCATCGACGAGCGGGCCCTGCATCTGCTGGCCGTTCAGCCGGAAATGCGTTCGCAGCAGCAGATCGTGTACGGGAACAAGAACGCGAACACCCAGATCATCGGCACGACCCCGAACTACCTCGAGGTCCGGAAGTACACGCTCAAGTCCGGCAAGATGTTCACGGCGGCCGACGACGAAGGCCGGCAGCGCGTGGCCGTGGTCGGATCGGCCGTCGTCGACAATCTGGGCATCACCACGCCCGAAGCGCTGGTCGGCGAGCAGGTGCGCATTCGCGGCGCGCAGTTCACGGTGATCGGCGTTCTCGAGTCCAAGGGTCAGGCGAATGCATTCCAGAATCCTGATGACCAGATCCTGATCCCGATCGAGACGGCACGGTTCCGCATCAACGGCCAGGACCGGCTGCAGTCGATCAGTGCGCTCGCCGAGTCCGAGGACGCGATTCCGGATGCGATGGCGGAGATTCAGCGCGTGCTGCGCCGCCAGCATCGCATCCGGCAGGGCATGCCCGACGACTTCCAGATCCGCAACCAGGCCGACATTCTCGCGACGACGCAGGAGACGACGCAGGTGATGACCTACCTGCTCTCCGGCATCGCGGCGGTATCGCTGCTCGTCGGCGGCATCGGCATCATGAACATCATGCTCGTTTCGGTCACCGAGCGCACGCGCGAGATCGGGATTCGCAAGGCGCTTGGCGCCACCAAGTCGAACATTCTGCTCCAGTTCCTGATCGAAGCGGTCGTGCTGTGCCTGCTGGGCGGCATTCTAGGCATCGCGCTCGGCGCCGGCGGGGCGGCGGTGATGAGCAAGACGGCCGGCTGGGCAACGCAGGTGTCATCGGGCGCGATCGTCATGGCGTTCGCCTTCTCGGCGTTCGTCGGTGTGGCGTTCGGCGTGTGGCCGGCGCGTCGTGCCGCCGTGCTCGATCCGATCGTGGCGCTGCGGTACGAGTAAGTCTCAGCGGGGATGGCTGACGCACGCGGGGCCGGAAAGATCCGGCCCCGCGTGTTTTCAGGCACCCGATTACGGCCGGGTGATCTGGAATTCGAACGGCATCTCGGCGAGGGCAGGCACTCGCCGGTCACCGACGGCCGCCGGCGCGAACTGGAACTGAACCAGCGCGTCGCGTACCGCGCGCGTGAAGAGATCGTGAGTCGAGTTGAGAATTCGAATGCTCGACGGCTCGACCCGTCCGGCCGTATCGACCGTGAACTGGACGACCACCCGTCCCTCGATTCCGCTCTGCCGCAGAGCTTCCGGGTATCGCGGCTTCGCCGCTCGCTCGATGCGCATGAGAAGCTCCTTGCCACGCCACTCCGTCGTACCCGCAGCGCCTTCCCCGTCGATCACGCTGTGCGGACCGACGGCGCCGCTCGATCCTGATCCGGAGATGACGATGCTGTCGAAGGGCACCCCGCCGGTGACATCGACCGGAGGCAGCGTCGTGGGTACGAACGTCGGCGCGACGACTCGACGAATGAGCACGGACGCGATGTTCGGCATACTCGTCGGCGGCGAGGTCGTCACCGTTCGCGCGACGGGCGGTCGTACCGTCGGCTGAGCAAAGTGCAGCACGACGACCTTTGGCCTTTCGCGTGGCGGCGTACGACCCTGAACGGTGTGCGCCGTGACGGCCGCGATGATCGCCAGGTGCGCGGCGCCGCTCAGCGCGGCGCCGCCGGATCGCCGCTGCGCGCGCGCTCGAGACTCCAGGAGCACTCCCAGCATGAGAACCTCCCTCGAATCGTGGTGAAGCGACCGGTGTCGCCTCGCGCCACGTTACGTCAGTGAGGTTGCTCCACGATTGCCGCGGTATGACGGGGCAGTGAGCGCTCGATGAGGGTTCTCGAATGCAGGGATGACGGCCGACTGTCGCGCGGATTAAGGATTGATTGACGCGTCGGACGGCGGCGGCATGAAACGACGACGGCGGGCCCCGAGGGACCCGCCGCCGTGTGGTGCCGGACACGTTGCTTCAGAGATCGGAGTCCGAGTCGATCTCGGCGTCGCCGATACGGCGCTGTGCCTTGCCCTTGAGCTCTTCCACCTTGCCGCGGATTTGCTCACTCGTATCGCCGGTCAAACCGCCGACCGAATTCCGGATTCGGCCCTCGGCCTCCTTCCCGGTCCCTTTGACCTGGTTCTTCAGGCCATCACGATCGATGTCATCTGCCATGCGCTGCTCCTCCAGTGTGATGCGGACGCGATCGCTGGGCTTCGCGGGGGGGGGCGGCCGTCCGCGTGGGAGAACAAGGCAACGGCCGTACCCGTTCACTCCCGCTCCGGCCGGGTGCGCAGTCCGATCTTGCGCCGATATAACGCCCGATATATCTTATCTGCCAACTCGATATATCTTGAGGGCCGCCATGCACAGACACGCGAGCTTTTTCGGATTGGGCTGCGACCAGCGCGGACGCTGGCGCTGGAGCGGATTTGGTGACTGGGGTCCGCCCCGCGGCGCCGGGCCGTGGCACGGCCGTGCCGCCAGATTCTTCGAGCAGGGCGACCTGAAGTACGTCATTCTTCGGTTGCTCGAGGAAAAGCCCCGCCATGGCTACGAGATCATCAAGGACCTCGAGAGCCGATTCGGCGGTTCCTATGCCCCGAGTCCGGGGACGGTCTACCCCACCCTCACGATGCTCGAGGATCTGGGCTATGCCCGTGTGGTGCCGGAAGAGGGCGGCAAGAAGATCTACGAGATCACGGATGAGGGTAAGAAGTACCTCGCCGAGCACAGCTCGACCGTGGACGACATCTTCGAGCGAATTTCGCGCTTCGTCGAAGGCTTCACAGACGCCCCGATGATGGAACTGAATCAGGCATTTCAGCAGCTTGCTCGCGCCACTTACGCGACAGCAACAGCGCACATTCGCGAACGCGAGAAGATCCAGCGCCTGCGCGATATCATTCGGCAGGCCTTGGCGGAAGTCGACACCGTACGCAAGTAGGTCGGTTTTCTCGACGCGCCGCGGAGGCCGCTGGACTGCGGGTCGCCGGGGGCTAGATTGAGAGATGGGTCGCGGAGAGAATCCGCGACCCATTTTTGCGTACTGGGCGAAGCGCTCGTCCGCTCCAGGATCTCATGGTAACGAAGCGGGCGTTCCCCGCGGCATTGCTTACATGACAGCACACCCACGAGGGCGCGGCGACTCGGGGGCCGAACCTGCATCCGGCTCGCAACAAGTCGGGGCCGGTTCGGCACCGGCGGAAGCCGCGTCTGCCGCGGCCGGCACTGCTGCGCCGACCGGGCCGTCGCCGGAGTCCACGGCGCCGCCGGCGAGCGCCGCGCTCACCGGGTTCCATTCGACGATGCGCGAACGCCGTCACGTCGAATCCAATCCGACGGGCAGGCGCCTCGGTTTTCTGTCGCTGACCGCGCTGGGGATCGTCTACGGCGACATCGGCACGAGTCCGCTGTACGCGCTGCAGCAGTGCTTCACGTCCAAGGAGCACTTGATTCCGCCGACGACCGACAACGTCTATGGGATTCTGTCGCTCATCGTCTGGCTGCTCATCCTGGTCGTGGCAGTGAAGTACCTGATGTTCATCATGCGCGCGGACAACCGTGGCGAGGGCGGCATTCTCGCGCTGCTCGCGCTGGTGTTGCAGCAGGAACGGCGGCGGACGGACTCGAAGCGGCGCATCATCCTCATCTCGTTGGGTCTGTTCGGCGCCGCGCTCCTGTACGGCGACGGCATGATCACTCCGGCGATCTCGGTGCTTGGCGCCATCGAAGGCCTGAAGGTCGCGACGCCGGCCTTCGAGCGAATGATCGTGCCGCTCTCGGCGATCATTCTTCTCGTGCTGTTCTCCGTGCAACGGTTCGGGACGGGCCGGGTGGGCACGGCGTTCGGCCCGATCATGTGCCTCTGGTTCGTGTCGATCGCGGGGCTGGGAATCGCCGAGATCGCGCGCGAGCCGCGGATCTTGCTGGCGCTCAATCCGTGGCACGGCGTGGTGTTCTTCGAGCAGAACGGGCGCGTCGGATTTCTGACGCTGGGCGCGGTCGTCCTCGCCGTGACGGGCGCCGAAGCTCTGTACGCGGACATGGGTCATTTCGGCAAGCGCCCGATCCGACTCGCCTGGTTCGCGCTCGTGCTCCCGGCGCTGCTTCTGAACTACTTCGGGCAGGGTGCATTGCTGCTGCGGGAGCCGTCCGCGGTCGCCAATCCGTTCTATCTGCTGGCGCCGCGCGCATTGCTCATTCCGATGGTGGCGCTCGCGACGATGGCGGCGGTGATCGCGTCGCAGGCGTTGATCTCCGGCGCCTTCTCGCTCACCCAGCAAGCGGTGCAGCTCGGGTATTCGCCGCGCGTGACCATTCTGCACACGTCGCGCAGCGAGGCAGGCCAGATCTACATTCCCGAGATCAACAAGGTGCTGATGGTCGGCTGCCTGCTGCTCGTGGTGGCATTCCAGTCGACGCAGTCGATCGGTGCGGCGTACGGCATCGCCGTGACGGGAACGATGGCCATCACGTCGCTGCTGTTCGGCGTCGTGGCGCGAGCACGCTGGAACTGGTCGCTCGCGCACATCGTGCCGATTACCGCCGGTTTCCTGGCGATCGATGTTTCGCTGTTCGCGGCGAACGTGATCAAGATCTGGTACGGTGGATGGGTGCCGATCGCGATCGCGCTCACCGTGTTCACGCTCATGAGCACCTGGAAGAAGGGGCGCGGGCTGCTCAATCAGGCACTGCACGCGGGCGCACTGCCGCTCGATCTCTTTCTCAATGACGTCGCGCGTCGCAAGCCGCCGCGCGTACCCGGCACCGCCGTGTTCATGACCTCCTCGAACGACGGCGTTCCGGTCGTGCTGCTACACCACCTCAAGCACAACAAGGTGCTGCACGAGCAGGTGATCCTGATGTCCGTGATCACCCACGAAGTGCCGGAGATCAGCACCACGGAGCGCGTGGCGGTCGAGAAGCTGGAGCACGGTTTCTACCGCATCACGGCGGGGTACGGCTTCATGGAGCAGCCCAATGTGCCGGAGATCCTGCAGCGCGCCCGGGAATCGGGCATCAAGGCGAAGCCCAACGAGACGACCTTCTATCTGGGTCGCGAGCGAATCATCATCGCCGACGGCGAACGCAAACCCGGCACGCGCCGGGCGCCGGACGATGCCGTGCTTCCGAAGATGGCCCGCTGGCGGAAGAAGCTATTCGTGATCATGTCGCGCAACGCGCGGTCGGCGACGGAGTTCTTCGGCATTCCGCCCAACCGCGTGGTCGAGCTGGGCGCGCAAGTCGAATTCTGACGGTGAACGCGACGGGCGGCCGTTCGGTCCGCCCGCCGCGTCGGCGAGTCACCACACCACGCGGTTGCCGAAACGTCCGAGCGCCCGACCGACGCCGAACAGCGCGCCGCTCGTCGCCCCTCGCGCGGTCTCGAGCGCCCGACGCACCTCGTCGCCAATTTGCGCGCCGTCGATCTCGATGCGGGCGGGCATCGGAGGCATCGACGGCATCATCATGTTGTCGTCGCCCATGATCGTGATCCGGCTGCCCCGCCGCGGCAGATCGCTCAGGCGGGCCGACTTGACGGCGACGTTTCGATACTGGCCATTGTAATACACGCGCAGTGTCGCCTCGTCGCCGGGCTTGAGCTTGGAGATCTCGCGTTCGAGGCGCGACACACCCGAGCTGCGGACCACATCCGCGTCATCAGCCGATCGCCGGACGCGGACGTCCACGCCATTGATCGACGCGATCCGACTGCCCTCCTCGATCCCGGCCTTCGCCGCTGGCCCATCGTCGACCACCCCCATGACGAAGACGCCGAGGGTGTCGCGAACGCTGCCGGTGGTGCCGATGCGTAGCCCGAGCGTGGCGCGTTCGTCGGCGTTCCGTCGCTCGCCGGTCTGATACAGATCGTCGGGGGCGACCGTCTTCACTTTCACGTTCTTGAACTGCCCGCCGGCGTAGACCCGCAGGTCCACCTCGTCCCCCGGCTTGAGCTTGTCGAGCTCGCGTGTGAGGCGCCGGGTCATCACGCTCGCCATCTCCGGATCGTCGACGTCGGCGGTCGACAGTCTGAGACTCACGCCGTTGATCGACGCGATGCGGTTTCCCTCCTCGAGACCGGCCTTCTCGGCCGGGCTGCCGCTCTGGATTGCGCTCACGAACACGCCGAGGGTGTCGCGGCTGGACGCCGAACTGGACGTGGTGACGCCGATCACCGCGCGCGGCATGCTGAAAAAGCGGGTCGCGGTGACCGGTGGCTCGGCGATACGCACGCGCGGATTTTGCGCCGGCGCCGACGGCGCCAGGGTGCCCGTCGCGGCCACGGCGGCTACTACTGCTGCAAATCGCATATGACCTCATGAATCGTTGGGGTGCGTACATGAGTCACGGCGGGGCTCGCCGAGGGTTTACCGTCCGTCGCCGATGGCGATCCCGCCACTCTATCGCGGCCGCGGCGGGCGCCTAGCTTTTCGGCATGCCGATGCTCCACGAGCCCGATCTCGACACGTTTCAGCATCACTGGCAGGACGAAGCCGACGCGGCGTATCTGTATCGGCTGCTCGCCGGGGCGGAGCCGGACCGTACGAAGAGCGACTTGTACCGGCGCCTGGCCGAAGTCGAGGACCGGCATGTCGAGATCTGGGAGCGTCTGCTGCGCGAGCATGGGCGAGAGCCCGGCGCCTTCCGACCGAGCACGCGTACACGGCTGCTGGCCAGCTTGGGCCGACTGTTCGGGCCCGGGTTCCTGCTGCCGATGCTGCTCGCCGAGGAAGGACGCGAGGTCAAGGGCTACCTCGACATGCACCGCCGGACGGCGCAGGGCGCGCCTGGGGCGACGGAATCGCTCACGCTCGCTCGCGAGTCGGCGGAGCACGCGGAAACGCTCAATAAGATTTCCGGCAAGATGGGCGAGCCGTGGCATCGCACGGA
This sequence comes from Gemmatimonadaceae bacterium, assembly GCA_035492735.1. Lineage (GTDB taxonomy): Bacteria > Gemmatimonadota > Gemmatimonadetes > Gemmatimonadales > Gemmatimonadaceae > JAQBQB01. The sequence goes on along the minus strand of DATJIZ010000090.1, from coordinate 15,298 downwards.
GTCCGGTGGATTCCTGCGGAACGTCGTGTACGGTTTCAACGACGGTCTCACGGCGAATTTCGGATTGGTCGCCGGGGTGATCGGCGCATCGGCGACGTCCGCGCGCCATACCGTGATCGTGGCCGGCGTCGCGGGTCTGATCGCCGACGCGTTGTCGATGGGCTCGAGCGGCTATCTCGCCGCCAAGAGCGAGCAGGAGGTGTACGCCAACGAGATCGCGATGGAGCGCGACGAGATCGCGCTCATGCCCGAAGTCGAGCGCGATGAGCTCGCGTTGATCTACGAGGCCAAGGGTATGGCGGCCGACGCGGCACACGCGCTGGCCACCGAGGTGATGAACGACCCGCGGCGCATGCTCGACGAACAGGTCCAGGAGGAGCTCGGGATCGGGGAGCCGCACATGTCGCCGATGCGCGAGGCGTGGGTCACGGGCGCGGCGACCGCGGTCGGCGCGTTCATCCCGGTCTTCCCCTTCCTGTTCTGGACGGGCACGACGGCGATCGTCGTGTCGTTCATCATTGCCATGGCGTCACATTGGATCGTCGGCGCGGCACGATCCGTGTTCACCGGCCGAAGCGTGTTCCGATCGGGCCTCGACATGTTCGTTGTCGGGCTGGGAGTCGCGCTCGTGGGGTACTTCGTGGGCGAGTGGGTGGCGAAGCTCGTCGCGTAGTCAGAGCGCGACTACGACACGCGGTGTACGCACGATCGCGCGCAAGTGCGAAGCTGGTCGCGTCTCATACCACCAGATTGAGCAAGCGGCCCGGGACGAAGATCACTTTCTTGGGCGCGGCGGGGACGAATTTCGCGATCGCGGGCGCGGCGAGCGCTGCTTCCAGCGCTGCCTCCTGGCCGCTGCCGTTCGGCAGCTGAATCGTACCGCGCATCTTGCCGTTCACCTGCACGGCAATCGTGATCAGGTCCTCGGCGGCCATGGCAGGATCGAACTCCGGCCAACCAGCGTCGAAGATGCTGCCCTCGTGGCCCAACCGCTCCCAGAGCTCTTCGGCCAGGTGTGGCGCGAATGGCGAGACGAGCTGCACCAAGGGCTCGACCTCGTCGCGATGTGCCGTGCGCTCGCCGCGGCGCACCACGTTGATGTACTCCATCATCGCGGCGATCGCCGTGTTGTAGCTCAGCGCGGGAATGTCGGCGGAGACTTTCTTGATGGTCTGGTGCAGCTTGCGGAGGACCGCTTGATCCGGCGCGCCGTCGGTCGTCGAGTCGAACGCCGAGCTCCAGAGCCGGTCGAGGAACCGCCGCACGCCGACGACGCTCTGATCGCGAAAATCGCCGCCTTCCTCGTACGGACCGAGATACATCAGGTACGTCCGGAACGTGTCGGCGCCCCAGCGCTCGATGTACTCGTCGGGATTCACCACGTTGCCGCGGCTCTTCGACATCTTGGCGCCCTCGCGCACGATCATGCCGTGCGCGCGGAACCTCTCGTACGGTTCCTCGAACGAGACCTGCCCTGCGTCGTGCAGCACCATCGTCACGAAACGCGAATACAATAGATGCAACACCGCGTGCTCGTTGCCGCCGATGTACGACGTAACCGGCAGCCATTTTTCGGTGAGCACCGGGTCGAACGGCACGTCGGCGAAGTCGGTGCTGGGATAGCGCAGGAAGTACCAGGCACTGTCGAGAAACGTGTCCGACACGTCCGTCTCGCGCCGGGCTTCCCCACCGCACGAGGGGCAGGCGACGCGATACCACGACTCCACGCGTGCCAGCGGCGAGATCCCCGTATCGTCGGGCTTGAAGTCTTCGACGTACGGCAACTCGACCGGGAGGTCGCGCTCCGGCACGGGAACGGTCCCGCAGCGGTCGCAGTAGATGACGGGGATCGGCGGGCCCCAATAGCGCTGGCGCGAGATACACCAATCGTGCAGCCGGTAGTTCACGACCGGGCGGGCATGGCCTCGGTCGGCGAGCCAGCCGGTGATCTGTCGCTTCGCTTCAAGGACCGGCAGCCCGCTGAACTCGCCGGAGTTCACCAGCCGGGTATTGGCGGTCTCGATGTACGCCGTCTCGAGGGGCGCGTGGGCATTGCCGTCGTCGGCCCCCGCGACGACGCGGACGATCGGCAGATCGAACGCTTTCGCGAACTCGAAATCGCGCTCGTCGTGGCCGGGAACAGCCATGATCGCGCCGGTGCCGTACTCCATCAGTACGTAGTCGGCGACCCAGATCGGGATCGGCTGCCCCGTCGCCGGGTTGATCGCGAACGATCCCGTGAACACACCGGTCTTGTCCCGGTTCACTTTGCGCGTGACGATGTCCTGCTTGGCAGCGTTCCGCTTGTACGCCCCAACGTCCTCTCGCTGCTCGTCGATCGTGAGGGCATCGACCAGCGGGTGCTCCGGCGCGAGCACCAGATACGTGGCGCCGAAGATCGTATCCGGGCGAGTCGTGAACACGGTAATGTCGATCGGCTGCGCGGGGAACTCGCCGCTCGGACCCTGCGCAATGGTCGCCGTGCCCGCGAAATCCTCCAGGTCCTGAACGCGGAAAGTCAGCTCGGCTCCGTCGGACCGGCCGATCCAGTTGCGCTGGGCCAGCTTCGTCGACTCCGACCAATCGAGCCAGTCGAGGTTGGCCAGCAACCGTCCGGCATAATCGGTGATTCTGAAAAACCACTGCTCCAGGAAACGCTGCTCGACCTTGGCGCCGCAGCGCTCGCATTCGCCGGCGATCACCTGCTCGTTGGCGAGCACAGTCTTGTCGTTCGGGCACCAATTCACTGCCGCCCGCTTCTTGTAGGCGAGGCCGCGCTTGTACAGCTGCAGGAACAGCCACTGCGTCCACTTGTAGTAGGCCGGATCAGTCGTGGACAACTCGTGCGTCCAGTCGATCATCAGGCCGGCCTGCTTCAGCTGCCGGCGGAAGTTCTCGATGTTACGCGGGATCAGGTCAGCCGGGTGCGTGCCGACCTTGAGCGCGAAGTTCTCCGAGTGGATGCCGAACGCGTCGAAGCCGAGCGGCTCGAACACAGTGTGCCCTTGTAGCCGCTGGAATCGTCCATAGATGTCGTTTCCCGTGAACGCGAAGAGGTTGCCGACGTGCAAGCCTTCGGCCGACGGATAGGGAAACATCATCAACGCGTAGAACGGCCGTACCCCGCCAACGAGGTCCGTCCGATTGGTGCCATTGGCATCCCAGCGGTCCTGCCACTTCCGCTCGATCACGGCCGGGTCGTACTCGGCCGGATGGGCGGCAGCGGTTCGATCTGAAGGCTCTGTCATGGAGATATCGGAATTTAGCGGCTGATGAACCCTGCTCCCAGTATGACGTCCTCTGCAGACCCGGCACGCCGACACGGCAGCCGGTCCTTGCGACGCCGAATCATCACGATCGGCGCCGTGGCGGCGGCCGTCATTCTCGGTGGGCTGGGCTACTCCGGCCTCGTCATCCTGAAGAAGGCGGTTGCGGGGGACGAGGACACGCACATCGAGAACGCGGCCTCGCTCTCGAAGCAGCTGGTCGGCCGGCTGCTCGCCGAGCGCGCGCGGCAGGTCGAGCTGATCGCATCCGAGCCGACGGTGATCGCGGCGGCAAAAAAGGGCGCCCAGATCGCACGTGATCGCAAGCTGCCGTCGATGTCGATCGATCAGCTCGAGGCGATGTTCAAAGCGACGCGGTCGCAGCAAGTCGACGAGGCGACCAAGCAGTACCTCACCGCCCTTCTGCCCAAGCTCGAAATCGCCGAAGTGATGCTGACCGACGAGTACGGGTACAACGCCGTGACCACATCGCCGTCGGCCGACTTCGTCCAGAGCGATGAGACCTGGTGGCAAACCGCGTGGAACGGTGGCACGACGACCGCGCTGGCGACCGCCGACGCCGCGACGCAACGCACCGTGGTCGAGCTGGCCGGCGTCGTGCGTGACGGGAGCACGCGGGTCGGCGTGGTCAAGGTGAAGTTCGGCCTGTCGATGGTCGACTCGGTTCTCGCGCAAGGCAGCGTCGGCAACACCATGCGCGTCGATCTGGTCGACTCGACCGGCAAGGTCATCGCGAGCTCCGGCCCGGCGGCGCGATTCAAGCGGCTGTCCGGCTTCCAGACGATCTCGACCGAGGATCCAGGCGTCGCCTTCGATTTCGTCGGCGATTCGGTGCTCCGACGCGGCGCGGTGGCAACGACGAACGGCGGGCGGTGGCGCGTCGTGGCCCACATGACCCAGGCGGATGCGGCCCGCGCGTACGACGTCGCGCGCTACGGACTGATCATCGGCCTGACCGTGATGCTCGCGCTGACGGTGTTGACGCTATCGTTCGGAGGCCGTTTCATCGAGCGTCGCATCACCGGGCCGGCACAGGAACTGGCCGTGGCAGCGGAGGCGGTGGCGGCGGGCGATTTCTCCAAGCAGGTGCGCGACATCGGCGCCGATGACGAGATCGGACGGCTCGCCCGTGCGATTGGAGCAATGATCGACGAGCTACGTCGGCTCGCCGGCGCGCTGCGTGAATCTGCCACCGAAACCGAGAGCATGACAGCCGAGATCACGGCGAGCTCCGAGGAGATGGCGGCGTCGGCCGGGCAGATCGCGCACACCGCGGCGGACCTGAGCCAACAGGCGAACACGATGGCCGAGACGATTCAGGTGCTCGCGGGCTCGTCGGAGCATCTCGTTGGCGCGGCGGCGAACCTCGACGCGGGTGCATCGGAGGGCGTCGAACGAAACGCGCAGCTTCGTGCCCTCGCTCTCGAGAACCGGGGGCGACTCGACGACAGCTCGCGGTCGCTCGCGGCACTCCGCAGTGACGTCGAAGCCAGCGCGGCGGCGATTGGCGAGCTCGCGCAGGCATCGGAGGAAGTCCGAAGCTTCGTCACGCTCGTGCAGAAGCTCGCACGCCAGTCCAAGCTGCTGGCGCTCAACGCGGCAATGGAAGCGGCGCGGGCCGGCGAACACGGTCATGGGTTCGCGGTCGTCGCCGAGGAAGTCCGGCGGCTCGCCGCGATGTCGTCGGACGCCGCGGAGCGAACCGAACGCGTGGTGACCGAGGTGCTGAGCGGAATCGATCAATCGCGAGCGTCGACCGAGCGGACAGTGGAAACGGTCCGCGCCGTGCGCGAGGCGACCGAGCAGGGCTCGCGGTCGTTTGGCCAGATCGAGACGGCGGTGGCCGATGCCGATGCGTGGACGTCGTCGATTCAGCAGGCGGTAAACGCGGCGAGCACGCTTGCTCGTGAAATGCGCTCGAGGCTCGACAGTCTCGCCGAGGGCACCGAATCATTCGCGGCGGCGATGGAGGAAGTAGCCGCCTCGAGCGAGGAGCAGAGCGCGAGCACGGAACAGATCGCCGCAGCGGCATCGACCCTATCCGGCGCCGCGGAGCGCCTCACGCGGTTGGTCGCCAATCTCAAGCTGTCGCCGCAGGAACGCGACAGTAATCCGGCCTCGGGCGCGGCGCCGTCGATGTCCCGATCGGCCGAGCTCCACGCGCCAGCCACCCTCGCGCCAGCCAAAGCTTAGCGGGCGCTCGCTGGACCCAGAGGCCGGATCCAGCCGCGGAACTGCACCGGCGTCCAACTGCTGTCCGGCGCGCCGACCTCAGGCCCGACCGACGCGATGGCGACCGTCGCGCCCGCCGCATGAAAGCGCGCGAGGAGTGCGTCGCGCGCCGATGGGGCGAGTCGCCAAAAATCCCGCACCACCGGACCCGGCACGCTGGCAACGATCGTGAGCCGGCCCGTGCGCGCCCAATACGATTCCGCGTGAGGCCCGATGACGGCGATCCGGGTGCCGGGTCCGATACCGTGCCGCGTCAGGTCATTCGCGATGCGCCAGGACAGGTTGCCCCAAACCGGTGAGGCGGAGCGATCCACCGCGCGCGCGTCTTGCGCGAGCCGCGCGCCAAAGCGCACGATCAGCAACAGCGCAATGGCAACACCGAGCGCCGCCTCGAGTCGCCGGGCGAAGCGAACCGGATGCCCGGTCTGGATCGCGCGCCTCGACAACAACCAAATCGCCGCGGCGAGCGCTGCCCCGCCCGGCAACAGGATCGGTGGGAACGATGCCGGCAGTACGACCCGCGTGATGCCCATCCCCAGAACCACCGCGACCATCCAGATGACCCGACGACGCGTACTCACCACCACACCGGCGACCAGCCCTCCCACGATCGAGATCACCAGCGCGAGCGCGACGGCGCTCCGCAGATCGAGCGCTTCCAGCAGGATTGGCACGGCAACGCCGAGCAAGGCGGCAAGCGGGTGAATGCGCCGTCCGAGCGGCAGCGCCGCCAGGAGCACGAGCGCTCCGCCAAGCACGAACGGCATGATATAGCGGGCGGTAACGAGTACGACCGCGTATCCAGCGAGCCCCGCGACGGCGGGCACGATCACGACCCACGTCTGCTTCCAGGCCAATCGCCGAGACCCGGCCGGCGCCGCCGCGATCAGTAGTGTGAGAAAGAGGAGCGGTGCCAGGTTCTCCAGGTAGAACCGTCCCAAGGTTGCGGTCGTCTCCAGCTGGTCGCGTGCGTCCCAATGCGGCCTGAGTGACGCATTCCAGCGCGCCGGGTCGAACCACATTGGATCCGTGCCGGGCGCATCGCCGGTGACGCCGGTGCCGGGCAGGATACTGTCGGTGACCGCGGTCCGCGCGCCGGACGGGACGCCGCCGAGCGACGGCGCGTTCTGATTGTTGACGTACCAGGCGTACGTCAGCCGACCCGCATCGCCGAAGGTGAGCCGGCCGGCCTTGTTCGACAGCGTGGCGACCCAGGGCGCAAGGATGATCAGCCACGGCAGCACGACTGCAAGCGTCAGTGTGCCGCGCGATCGCCGCGTGGCCAAGACGACCACCACGATGCACACGACCGCCCAGGGAATCAGGAATGACTTCGCGAGGCCGCCAACGCCGAGCGACATCCCCAGCACGACTGCCGCACGCGAATCGGAGCTGAGCGGATCGCGAATCTGCAGCAACGCGCCGAACGCGGCGAACACCGCGGCAGCGGCGAACAGATCGGGCGTCGTGAGCTCGAGCGGCGTGAGCGTGAACGCCACACAGATGAACAGCGCGTAGCAGGCCGCGCGCGCCCAAACGCCGCCGAGCGGTGAGCCCCGAACCCGGCGGGCAAGCCGCAAGACGCCGCTGAGGAAATACTCATAGGTTGCGAATGTCGCCACGAGGCCGGCGACGTTCACGACGTGCACGATCGGGACCTCGCGCTCCGCGCCCGTTCCGAAGAGGAGCCGCGCAAGGCCGATCAGCACCGGGTAGAGCGGACTCCAATAAAGGCTGATCAGCCCGGACCAGCGGCCTCGCACCACGGCGTCGCTCAAGTCCAGATACGCGATCCCGTCCGGCCCCACCGTGTAACGGCTGGCGTATGCCTGATACGCGGCAAGCGCCAGGACGACCACCCACGCGCCGACGCGGATGGCGCGCGTCACTACGGCTTGATCATCACGCCGCTGAGCGGCCCCTTCGGCTGCTCGTCCCTGCGGAACAGGAACGCGCAATCCTCGAGTCGCGCTCCGTTCGCGTCGGCGACGGCGAACTTGGAGCCTTCGTAGGCACAGGCACCCGCGTATTCGCCCTTCTTGTTCACGGCGTAATACTGGAGCTGGAAGTACGGCCGGCCGTTCTCGTTCAGCAGCCGCTTCTCCGTCATGGCGATGACGCGCTCCATCACCTTCATGAGCGCGGCCTGCGGTGCCATGCCCTGGCGCATGAACTCTACGGCCAGGAACGCTCCGCACACCTTGATGTTCGCTTCGCCGCGGCCCGTGGAGCCGGCGGCGCCGACTTCGTTGTCGCAGTACTGGCCGGCGCCGATGATCGGCGAGTCGCCCACGCGACCGGGAATCTTCCACGAGAGGCCGCTCGTCGTCGTCACCGACGCGATGTCGCCGGCGGAGGTGACGGCATTCATGTTGATCGTGCCGTACGTGTACGGGACGCCTCTGGCGTCGTAATAGACGTGAACGCCCGTGGTATCGAAGTCGCGCGACGGCCGCTTGGAGCCGCCGGTCGCAGGGCGGCCGTGCGGCGGCTCGTCCACCGGATCGAGCCAGTTGTCGCTCGGATTGAGCTTGGACTTCCAGCGGAGCCAGGCCTCGCGGCTCTCGTCGGTGAGGAGGTTCTGCGGCTTGAAGCCCATTTCCACGGCGAAGCGTTTGGCCCCTTCGCCGACGAGCATGATGTGATCGGTGCGATCCATCACGGCCTTCGCGACCGCCGCGGCCGTCGCGATGTCCTCGAGGCAGCCGACGGCGCCGGCGCGCTTGGTGGGCCCGTGCATGCAGCTCGCATCCAACTGCACGACGCCGTCCTCGTTGGGGAGCCCGGCGAGACCGACCGACTGGTCGTGCGGGTTGAGCTCGACGATCTGGACGCCCGAGACGATCGCGTCGAGCGGATCGGCGCCGCCGGCCACCATGTCGTACGCGACCTTGATGCCTTGCTTTCCGCTGTCGTCCTTGGTGTAGCCGTTTGCCGCCGAAATGACCACGGGCCGGCCGGCAAATGCAGAGCCGACTGGCTCCGAGCGCTCCCGAACCGTGACCACGGGCATTGCACTCGCGAGCTTGGGTAGGGCCAGACCGGCCGCCGCGGCGGCGCCGGTCCCCAGAAAATCACGGCGTGAAACGGACATACGACCTCCGCGATCGAGCGGGATGGCAGTTGGGGTCAATCTTACTGCATCCGGAGTCCGCCAGCCACGGGCGGCGGGCGGCGGGCGGCGGGCGGCGATAGATAGTCAAACCGCGGGCGTTATCTTCCTGCTGCCTATGTCCGCCTCCGTCCGCGACCGTTTGCGCCGCACGCAGTTTCTGGAAGGCCTCACCGATTCGGCGCTGCACCAACTCGCCAAGCTGGTCACCGAGATCATCTACGAACCACAGACGGTGATCTTCGACGAAGGATCACCGCGAGAGTTCCTCGCGATCATCGTCTCCGGCGCCGTGGCGATCGAGAAGGGGCTCAAAAGCCGTCCCGTTCGCCTCGTCACGTTGGGGCCTGGCGAAGCGCTCGGCGAAGGCCTGCTGCTCGACGAGCTGCCACACGGTACGAGCGCGCGCGCGCTTCAACGAACCGAGGTGTTCCAGCTCACCGCCGACCAGGTGCGCACGATGGTGAAGGAGTACCCGACCTTGTACGCGGCGTTGATTGGTCGCGCGGCACGGTCGATTGCGCAGCGGCTCGCGGCGACGGACGCGACGCTGGTCGGGCACGGCCGCACGCTCGGATTCACTGGCGCCACGACGCGCCGCGAGCACGACCTCCTCGGCGATCGCGATGTCTCGGAAGAGGCGCTGTACGGCGTCCAGACGCTGCGCGCGCTCGAGAACTTTCCGATCACCGGCATTGCACTGCGCGAGTTTCCCGTGCTCATCCAGGCACTCGCCGCGGTCAAGGAAGCCGCGGCGGTCGCAAACGCCGAGTGCGGCTTGCTCGATGCCACAATCGCCGACGCGATCAAGCGCGCTGCGCAAGAGATCCGGGCCGGCCGGCATCATGAGCACTTCGTGGTGGACATGATCCAGGGCGGCGCCGGCACTTCGACCAACATGAATGCCAACGAGGTGATCGCGAACCGCGCGCTCGAGCTGCTGGGCAAGCCACGCGGCGACTACGCGGCGGTCCATCCGAACAACCACGTGAACCTCAGCCAGTCGACGAACGACGTCTACCCCACGGCGGTAAAGCTCGCGCTTCACAATGCCATCGAGGACCTGCGACGTGCGATGACCGAGCTCGTGGCTGCCTTCCTGGCCAAGGGCGAGGAGTTCGGCGCGTTCATCAAGATGGGACGCACGCAGCTTCAGGATGCGGTCCCGATGACGCTCGGCCAGGAGTTCACCGCGTTCGGCCACACGATGGCCGAAGACGTCGACCGGCTCGGCGAGGCGCAGGCGCTGATCCGTGAGATCAACATGGGCGCAACGGCGATCGGGACCCGGATCAACACGCCGCCGGGGTACGCGGAGGTCGTGTGCCGGGAACTGTCGCGCATCACGGGCTTGTCGCTCATCACGGCGCCGGATCTGGTCGAAGCCACGGCCGACACCGGCGCCTTCGTGCAGTTGTCAGGCGTCCTCAAGCGCTGCGCCGTCAAGTTGTCCAAGATCTGCAACGACCTGCGGCTCCTGAGCTCCGGACCGCGAGCCGGACTGGGCGAGATCAACCTGCCGCCGATGCAGCCCGGATCGTCGATCATGCCCGGCAAGGTGAATCCCGTGATCCCCGAAGTCGTCAACCAGGTCTGCTTCGACGTGATCGGCGGTGATGTGACGGTGACGCTCGCCGCGGAGGCCGGACAGCTGCAGCTCAACGTGTTCGAGCCGGTGATCGCTTACCGACTGTTGCGCAGCATCGAGATGATGAAGAACGGCTGCGTGGTGCTTCGTCAACGGTGCGTCGAGGGCGTGACGGCCAATCCCGCGCGGATGCGCCAATTCGTCGAGCAGTCGATCGGGATCGTGACGGCGCTGGTCCCCGTGATCGGCTACGAGCACGCGACGGCCGTCGCGAAGGAGGCCCTGGACAGCGGCCGCGGAGTGTACGAGATCGTGCTGTCGCGAGGGCTGTTGACGCGCGAGCAATTGGATGAGGTGCTTGACCCGGAAAAGATGATCGGCCGCGCGTAAGCCTTAGCCGTTTCGCTCTCGAGCCACTCGAGCCCTCCAGATGCCCCCTCGCCGTCGCAAACGTGTCGACCCTGCGGCCTTCAGGCTGCCGGTCGACGAGATCAAGGCAGGGTTGTACACCGATGCCTACTTCGTGAGAGCGCGCGAAGTACTTCGACAGGACAAGCGGACGCCGGCGGTGCTGATGCAGCTCTCAGGCAAGGACGAGGGCTGGGTGAGCGGCATCGACGAAGCGATTGCCGTGCTCAAGCTGTGCGCCGACGACTGGAGCGCGCTCACCGTGCACGCCCTGTATGAGGGCGATCATTACGAGAGCTGGGACACGGTGCTCACCATCGAAGGGCCGTACGACACCTTCGGGTTTCTCGAGACGGTGTGCCTCGGCGTTCTTGCTCGACGAACCCGGATCTGTACGAACGCCAAAATGTTATGCGACGCGGCGGAGTCGAAGCCCGTCATGTTCTTTGGCGCGCGCGACGACGTCTATTGCGCGCAGCCCGGCGATGGCTATGCGGCCATGATCGGCGGCGTGAAGCTGGTCTCGACCCAGGCACAGGCGTCGCTGTTCGGTGGCAACGCGGTGGGCACGATCCCCCACGCGTTGATCGCCGCCTACGGTGGCGACACGGTCAAGGCGACCAAGCGGTTCGCTGAAGCGGTCCCGGGCGTGGACGTGATCGCGCTCGTCGACTACGCCAATGATTGCGTGAAGGCCAGCCTCGACGTGGCGCGCTCGCTCGAGGGCCAGCTGTGGGGTGTCCGGCTGGATACGGCCGAGAACATGGTCGACAAGTCGGTCGTGCCGCAGATGGGGACGTTCAAGCCGACCGGGGTCAACGCGACGCTCGTCTGGAACGTGCGCAATGCACTCGACGCGGAGGGCTTCGGCGACGTCAAGATCGTCGTATCGGGCGGACTCGACGAGGAGCGAATCCGCGCCTTCGAGGAGGACGGCGTTCCGGTCGACGCGTACGGCGTGGGCGCCGCGCTGTATGACGGTCGGTATGATTTCACCGCGGACATCGTGCAGGTGAATGGAAAGCCGGAGGCCAAAGCGGGACGCCGGCTCCACGAAAATCCACGACTCGAGCGGGTCAAGTGATGGCGACGGTCAAACTCGACACGGCCGGTCTGAACAAAATGCGGGCTCTGGAAGACGCGACCCTGCAGTTGCAGCGCATTCACGGGCTGGTCGAGCAATACGCCATGGCGCTCAAGCGGAATCAGCCGACGGGCGCGTTCGTGATGAACCTGCGGCGCCAGTTGCCGGCGCTCGCGGAAAATCTGAAGGGCTACTTCGGCATGCTCGCGGATCAGGTGACGGGCGTGAACCTCGCCGCGTCGCGGGGCTCGAGCGAGCAGGTGCGCGTGCGCGCGCTGCGCGAGGGCGTCGCGCAGATCCGCCAAGCGCTGGAGATCGCGGCCGCGCAGACGAAGGACAAGCACGCAATACCCGACGATTCCGCGCCCGACGGCACGGGACCTGACGCCGCGTAACCCGCTGTCGGGAAAGCGACTACTGCCGAGGTGGCTCGCTTGATTTGACCTATCGGAGCCGGTAGGTTCCGCTTGCTCCGACACAATTTGAACCGAGCGTGACATGGTATTCACGCTCAGAACGCCGGTACAAGGACAGCTCATGCCTTTTCCTGCCCGCCTGCGCCGGTCGGGTACCCGTAGGTTGGGTGCGACCGCGTTGACGGTCGGCTTCGCGCTGCTGCTCGCCGCGTGCGGCCAGAACCACCCCGATTCGATCTTCCATCAGCGGACGGATTTCAATCGGGATGTCGATTTCCTGTTCAAGATCCTCATCTACGCCGGGACGGCGGTCTTCATTTTTGTCGAAGCCATCCTGGTCATCACCCTGATCAGGTACCGCAGCCGGCCCGGCCAGCCTGCGCCCAAGCACGTCCACGGGAACACGACCCTCGAGATCACCTGGACGGTCGTCCCGTTCCTCATCCTGGTGCTCATCGCGATCCCCACGGTCCGAACGATCTTCAAGACGCAGGCGAAGGCTCGCTCCGACGCGCTGCAGGTCGAAGTGATCGGACATCAGTGGTGGTGGGAGTTCCGCTACCCGCAGTACGGAATCGTCACGGCCAACGAGCTCTACCTGCCGATCGGCCGCACGGTCAACTTCACGCTCAGGACCCAGGACGTGATCCACTCCTTCTGGGTTCCGGCGCTCGCGGGCAAGCGCGATCTCGTCTCGAATCACACGAACTACTTGTGGTACACACCCGACTCTACGACGGCAAATGCGTGGAATGGCGCTTGTGTGGAGTACTGCGGGACGAGCCACGCGAACATGCGCTTCAAGACGTTCACGGTAACGCAAGCGGATTTCGAGAGCTGGGCCAAGCACCAGCAGGAGCCCGCGGCTGGAACGCCCCTGCCCGGAGCCACGCAGGCGAACGTCACCAGCCCGACCGTTCCATTGGCTGGCCGCCCTGGCGCCGGCGTGCCGAAGACGGACAGCACGCCAGCGCCTGTTGCGCAGGTGACCCAGGCCGGATTCATCGCGTTCCCGCGAGAAAAGCTGCCGCAGTACGCGATTCCGGAGACGCCGCTTCCGGCGAACCTCGCGTTCGACGACAACCTGCTGGGCAAGGGTGATCCGGCGAATGGCGCAAAGCTCATCGTCGGTGCCGGCGCGTGTCTGGGCTGCCACACGATCAAGGGCAACCCGATGATGGTCGGCGTCGTCGGCCCGAACCTCACGCACATCGCGTCGCGCACGACGATCGCCGCCGGGCTCTATCCCAACGATGCGCGGCACCTCGCGCGCTGGATCAAGAACGCGCGCGTGATGAAGCCCGGGGTGCTCATGTTGACGCTCGGCGCCGGCGAGTACGACCCCATCACGAAGGCGAAAATGTCGCCTGGTCTCACCGACCAGCAGATCGCCGACATCGTGGCGTACCTGCAGACACTGAAATAACGAACGCCGAATTCGGAGATCCGAGAGAATGGCAACAGCTGCTGTTGGAGTCCCCTACACCGCCGAAGAGGCATACGGCAAGACCGGGCTCTGGAGCTGGCTCACCACCGTCGATCACAAGCGAATCGGCGCGTTGTACATGTACACGGCGCTCGCCTGGTTCGCCGTCGGCGGCATCGAAGCGCTGATCATGCGCATCCAGCTGCAGGGACCCAACGGGCACGTCGTGTCGGCCGAAGTCTTCAACATGCTGTTCACGATGCACGGCACCACGATGATCTTCCTCGTCGTGATGCCGTTGTCGGCGGCGTTCTTCAACTTCCTCATTCCGCTCCAGATCGGCGCGCGCGACGTCGCATTTCCGCGGCTCAACGCGTTCAGCTACTGGGTGTACCTGTTCGGCTCGTTGTTCATGAACTCCTCGTGGCTGATCGGCGCCGCGCCCAACGGCGGCTGGTTCGGCTACGCGCCGCTCACGACGATGCCGTACAACCCGGGCCTCAACATCGATTTCTGGATGCTCGGCCTGCAGATCCTCGGCGTGTCGTCGCTGGCCGCGGCGTTCAACTTCATCACGACGATCATCAACATGCGCGCGCCCGGCATGAACCTCATGCGCATGCCGATGTTCACGTGGATGGCGTTCGTCGTGCAGTTCCTGCTCGTGCTCGCGTTTCCGGTCATCACGATCGCCCTCGTGTTCCTGCAGTTCGACCGGTTCTTCGGGACGAACTTCTATACGATGACGGCGGGCGCCGATCCGCTGCTCTGGCAGCACTTGTTCTGGATCTTCGGCCACCCCGAGGTCTACATCCTGATCCTGCCGGCGTTCGGCCTGGTCTCGGAGATCCTGCCCACGTTCAGCCGCAAGCCCATCTTCGGCTATCCGGTGATGGTCTATTCGGGAATCCTCATCGCGTTCCTGGGCTTCGGTGTGTGGGCGCATCACATGTTCGCCGTGGGCATGGGTCCGATCGCCGACTCGGTCTTCGCCGTGACGACGATGCTGATCGCGATCCCCACGGGCGTGAAGATCTTCAACTGGATCTTCACGATGTGGGGCGGCAACCTGCGCTTCACCGTCGCGATGAAATTCGCGATCTCGCTCGTCGGCCTGTTCGTGATCGGCGGCATCTCGGGCGTGATGCACGCGTCGCCGCCGGCCGACCTGCAGCAGACGGACACCTACTTCATCGTCGCGCACTTCCACTACGTGCTCGTCGCCGGCTCGCTGATGGGATTGTTCGGCGGCGTTTACTACTACTTCCCCAAGATCACCGGCCGGCTGATGAGCGAAAAGCTCGGCAACTGGCACTTCTGGCTGTTCTTCATCGGCGTGAACCTGACGTTCATGCCGATGCACTGGTCGGGGTTGTACGGCATGCCGCGGCGCATCTACACGTACGACGCCGGTCAAGGCTGGGAGATCTTCAATCTCATGAGCTCGATCGGCGCGTACATTCAGGCGGTCGCCGTCATCCTCGGGCTCTGGAACATCTGGACGAGCCGGAAGAACGGCGAGATTGCCGGGCCCGATCCATGGGGCGGTGGCACGCTCGAGTGGTCGATCCCGTCGCCGCCGCCGGAATACAACTTCGCGACCATCCCGATGGTGACGTCGCGGTACCCGATGTGGGATCTCAAGACGCCGGAGCTCACTTCCGAGGTGCCACACAGCAAGCACGGCGACGAGCGCAGCGAGATCGCCGTGGGCGGCCGGCCGGTTGGCACGATTCACGACCACA
>DATJIZ010000089.1:0-14979 GCA_035492735.1 Gemmatimonadaceae bacterium | reverse complement strand
AACTCGCGTTCATCACCACCGCCGTGCTCCAAGCTCCGACGACGATGCGCGCGCAGCGCGTCGAGATCGCGCTCGACCGAAGCGTCGCGCCGACTGCCATGACCGGGCGCGTCTTCGTGTTCTTCGCGAGCAACGAAGCGCGCGAGCCACGCCTCCAGGCGGGATCGTACGGCGGTAGTGTCCCGTTCTTTGGGGCCGACGTCGAGCAATGGAGTCCCGGAAGCTCGTTCGCGATCGATGCGAAGACGCTCGGCTTCCCGTACGAGTCGCTGTCGAACGTTCCGGCGGGCGACTACTACGTGCAGGCAATGCTCGAGCCGTATACGCGCTTCGCGCGCGCCCACGGCCACGTGATCTGGGTGCACAACGACCAGTGGGAGGGACAACACTTCAGCACGTCGCCGGGAAACCTCGTGAGCGCCGTGCAGCGTGTGCACTGGGATCCGGCCGCGAAATCGGCGATCAAGCTGTCGCTCTCCCGCGCCCTGCCGCCACTCGCGGTGCCGGCGGACACGCGCTGGGTGAAACGCGTCAAGATCCAGAGCCAGCTGCTTTCCAGGTTCTGGGGCCGCCCGATGTACATCGGCGCCACGGTACTGCTGCCGAAAGGCTTCGACGAGGAGCCGGCGCGTCGCTATCCGGCAGTCTACATCCAGGGACATTTCGGCCTGGGCGCACCGTTCGGATTCACCGAGCAGCCGGGGAACGAAACGCCGGAGCAGCGCGCGGCACGCCTCCGCCAGACGGCGCGCGAGCCCGGCTGGGAGTTCGCGACAGCGTGGATGGGCGACGACTTCCCGCGCATGGTCGCCATCACGTGGCAGCATCCCACGCCGTACTACGACGACTCGTACGCGGTGAACTCGGTGAACAATGGTCCGTATCAGGACGCGCTGCTCACCGAGCTCGTACCGCTGCTCGAAAAACAGTTCCGCCTGATCCCCGAACCGAACGCGCGCTTTCTCACGGGCGGATCGACGGGCGGGTGGGAATGCGCGGCGCTCCAGATCCAGCGTCCCGACTTCTTTGGCGGCGCCTGGTGTCTGTATCCCGATCCCGTCGACTTCCACCGCAATCAGCTCGTCGACATCTACAGCGACACCAACGCGTTCGTGCCGAACCAAGGCACGCCGCCGTGGCCCGAGCGGTACATGTCGCGCACGCCGGAAGGCCAGCCGCTGCTCTCGCAGCGCAAGATGAGCCAGCTCGAGGCCGTCCTCGGGAGCAAAGCCCGGAGCGGACAGCAGTTCGATGCGTGGGACGCCGCCTACGGGCCGATCGGCAGCGACGGCTATCCGCGCCGGCTGTGGGACCGGCTCACGGGCACGATCGACCCGTCCGTCGCCGCCTGGTGGCGCGACAAGGGATATGACCTCACCGAGAACCTCGTGCGCAACTGGAGCCGCAATGGTCCGCTGCTCACGGGCAAGATGCACGTCTACGTCGGCGACATGGACAATTACTACCTGAATCTCGCCGTCTACCGAATGGAAGATGCCGCGGCAAAGCTCGAGAATCCGCGGGCGAACTTCACCTTCGAGTACGGCCGGCCCATGAAGCCGCATGGGTGGCAGCCGATGACGGATGCCGAGATGCTCCGGATGATGGACACCTTCCGCGCGGCGCACGCGGTGCGCCCGTAGTCGCGGACGGCAGTGGAGAACGGCGGGGCGACTACGCGCTCCGCCGGAGCCCCGCCCGCTCGGCGTCGCTGATCACGTCGAGCGGAGGCCCGGGCGGAGCGATCACGCCTCCACCCGGAACGGGTAGCCGCAACACCAGCGGCCGTTCGCGCGTTGTCCGCCGGAAGCCCTGCCCCTCGTAGATCCGGCTGATCAGAATCCGCCGCACGATCACCATCACCGTGACGAGCGTCGGCAGCGCGACGAGGAGCCCGATCCCGCCTAGCAGTTGCCCGATCACCAGGACCGACATGATCGTGAGCACCGGCGGCAGATCGACCTTCTTGGACATCACGAGCGGCGAGACGACGTTTCCCTCGATGAGGTGGACGACGACGCCGAGTCCCACGACGAGCAGCGCGTGCCCGAACGGGCTGAAGCCGTGGTAGCCCGGTCCGGTGAGGACGAACAGCGCGGGGAGGGTCGTCGAGAGCAGGGTGCCGAAGAACGGAATGATCGCGACGAGCCCCGTGAAGATGCCGAACGGCAGCCAGAACGGCACGTCGAGCACGTACAGGCCGAGCGCCGTGATCGCGCCGAGAAACGTCATCGTGAGCAGCTGGCCGACGATGTAGGCGCGGAGCGAATCGGCGAGATCGACCAGAACGTCGCGGACGAGATCGCGGTGGATCGGTGGAAAGAGCGCGATCAGCCACTCGCGATAGAGCGCGGGATGGAGCGCGAGGTAGATGCCCATCACGCCGACGGCGAACACGTTGATTGCGAGGTGTACTGCCTCGAACACGCGGTTCGGAATACTTCCGAGCAGGCCGCTCAGTTGATCGTACGCGGCTTTGAGGGTGCGGTGATCGCCGGAGGGCCCGACGAGGTCGCGTAGCCCCGGCATGCGGTCGGCCAGCTGGTCGATCCCCGCTTCCCAGCCGGCGATGAAGCGCGGCAGCGCCAGGAACAGCTGACGCGTTTGATCGATCACCGGCGGCACGAGGACCCAGCAGAGCAACACGACCGCGCCAACCGTGCCAAGCACCGCCGCGAGAAAGGCGATTCGCTCCGGTGCGCCGGTCTTGTTCTCGATCCAGTCGGCCAGCGCGCGCAGGTACAGCGACACCAGCACGCCGAGCAGCAGGAGCACGAACACATTGGCGACGGTCTTGAACATCCAAAGCAGCAGGATGGTCAGGACCGTCGCCGTCAGGATCGGCGCGAACTTGAAGCGCGACCCCCTTGGTGGTGTGTCGTTGCTCACTTATCGCTTATCGTCGCTCGTGGCATCCTCGATCTCGGCGTGCACTTCTTCTTCGTCGCGCGTGCCGGCGCCGATGGCTTTCTTTTCGGGCGATCCGGCAGGGAGCATGCCCATCTTCTGCTTGAGCGCGAGCAGCTGGACGTCGACGCTGCCCGCGGCGGCGCCCCTTTCGAGCTGCTTGAAATCTTGCGCGAGCCGGTCGCCGGTGAACTCCTCCTCGATCTCGATCGAGGCCTTGAGCTGGCGCTCGTTGTTCTCGATCCGCTCCTCCATGCGCGCAAAGGCCTCGAACGCCGACTTCTCGGAGAGCGACGACATCGTCTCGGCGATGCGCTTCTGCGCCTGCGCCCGACGCTGCCTGGCGATGAGGAGGTTCTTCTTGCGCTTGGCCTCCTCGATCTTGTCGTTGAGATCGCGCAGGGAGTTCTTGAGCTTTTCCGTCTCGAGGCGATGCTGCTCCCACGTTTGCTCGAGCTGCTGCCCGTGCGACACGTGCTCGCCCTGGCGCATGAGGGCCTGCTTGGCGAGGTCGTCGCGGCTCTCCTTGATCGCGAGCATCGCCTTCTGTTCCCAGTCCTGCGCTTGGCGGAACTCGGCGTCGGCCTGGTCGCGCAGGCGCTTCTCGTCGGCGATCGCGGTGGCGACTTGCTGCTTGGCCTTGGCCAACTGCGATCGCATGTCGACGAGGATCTGATTCAACATCTTCTCCGGGTCTTCGGACCGGGAGATCAGATCATTGATGTTCGACCGCAGCACGGTCGAGAGTCTATCGAAGATGCCCATGTGTCAGTGTACCTCGCGGTACGTGCCGAGTTCACGGAGGTGGGACGCCAGCGCGACCGTGATGCTCTCGAAGGCCGCGAGAAACTCCTCGTAGTCCAGGTGCGACAGCTCGAGCGTCTCGGTCATGACGATCGAGTCCTCCTCGATGCCATACGATCCGTGCACGAGATCGGTCGCGTTGAGCTCGAGCAGCCGGCGACTCAACGTGGCAAGCGCGCCTGCCTCGGTCGGCAGCGCCATGACCTTGACCCGAAGCAGCACGACTGGCGGCGAGTAGTGCACGACGACGCTGAAATCGAGCTCTCCGCTCGGCCGGACGACCCAGAGCCCCGGCTCGACTTCGGTGTAGCTCGCGCCCTCGGTGCCCAGCCGGTCGAGAAAGCCTTCGATCTCTTCTTTGGTGACCATCGCGAATCCTTGGCGAAGGGGGTGCGCAAGAACCTACGGACGAACGACGGGCTCGTTTCAGCTACCGCGTAAACAATGAAGCGGCGGGGCCTTGGTACGCTAGCTCCGCCGCACGGCGTCAGCCGCGCTTGATCTGCACCAGCCGCTCTCGCGCCAGCCGGCGTCCGGTGGGAGTCGCGGCGAGGCCACCGCCGGCGGTTTCGCGATATCGCACGTCCATCTCCCGCCCGATGTCGCCCATGGTATCGATGACCTCGTCGGCGGGAATGGCGAACGTGATGCCGGCGAGTGCCATCTCGATCGCGGCAAGGGCAATGGCGGCGCCAGTGGCGTTGCGAAAGACGCACGGCAGCTCGACCAACCCGCCCAGCGGATCGCAGACCAGGCCGAGCGTGCCTTGCTGGGCGAGCGCCACGGCATGCGCGACCTGCGCCGGCGTCCCACCCAACATCTCCGTTCCGGCGCCGGCGGCCATGCCGGCGGCGGCGCCTGTCTCGGCCTGGCATCCGCCTTCGGCCCCGGAAAGCGATGCTCGCTCGGCGACGACCGCGCCGATCAATCCCGCGGTCGCCAACGCGTCGACGACTTGCTCGTCGCCGATGTCGCGCGCCGCGGCCAGGCCGGTGAGCACCGCCGGCAGCACGCCCGCGCCGCCGGCGGTGGGCGCCGCGACGATAACGCCCATCGCGGCGTTGACCTCCTGCACGGCGAGCGCGCGGGCGAGGACGTCGCGGAACGGGGTGCCGGCGAGCGGGCCGGGCGGACCATGCGCGAGCTTGGCGGCGTCGCCGCCAACGAGCCCGGATGCCGACTTGAGATCGCCCGTGAGCCCACGCTCGACGGCGCCCTTCATTACATGGAGTGCGCGCCGCAGGACGTCACGAATCTCCGAGACTGGCCGGCCCTGGTCCTCCGACTCGGTTTCGAGCGCGAGCCGCGACAACGAAATACCGCGCGCCTCGGCGTCGGCGACGGCAAGCCCGAGCGACTTGTACATGGTCGAAATCTACCGTGCACGTCGGCGCGGCTGCGCGACCCGCTTACGCCGAGACCTTGTCGAGCCGGTACGCCCACCGCACCCAGGGCAGGGCGCGAATGTGGTCGCGTACTCGCTCGTCGGGATATTCGTCCAGCTCGATGACCATGAACGCGTCGCCGCCCTTTTTCTTTCGGGTCAGGCGCAGCGTCGCGATGTTGAGGCCGTCCTCGGCGAGCA
The DNA here is from genome assembly GCA_035492735.1 of Gemmatimonadaceae bacterium. Taxonomy (GTDB): domain Bacteria; phylum Gemmatimonadota; class Gemmatimonadetes; order Gemmatimonadales; family Gemmatimonadaceae; genus JAQBQB01. The sequence continues at coordinate 9,683 of DATJIZ010000089.1, read as the reverse complement.
ACGTCGCAATGCGCGCCACGGACCCCGGAACGTCCTCCGCCACGAGCACGATCGTGTGGTAGTTGCCGGACACCTCGACCGGGAAGCCGTCGATCTCGGAGACCAGCACCCGTCCGGCACCGAGCGATGATCCGACCATGACGGCGGAGCGGTCGCCGCGCTCGAGCGAGATGCGCACCGTGTTCGGGTGAGCCTCCTCGTCGAGCGTCGTCTTGTCGAACGTGTAGCGGAGCCCGTCACGTTCGGCGATGTCGAGCGCCATGCGGATGCGATCGTCGTCGGGACGAAAGCCCATGAGACCGGCGACGATCGCTTTGTCGGTTCCGTGACCCTCGCCGGTTCTGGCGAACGAGCCGTGCAGCTCGATCGCCGCCGTCTCCGGCGTTCCGCCGACGAGCCCGCGGGCGAGGAGACCCAGCCGACATGCGCCGGCTGTGTGGGACGAGGAAGGCCCGACCATGACCGGGCCGATGATGTCGAGCAGCGAGACCATGATGTGAAGCTACATCCGGGACAAATCACGTGGAGTGGCAAAGGTCTTTGCGCCCGTCGCCGTCGACACGCGCGCGATCGACATTTTCGCCCGGTCTGGTGATCTGCATCATTCACTCGCGAATCGCGAGCGCCTATGTTGGCGCACGTCGCGGCGGGGTGCATGAGTAAATGCTCATCCCTCCATCGCCTGCCGTCTCAGTCTGAAGCATGCGAACTTTCTTGTCATCGGTTTAGAACGCACTAACGAAGGCGGATGCTCGCTGTCGTACGCGTCCCAGGCGGGCACATTCCCTTCGCACAGGTCGACGCGGTCGCGCGCCTCGGGCGCCGAGGTGCGACCCACAGCCGCGTGAATCGGTCCGGCCCTCCGACGAGGGAGGCCGGTCGTGTCCCCACAATCCACCCACCGCGGGTCCGCACTCGCCCAGTGGTGGCTCGCGGAGAGCGTGTCCCCACGCGCCCTCCTCACGGGAGTGCGTCCAAACCCGACGCGATCGTGCGTCATTGGAGAATCCTCATGCAGACACCCACCACCCGCCTTTCCCTCGGCATTCTCGCGTTGTCCACGGCCAGCCTGGTCGCGTGCAGCGACACGACCACGATGCCGGTGCGGGCGCCCGGCGCCTCGTCGGCTAGCGCCACGAGCGGTACCGGGTTGCCCGGGAATCCGTCCACCGCGCTGTACAAGTTCAACATGATCGGCGTCGACAACCCGAAAAGCGTCGACCTCACGAACGACAATGGCAAGCGCATGTTCGTGAACTTGAACGGCCACTCGACGATCAACCTTCAGGAAGGCGATACGTTCGACATCCTCGACGCGAACGCCACGGACAACAATGGTGGCTTGTTCCAGCTCCCAGATCCTGATCCGGACAACACCGGCACGACGTGGTACGGCGTGTACGTTCGCACCGTCGGTACGCCGGGCGGGAATGCGCGGTTGACCTCGTGCGTCACCGGAACCGTCGATGGGTCGACGGGCACCTTCTGCTCGATCGATACGGTCCAGGTCGAGCGCAGCACCGGCAAGCCCAAGGTCTACAACGTCAGCAAGGACCTGCTGACCACGTGCGTCGACCTCGACGGCGACGGCATTTGCGACAAGCGCATCTTCCTGTTCGACGACTCCACACTCGACTACGCGTGGTCGTACGACAACAACGGCCTGCGCGTGGCCCAGTTCTACTTCTTCCCGATTCCGCAGAACATCGGACTGAACCCGTAATCATCGCGGGTGGCAGTCGCAGGAACGGCGACGGGGCGTGCTCCATGGGAGGCACGCCCCGTTGTCGCGTCGTCGATGCCACCGCGGCGATCAGGCGGCCGCCGAGCGGCGCTCAGCCGGCCCGCTTTCTCCGCACCGGTCCCACGAGCGGCCGCAGATAACGCCCCGTGTGCGACGCATCGGTGTCCGCCACCTGCTCGGGCGTGCCGGCGGCCACGATCTCGCCACCTCGGTTGCCGCCCTCGGGCCCGAGATCGATGATCCAGTCGGCCGTCTTGATCACGTCGAGGTTGTGCTCGATCACGAGCACGGTGTTGCCGCGGTCGACCAGCCGATGCAGCACGTCGAGCAGCACGCGCACGTCCTCGAAATGCAGGCCGGTGGTCGGTTCGTCGAGGATGTAGAACGTGCGGCCGGTGTCGCGCTTGGACAACTCCGTGGCGAGCTTCACGCGCTGTGCCTCGCCGCCCGACAGCGTCGTCGCGCTCTGTCCAAGATGGATGTAGCCGAGCCCTACGTCGGCGAGCGTCTGGAGCTTTTGGAAAATGCGCGGCTGGTTCTGGAAGAACTCGAGCGCATCGTCCACCGTGAGCTCGAGCACCTCCGAGATGGACAACCCGCGGAAGCGCACTTCGAGCGTCTCACGGTTGTACCGCTTGCCCTTGCAGACCTCGCACGGCACGTACACGTCGGGCAGGAAGTGCATCTCGATCTTCACCAGGCCGTCGCCCTGACAGGCCTCGCACCGGCCGCCTTTCACGTTGAACGAGAATCGACCGGGACCGTAGCCGCGAATCTTCGCCTCCGGCAGCTCGGCGAACAGCTCGCGGATCGGCGTGAACAGACCCGTGTACGTCGCCGGATTCGAGCGCGGCGTCCGGCCGATCGGGCTCTGGTCGATGTCGATCACTTTATCGATATGCTCGAAGCCGGTGATCCGCTTGTGGGCGCCCGGAATCACGCGCGCACGATAGAAGTGCCGCGCCAGGGCTCGGTGCAGGATGTCCTCGATCAACGTCGATTTGCCGGAGCCTGACACGCCGGTCACGGCAACGAACAGGCCCAGCGGAATCTCGACGTCGAGATTGCGCAGGTTGTGCTCGCGTGCTCCCTCGATGCGAATCGTCCGGTGGGCCTCGCGCGGCCGGCGTGCGCTCGGCATCGGAATCGAGGCTTCGCCGCTCAGGAACTTTCCCGTGATCGACGCCGGATTTCGCATGATCTGATCGATCGTGCCTTCAGCGATCACCTGGCCGCCGTGCTTGCCGGCGCCCGGGCCAAGGTCGATGACGTAATCTGCGGCGCGCATCGTCTCTTCGTCGTGCTCGACGACGATGACGGTGTTGCCGAGATCGCGGAGCTGCTCGAGTGTGGCGAGCAGTCGCGCGTTGTCGCGCTGGTGCAAGCCGATCGACGGCTCGTCGAGGATGTACAGTACGCCCACGAGCCTCGACCCGATCTGCGTCGCCAGCCGGATGCGTTGTGCTTCCCCGCCCGACAGCGATTCCGCGGCGCGGCCGAGCGTCAGGTAATCGAGTCCCACGTCGACGAGAAAACGCAGCCGCTCGCGCACTTCCTTGAGAATCGGCCCGGCGATCTCCGGATCAAGTCCGGGCGTTCCGTCGCCGCGGAGCGGGATGCTCTGAAAGAACGCGAGTGCGTCGGTCACCGCCAGCTCGACGACGTCGCCGATGTTCCGGTCCTGGATCGTGACCGAGAGCGACTCGCGCTTGAGCCGCTTGCCGGCGCACTCGCTGCACGGCACCTCGATCATGTAGTCCTGCAGCTCGAGTCGGACAGTGTCGGAATCGGATTCCTCGTACCGCCGCTCGATGTTGCGGAGCACGCCCTCCCACTCTGGCGCGCTGCCCGGCGCCCGCCGGCCGCCGGACTCCTTCGCGCTTCCGTACAGCACGCCGTCGCGCACCGACTTTGGAAGTTCGCCCCACGGCGTGTTCAGATCGAACTTGAGCTGCCGGGCGAGCGCCGGCAGGACGATCTTGCGCAAGTAGCCGCTCGGTTCTCCCCATGGGAGAATCACGCCCTCGAGCACCGAGATGCGCGGGTCGCCCAGAATCAGATCCTCGCTCACACGGCGCCGCGTGCCCAACCCGCCGCACACCTGGCACGCGCCGAACGGCGAGTTGAACGAGAACTGCCGCGGCTCGAGCTCGGGAAGCGAGATGCCGCACACCGGGCAGCCGTAGCGCTCCGAGAACAACTCGATCCCGCCCGAGTCCGCGTTGCTCACCTCCACCACGCCGTCGGCGAGCTTGAGCGCCGTCTCGATCGAGTCGGCGAGCCGGCCGCGATCCTCGGTGCGCACCGTCAGCCGATCGACGACCACGGAGATCGAATGGTTCTGTCGCCGATTGAGCTTGGGCGGCGACGCGACCTCGATCAGCGCCCCGTCCACGTGGGCCCGGATGAACCCCTGCTTGCGGACGGTCTCGAACAGGTCGCGGAACTCGCCCTTGCGGCCCTGCACGAGCGGCGCGCGGATCTCGATGCGCGTGTCGCGCGGCCAGGTGACGACGATGTCGGCGATCTGCGCCGCGCTCTGGCGCTGCACGGGCCGTCCGCAATTCGGGCAATGCGGTGTGCCGGCGCGGGCCCACAGCAGCCGCAGGTAATCGTAAATCTCGGTGACGGTGCCGACCGTGGAGCGCGGATTGTGCCCCGCCGACTTCTGCTCGATCGAGATCGCCGGTGACAGGCCTTCGATGGAATCGACGTCGGGCTTTTCCATCAAGCCCAGGAACTGCCGGGCGTACGCCGACAGCGACTCCACGTACCGCCGCTGGCCCTCGGCATAGATGGTATCGAACGCCAGCGACGACTTGCCCGATCCGGACAGGCCCGTGACGACCGTGAGCTTGTCGCGAGGGATCGTGACGTCGATGTCGCGAAGATTGTGCTCCCGCGCCCCGCGGATGATCAGTGCATCTTCTGCCATAGCCAGGGAAAGCTGCGGGCCGGACCGAGGCGAAACAAGTCGCTATATTGGCGCCATGCCGCATACCGACGCCATCGTCGTCCTGACCACCGTGGCCTCCGACGAGGAAGCGGTCAAATTCGTTCGCACCCTGCTCGAACGGCGGCTGATCGCCTGCGGCACCCTCTTCGCCGGCGCCCGCTCGCTCTACCGCTGGCAGGGAAAAATTGCCGATGAGCACGAGGTAGTCGTCATGCTCAAGACGCGGTCGGCACGGCTCGACTCCCTGCGCGCCGCGTTCGCCGAGTTGCATCCATACAAGGTGCCCGAGCTGCTCGCGCTGCCCGTCGCAGCCGGTCTCGACAAGTACCTGGAGTGGATCAACGGCGAAACGACCCTCGCATTGGCCTGAACTCCCCTCCTTCGCAGTAGAACTCCACTCGCAGCACCCACATGCCAGTGAAAGACGACGCAACCGACGCCGACGCGCTGTTGGAGCTCGGCGTGTCCCTCTGTCGCCGCGCGCAGTGGCGTGAGGCGATCGAACCGCTGCAGCGCGCCATCGCCCTGGATTCGGCCAAGGCGGCGGCTCACTATCAGCTCGGCGAAGCCTACAACCACACCGATCAGCTGATCGAGGCGCTCACGGCGTACGAAACCGCCGCGACGCTCGACCCCGACAACTGGCGGGCGTTGCAGGGCATCGGAGTCGTGCTCGATCGGCTCGCCCGCCCCGAAGAGGCGACCAGCGCTTACCAGCGCGCACGGGAGGCGCAGCGCCGGTGATGAGCCGGCGGGCGATGGTCGGCGGGGCGATCATCGCTGCGTGGCTCGGTGGAGTCGCGCTGCTCGTTCGGCGCGAGTACTTCCGCCCCCGTGCCGAGCGTCTGGCCGAAGCCGCGGCTCGCGTCACACCGGCGGCCGTGTACTACGGCGTGATGCAGGGCGACCGGCAAGTGGGCTTCGCATCGTCCCAGCTCGATACGGCACTGCACTCCATTTCCGTCAACGACTACTTCGTCGTCGACGTGCCGGTCGGCGGCAAGGCCCGGCGGACCACGGCGCGAACGAGCGTCACGCTCTCACGCGCACTTCGAATGACGGAGTTCGATGTCTCGCTCGAGACGGAGGGGGCGCCCATCCACGCAACCGGCCGGGTCGAGCAGGACACGGCACTCGTCGTCGAGATCGCGTCCGACGGCGGCGAGCCCGAGGTCCATCGCGTGTCGATCGATTCACCCGTGTTCCTGCCGACGATCGTGCCGCTCGTCGTTGCCCTCGCGGAGCGGCCGAAGGTGGGAAGCCACATTGTGCTGCCAGTGCTCGATCCGGCCAGCATGGCGCCGAGGGACGTCGGCTTCGACGTACGCGCCGAGTCGCTGTTCGTGATCGACGACAGCTCGGTCTACGATCCGGCGACGAAGCGGTGGCACGGTGCGCGGCCGGACACGATTCGGGCGTGGCAGGTGAGCGCGGGTACCAACGGCGCGTTCACGGGATGGGTCGACGAGCAGGGCCGCATCGTCCAAACGTCGCAGCTCGGCTTCGTGCTTCGCCGTCTCCCGTACGAGGTCGCGTTCGAGAACTGGCGTGCCGACGCGGCACAGGCCGATGTCAGCGAGAATCGTGACGTGCTCGAATCGACGGCGATCGCGGCCGACAAGCGGATGGATCAGACGATCGACAAGCTGTCGGTGAAGCTGTCGAACGTGAGCCTCGCCGGGTTCGACCTCGATGGGCCTCGTCAGCGGCTTGCCGGCGACACGTTGCGCATTTTGCGAGAGCCGGACAGCGCACTCGTCGCACACTACCGCCTGTTCGCCAGGCGGAACGACTCGACGCGGCTGCGCGACACGGCCTACACGAATCCTGAGCCGCTGATTCAGAGTCGCGACGTGCGGATCAGGTCGCAGGCGATCGCCATCATCCGGCGCGAGCGGGATCCGCGCAAAGCTGCCGAGCTCCTCAACGCCTGGGTGCACGATTCGATCAAGCCGCGCGTTACATTCGGTGTTCCGAGCGCCATTCAGGTGCTGAATGCGCGGACCGGCGATTGTAACGAACACACCCAGCTTTTCGTCGCTTTAGCACGCGCGGTCGGCATACCCGCGCGAGTCACCGCCGGCCTGGCGTACCTGGACGGCAAGTTCTACTACCACGCGTGGCCGGAGATACGGCTGAACGACTGGGTCGCGGTGGATCCGACGTTCGGCCAGTTTCCCGCGGATGCCGCCCATCTGCGGTTCGTCGTCGGCGGCCTGACGCGTCAAACCGAGCTGCTTCGCTTGATGGGAAATCTCGAGATCGATGTCCTGTCGGTGAATGGGGCATCGCGCGTCAACGGAGCGCACCGATGATCCGCCTCACCGATCTCACCAAGCGATACGGCAGTTTCACGGCGGTCAACGGCATCACGCTCGAGGTCCCGCGCGGCGAGCTGTTCGGATTCCTCGGCCCCAACGGCGCCGGTAAGACCACGACGCTGCGCATGATCGCCGGCATTCTCCGGCCCACGAGTGGCTCGGTCGAAGTGGGCGGCATCGACGTCGTGGCCGATCCCATGGCTGCAAAGAGCAAACTGGGATACATCCCCGACCGGCCGTTCATTTACGAAAAGCTCACGGGCGCGGAGTTTCTCCGGTTCGTCGCCGGCCTGTACGATCAGCAGGGTCCCGACATCGAGCGCCGCGCGAACGAGTTGCTCGCGCTGTTCGACCTCGAGGAGTGGCGCGACGAGATGGTGGAGAGCTACAGCCACGGCATGCGGCAGAAGCTGATCATCTCCAGCGCGTTCGTGCACCGGCCGGAGGTGATCGTCGTCGACGAGCCGATGGTGGGGCTCGATCCAAAGGCGGCGCGCATCCTCAAGGACCTGTTCCGCGAATACACGCGACGCGGCCACACCGTCATGATGTCCACGCACACGCTCGAAGTCGCGGAAACGATGTGCGACCGCATCGCGATCATTCAGGGCGGCGTGATCCGCGCGGCGGGCACGATGGCCGACCTGCGTGCGAGCGCCGAGTCGGGGACGATGGGACTCGAGGAGATCTTCCTCAAGCTCACCGGCGAGAATGCGGCGCGGGAGCTGATCGATGTCCTCGACGCCTAGCGTCGCGGCTCCGGTTCCGGCGCCGGCCGCGCGACGACCGCGGCCATCCGGTTTGCCCGACCCCTCGATGCTCCACCTTCTGAGCCCGAAGTGGATCACGGCTCGGGCGCGGGCGACAGCCGAAGAGCGCGGACGAACGCTGCGCTTCACCTTCCTGTCGGTGTTCGGCCTCGCGTTTTGGGCCTTCATCTTCGTCATGCTGTACCGGCTGCTGAGCTATTTCCGGAACGTGCAGGAGATTGGACCGTTGATCGCCGGCAAGCTGCTCGGTCTCATTCTCGCCGGCTTCTTCTCGATCCTGCTGCTCTCCAACATCATCACCGCGCTGTCGAGCTTTTTCCTGGCTCGCGATCTCGACCTGCTCGCATCGGCGCCGGTCGATTGGTTCAAGCTGTACTGCGCGAAGTTGATCGAGACGCTCCTGCACTCGAGCTGGATGGTCGTCTTGCTCGCGGTGCCGATGTTCGCCGCGTACGGGATCGTGTTCTCGGGTGGACCGCTCTATCCGCTGATCGTGCTCGCGACCTTCCTGCCCTTTCTGCTCATTCCGACGGTGATCGGGAGCGCGGTCACCCTGTTGCTGGTCACGGTGTTCCCGGCGCGTCGGGCACGCGACATCCTGAGCGTGATCGCGGTACTGGCGGCCGGAGCGCTCGTCATCATTTTTCGCCTCGCGCGCCCGGAGCGGCTCGCGCGCCCCGACGGGTTCCGCTCGCTGGTCGATTTCATCACGATCCTGCGCGGCCCCACGTCGCCGATGCTGCCGAGCGACTGGATGCAACACGCGGTGATGACTTGGCTCGCCGGCCGGCCCCAGATCCTTCCGTACTATCTCCTGTGGTCCACCGCGGCGGCGGTGCTCGTCCTGGGCGCCGCGCTGCATCGCTGGCTCTATGCCTTCGGATTCAGCAAAGCGCAGGAGAGCGGCCAGAGCTTCGCGCACGACGGACCATTGAGCCGGCTCGGACGCTCGCTCCTCCGGCCCTTGGGTGTGGTGCGGCGCGAGCTGGTGCTCAAGGAGCTCCGCGTGTTCTTCCGCGACAGCACGCAGTGGTCGCAGCTGATCCTGCTCGCCGTGCTCGTGCTGGTCTACGTGGTGAACATCAAGTATCTGCCGCTGCGCGGCGACGGCGTGTCGTTCTTCCTCGTGAATGTCGTCCCGTTCCTGAATCTCGTGCTCGCCGGCTTCGTGCTGGCCTCGATCGCCGCACGATTCATCTTCCCCGGCGTCAGTCTCGAAGGCCGGACACTCTGGCTGCTCCGCTCCAGCCCGCTCCCGATGCGCGAGCTCCTGTGGTCCAAGTTCTGGGTCGGCACGCTCCCCCTGCTCGTCCTGGCGCTCGCGATCGTCGGCACGACCGACTATCTGCTGCAAGTCAGCGAGTTCATGATGGCGGTCTCGATCTTCTCGATCGCGCTCATGACGCTCGCCATCGGCGGTCTCGCACTCGGATTCGGGACCATGTTCCCGCAATTCGAGACCGAGAACGCGGCGCAGATTCCGACCTCGTTCGGCGGCTTGATCTTCATGATGACGGCAATCGCGCTGATCGGGGCGGTCGTGATGCTCGAGGCCAAGCCGGTGTATGCGTATCTGAGCGCGCGCGCCTACGGCACTCCGGCCGAACCATTCGCGATGATCATGGGCTTTGGTCTCGCCGCCGTGCTGTGCATCACAACCACAGTCGTGCCGATCCGAATCGCCCTTCGCCGCCTGGAGCAACTCGAGCGCTGACCGCGATCGGTCGCGCGGCCGGTGTGACGGGCCGCGTGGTGCTTGGGTCGTTCATGCCGGATTCTCGCGTGAGCGAGAATCGGCTCGTCGCATCGCACGTACATCCGTCAACCGGCGCGAGCAACGACAACGTCCCAACCCTTCGGAGGAAGTACCGTATGAAGCGCATTTCTCTCGT
>DATJIZ010000088.1:0-2897 GCA_035492735.1 Gemmatimonadaceae bacterium | reverse complement strand
CAGGTTTATCGGGTGGAGGATGCCGACGCCGCGGCCGATGCGGGCGCGACGGAGATTTGCTTCGATCCATTTCTTCGGCATCCAGCGCCTCCGCTCGCCCGTGTCCGAGCGTTGGATGCGCGGCTGAGTGAGCGAGGGGTGAGTCTGCGTATCCGCACGCCGACGATCGTGCGGCCGGACGAACGCCGCGGCATTCAGAAGTGGCTCGAGCTGGGGCTTCCCATCATCAGTGGACATCTGGGCCTCATCGCGGACCTCGCGCGCGACGGACGGGACGTCGTTGCGGACTACGCGACGAACGTCTTCAACGCCCATTCGGCCGCGGAGCTCTTCCGCCTTGGTGCGCGACGGATCGTCGCATCGGTCGAGCTCACGACCGACGAGCTCTCGGAGCTCGTTTCACCCTGGCAAGGCACTGGCTTCGACGTCTTTCTCTACGGCCGACCAGAAGGGATGACCATCGAGCACTGCGTGCTCTCGGCGGCGTTCGATCGCGTGCCCACCACATGTCGCGATCTGTGCGTGCAGAAGCACACGAACGTCGAGATCACCGATCCGGCCGGCTACACTTTTCCGGTGGCCACCGATTCGGCATGCCGCAACCGGCTCCTCCACTCGCGGCCGGTCGACGGCTCGGAGTTCTTGCCAGGCTTGTGGCGCTCGGGCATTCGCGGCTTTCAGCTCGTGTTCAATGTGCCGGGCGACGACGTCGCGGCGATCGTCCGGCGCTACGCCGATGCCCTCGACGCGCTGGCCCGCGGTGACAGGCCGGATCTCGATGCCGTCCGTCGGCCCTTCGGTGCCGAGTTCACGCGCGGGCATTTCGCTCGGGCCGTCTGATGCGCGGCCAAACGCTCACGGCCGCAATGTCACGATGGCGTTCCGACGCGGCGATGGCCGCAGCATGAGCGCATGACGGTGACGACGCCCACGACACTCGAGCAGGCGCGCGCCGCGCTGCGCGAGCACTTCGGTTATCCGGCCTTTCGCCCCGGCCAAGAGGCCGCGGTCGAATCGGTGCTGTCGGGGCGCGACACAATGGTCGTGCTCCCGACCGGCGGCGGCAAATCGCTGTGCTACCAGGTGCCGGCGCTCATGCTGCCCAAGCTGACCGTCGTGATCTCGCCACTCATCTCGCTGATGAAGGACCAGGTCGACGCGCTGGCGGCCCGCGGGCTGCCAGCGACGTTCGTGAACAGCACGCTGAGCGCCTCGCAGATTTCGGACCGACTCGCCCGGGCTGTTCGTGGTGAGGTCAAGCTGCTGTACGTGGCGCCGGAACGATTCGACGCCGGCACCACGGCGGAGCGGCTGCGGGAGACCGGCGTGTCGCTCCTCGCCGTCGATGAAGCGCATTGCATCAGCGAGTGGGGGCACGACTTCCGGCCAAGCTACCTTCGCATCGCGCAGGTACGCGAGCGGCTCGGGTGGCCGGCAACGATCGCGCTGACGGCGACCGCGACGCCCCACGTCCGACGCGACATCGTCACGCAACTCAAGCTCGAGTCGCCCACGACGATCATCACGGGGTTCGATCGCAAGAATCTCGCATACCACGTGGTCCCGACCCGCACGGACCAGGACAAGGACGACGCACTCGTCCACCTGCTCAACGAGCAGGACGGGCTTGCCGTGGTCTACGCATCGACGCGCAAGGCGGTGGAACGGATCGCGATGCTGCTCGAGCGGGCCCGGATTCGTGCCGCCGCCTACCATGCGGGCCTCGACGACGAGCGGCGGCACGCCGTGCAGGATGCGTTCATGACCGAGGACGTTCGCGTGATCGTCGCGACGAACGCTTTCGGCATGGGCATCGACAAGCCGAACGTGCGGCTCGTCATCCACTACGCGATGCCAGGCACGCTCGAGGCCTATTACCAGGAAGCGGGCCGCGCCGGGCGCGACGGGCTCCCGGCGACGTGCTATCTGCTGCACGCCTTCCCGGACCGATTCACACACGAGTTCTTCATCAAAGGCGCCTACCCGGAACGCGCGCTGGTCGAGCAGGTGTACGAGCTGCTGCGCAAGAATGCCGACGCGACCGGGGCGGTCGCGCTGAGCGCGGACGACGTGGCGGCGCGATTGAGCGTCAAGGCGAGCGCGCGCGACGTGGAATCCGTCGTGAGGATTCTCTCACAGGCGGGCGCCTATCGCGTCGAGCAGGAGGGCGGCTCGCGCGTGATGGTTCGTCTGCTCGCCACACCACAACGCATCAAGCGCGAGCTCACCGAACATGACTCGCTGGAGCTCGGGATCCTGCGCGCGATGTGGCGCGTGGCGGGCGAGTCGCTGCACGAGGGCGCGCCGATCGACCTCGACGGCCTCCCGCCGGGATTCGGTGGCAGCTCGGGCGCGTTGCCGCTGCTCGACGCGCTGCGGTCGCGCCAATTCGTCGAGTGGACTCGCTGCGGATCGGGCGCTGCGCTCAGCGCGCCACACAAACCGCTCTCCGCGTTCCGGATCGACTGGCCGGCGATCGAGCGCCGGCGTAAGGCCGACCTGCAAAAGCTCGATTCGATGCAGCAGTACGCGTACACCAAAGGCTGCCGCCGCGGATTCGTGCTACGCTATTTCGGCGACCCCGCCGCGCGCACATCGTGCGAGGGGTGCGACAACTGCCTCGGGACGAGGGTCGACGTCGAGCAGGGCGCGGCACCATCGCTTCGTGCGACGAAGCCACGAAGCGGCGGACGCCGTCGTGAGACGAGGCGGCCTGACGATGCGGTGAAGGACGAGCTGCCGGTGCTATCGGGCGCCGACGAGGCGCTGCTGGCGCGCTTGCGCGACCTGCGCCGGACGATCGCCCGCGACGAGCAGGTGCCGGCGTACGTGGTGTTCTCCGATCGCACGTTGGCCGAGATGGCGGTGCGTCGGCCGGCGAACGTAAGTTCGCTCGG
>DATJIZ010000087.1:0-6174 GCA_035492735.1 Gemmatimonadaceae bacterium | reverse complement strand
GACGACGCTCCTCCACGCGATTACCGAGGGCGTCGCCATCAATCATCCCAACGCGGTGCTCCTCATTCTCCTCGTAGACGAGCGTCCCGAAGAAGTGAGCGAGGCCATTTCGTGGGGCGTGGGCGAGGTGATCTCATCGAGCTTCGACCAGCCCGCACAGCGGCACGTAGAAGTGACGGAGATGGTGCTGAATCGCGCCCATCGTCTCGTCGAAGGCGGCAAGGACGTGGTGATCGTGCTCGACTCGCTCACGCGCATGGCGCGCGCGCACAACACCGCCGAACGTGGCACGGGTCGCACGCTGTCGGGCGGACTGGATGCAACGGCGATGGCGAAACCGAAGGCGTTCTTCGGGTCGGCCCGCGCCATTCCGCAGTCTTCGGGCGGCGGATCGCTCACGATCATCGCCACGGCGCTCGTCGAGACGGGCTCGCGGATGGACGACGTGATCTTCGAGGAGTTCAAGGGCACGGGCAACTGCGAGATCAAGCTCGATCGAGGTCTTGCGGAGAAGCGCATCTATCCGGCAATCGACATCGGCACGAGCGGCACGCGCCGCGAGGAGAAGCTCTTCCGGCCGGATCAGATCGACAGCGTGTACACGCTGCGCCGAGGCCTGAGCCAGATGCCACCGCAATCGGCGATGGAATGGCTGATCAAGCGGATCGCGGCCACGCCGTCGAACGATGCGCTGCTGGCTGGGCTGTAGGTGAAGCAGGTAGTGAGATCAAAAGGCCCGCGCATTCGCGCGGGCCTTTTGATCGGTGGGGAGCGCTGGTGGGGCGCGTCGCGGGCTTGCGCCCGCTCGCTGTCGGGAGCGGGACCAGCGGTCCCGAGAAGACGGCGTCGTACCGAACCCCAACCGCGAGGGCGGCACCGCCGCCCGATGCTCCCTACCGCGAGGACGGCACCGCCGCCTCTATGCCCTGCATCACAGAGAAACATCCGCCGCGGTTGAGCGTTGGTGCGACCTCAATCCCTCCCTCCGTGAGGCACGTCACGTGAGTGAAATCGACTGGACTGTGGAGCTTCGGAAGATCGAGCGTGAGTACGACGGCCTGCCACCCGAGCGTTCCCGAACCCAGATCCGCCTGCAGAAGATTCGGGAGATCACGGCCAAGGAACGCTTTCAGGAACGACTCGCGCTCGTGGGGCTTTGGGCGCAGCTGACCCTCGTCGGCATCCTGGCTGTTTCACTCTTCTGGTGGCCGTACGGCCACGACTGCGGATTTCCTCTCGCCGCGTTTCTCGCCTCGCAGTTGATGGTGATCGTCGGCGGCGTCGCGGTTGCACTGCGCACGTGGCGCGATCGTCTCGCGGGGCCGTTCGTCGGTTCGACCCTGTTCGTCGTCGTCGCCTGGACGGTCATCGCCCTGCACACGCTGCCGCGGTTCGGTTACCCGGCCGGCTCGGCGGCTCGGGCGACGTGGAGTTGCCGGCGATAGCAGCGGCGCACGCGAGCCCGTGGTATGAATGCCGCTCGGCGCCTGCGGCATGTGTTATGAACCCCTGGCCGGTGTGCGTGTCACTCTGTTGCTCGCTGCAACCGGCCTCGTCGTTGCATCGCCTCGCCCGGACGCCGTCACCCACGACGCGGGACCGGCCGAGGCGGGGGTGCCGTTTCACGTCGGCGAGCGCCTGACGTACGCCGCGCACGTGAGCTTCATCAGCGCGGGCAGCGCGACGATGAACATCGAGGACGTTCAGGAGATACGCGGACACGAGACGTATCACTCGACCTTCGATGTGCGCGGTCACGTGCTCTGGTTTCACGTGAACGACCACTCCGAGAGCTGGTTCGACCCGGCGACGCTCGTCTCCTACCATCAGATCCAGCACATCGACGAGAGCCGCTACAAAGCCGATCGCGTGTACGATTTCTATCCCGATCGCCGTATCTACGTGCGGAACGGCGAGGAGGGCCAGAGCGTCGCCAAGCCGCTCGATGAGGACTCGTTCATTTACTTCCTGCGCACCATTCCGCTCGAGGTCGGGAAGACGTACAGCTTCGACCGGTACTATCACCTCGAGAGGAACCCGATCGTCGTCACGGTCGAGCGGCGGGAGCACATCAAGGTTCCCGCGGGCGAGTTCGACGCGCTCGTCCTCAAGCCGACGATCAAGTCCAAAGGCTTGTTCTCCGAGTCGCGCGACACCGAAGTCTGGCTCTCCGACGACAGCGCGCGGACGATCGTGCGACTCAAGTCCAAGCTTCCGGTCGGCACACTCTATCTCGACCTCAAGCAGGCCGAGTACGCCAACGCGTCGCCCAAAGCGCCCTAGCCACAAAGGAAACTGAACGGCGATCGATGGTGTATGCGAGCCGAACGGCTCCATCACCCGATCGCTAACGTCGGCGCACGCCGCGACGTCAACCTCCACGTGTGTTCGTGCGTAACTCGAGTGAGGGATCTGACTCGTACTTCGCATTGAGGACTGCCGTGTCGCTTCGCCGGTTGTTGCTCGCCTGCTCGATTGCATTGTTCGCCACGCCGTTCGTGCGCGCGCCTCTGGCCGCGCAGGACAACGACATCATCCGCGGCCGTGTCCTCGGCCCGGACAAGAAGCCGCTCGAGAACGCCACGGTCACCGCGACGTCACTCGTCGATCAGACGTCGCGCAGCACCAAGACCGGGAAGGACGGACGATTCTCGATCATCTTCAGCGGTGGTGGCGGCGACTACATGATGGCGTTCACCGCCATCGGCTACCAGCCGAACCGGTTCGAGGTCAAGCGCGAGGTCGATGAGGATATTCTCATTGCCGACGCCAACCTTTCGAAGACCGCCGTGACGCTGGAGGCGGTGCGCGTCACCGCCGGCCGCGAGCGGCCGGGCCGCGAGGGCAACCAGCTCGACGTGGGTGGGCGAGAGGAAACCGTCAACACGAACAACGTGCCGATCGACGCGTTGGGCGATCTCGCGGCAATGGCCGCGACGCTCCCGGGCGTGACGCTCATTCCCGGCGCGGACGGCGAAGTCTCGGGTTTCTCGGTGCTCGGCCTGGGCGCCGACCAGAACAACATCACGCTCAACGGCCTCAACTTCGGCGGGACCGATCTGCCGCGTGACGCCACCACGGAGACGCGGGTCGCGACGTCGAGCTACGATCCGTCGCGCGGCGGATTCTCCGGCGCGCAGATCTCGCTGCGAACGCGCAGCGGCAACAACTACGTCACTCGCTCGCTGCACCAGACGGTCGACGCGCCGGGCCTGCAATACACGGATGCGATCGGCCGGTCGCTCGGCCAGCAGTTCACGAACCTGCAGCTCAGCGGCAATGCCTCCGGGCCGTTCAAGCTCGACAAGGCGTTCTACAACTTCTCGTGGCAGCTGGGCCGGCGCACCAGCACGCTGCAGGATCTCCTCAATACGAACGAGCTGGCCCTGGAGCGCGTCGGCGTGTCGTCCGACTCGGTGAGCCGGCTGCTCGAGCTCCTGAGCGCCGGCGGCATTCCAATGTCGTCGGGCATCATCCCGAACGACAAGCTGACGCAGAACGGCTCGTTCCTCTCGAGCTTCGACTTCGCGCCGTCGGGCACGCACTCGTACAACGTGACGCTGAGCGGCCGCTGGAACGGCCAGGATGCCGCGAATCTGGCGACGACGGCGGTTCCGCTGCACGGCGGCCAGACGCGCACGTACGGCGGCGCGATCCAGGCGCGGCACTCCAGCTACTTCTTTCAGAATTTCCTCGATCAGACGAGCGCCTCGCTCCAGCAGAGCGTCATGACGGGCGACCCGTACGTGGAGCTGCCGTCGGGGACGGTGCGGGTGACCTCGGACTTCGGAGACGGGACGGCCGGCGTGTCGAACCTGCAGTTCGGCGGCAATACCAGCCTACCGCGCAACTCGCACACGACGAGCGGCGAGCTCCAGAACGAGCTGTCGTGGATCAGCTTGAACAACAAACATCGATTCAAATTCGGCCTCGACTTCCGCTACAACCGGTACTCGCAGGACAACACGACGAACCGGTTCGGCACGTTCGTCTACAACTCGCTCACCGATCTGCAGAACGGCACGCCGGCGAGCTTCAGCCGCCGCCTGCAGGTGAACACGCGTCTTGGCGACGACGTCGGCGCGTCCGCCTGGCTCGGCGATGCCTATCGTCCCGCGCAGCGGCTGCAGGTGACGTACGGCCTGCGCGTCGACGCGTCGCACTTCAACGGCCAGCCGACCTTCAACCCGGCGATCGATTCGATCTTCGGCGCGCGCAACGACGCGGTGCCGCGCGGTGTGTACGTGAGTCCGCGGCTCGGCTTCAGCTGGACGTACGGCACGAACCCGCAGATCGGTGGCTTCCAGGGCGCGTTCCGCGGATCGCGCGGCCAGATCAGCGGCGGCATCGGAGAATTCCAGAACCTGCCGAGCTCGCAGTTGATCGCTGCGGCAGTCGACCAGACGGGACTCCCGTCGGCGGCGCAACAACTGAGCTGCATCGGCAGCGCCGTTCCGGTGCCGGACTGGCTCGACTATCTGACGAGCACCGGAACGATTCCGACGACCTGCGCTGGCGACGTGACGACGTACAGCAGCTCCGTGCCGAACGTCACGCTGTTCGCGCCCGACTACACGCCGCAGCGCAGCTGGCGGGGCAACCTGAACTGGAATGCGCCGATCCTCGACAACCGGTTCCGGCTGTCGAGCGGTGCGACGTACTCGCTGAACCTCAACCAGCAGAGCCCGATCGACCTGAACTTCAATCGCACGGCGCGATTCACACTCCCGGTCGAAGGCCGGCCGATGTTCGTGAATCCGTCGAGCATCTTCCCGACGACCGGCGCGATCATCTCACGCGATGCGCGTGTCACACAACAATTCGCGCAAGTCTCCGACTACATGTCGGATCTCGAGTCGCGCAGCACGCAGCTCAGCTTCGGGATCTCCCCCATCGCGTTCAACTCCTCGTTCCAGTGGCGCGTGACGTACGTGTGGCAGCGGGTCACCGACCAATCGCGCGGTTTCAGCGGCGGCTCGACGGCCAGCGATCCATACCTGTCCGAGTGGGCGCGGGGCGCACGCGACGCGCGGCACCAGATCACGTTCAACGTGGGTTACACGTGGCACCAGGCGGTGAGCTTGACGGCGTTCGGACGCGTGCAGTCGGGCAACCCGTTCACGCCCATGGTGTCCGGCGACATCAACGGCGACGGCTACAACAACGATCGCGCGTTCATCTACGATCCGGCGAGGACATCGAATCCGACCCTCGCCGCGGCGATGCAGAATCTGCTCGACAACGCGCCGAGCTCGGTCCGCGACTGCCTCAGACGGCAGCTCGGCACGATCGCCGGCCGAAACAGCTGCGAGGGTCCGTGGTCGACGAACCTCAATCTTCGCGTGTCACTCGTGTCGCAGGCGTTGAAGCTCCCCGATCGCGCGACGATCTCGCTCGGCATCGCCAACCCGCTCACGGGACTCGACGCGCTCGTGCACGGTTCGAGCAACCTGCACGGCTGGGGCGCGCCGTCGTCGACCGATCCCACGCTGTTCTTCGTCAGGGGGTTCGACCCGACGACGCAAGCGTACACTTACGATGTGAACCCGCGCTTCGGCGCAAGCCGCCAGGCGAGCGCGCTGAATCTCGCGCCAATGCGGTTGACCCTCGACGTGCGGCTCGACGTCGGCCCCGAGCGCGAGCGACAGGATCTCTTCCTTCGTCTCCGCGCCGGTCGGGGCGGCCGCGGCGGCCGTTTGAACGAGCAGGCGATCAAGCAGCAGTACATCCGAGCCTACCCGAATCCGTTCGAGCAGATGCTCCGCCAGCAGGATTCACTCGGCTTGAGCAACGACGTGGCCGACAGCATCGCCATCCTGAACAAGACGTACGGCAAGGCGATCGACTCGATCTGGACGCCGATCGCGAAGTACCTGGCGAACCTTCCCGAGCGCTACGATCTGGACGAGGCGTACGAGCGCGTCCGTGCCGCCGAGAACAGTTCGCTGGATCAGATGGCGATCTATGGCCCGGCGGCCAAGGCGTTGCTCACGCCGGAGCAGGTCCGCAAGCTGCCGCCGTTCATCGCGCTGTTCCTCGACAATCAGGCGATTAGGCAGATCCGACCGGGACGTGCCGGCGGAGGACGAGGAGGATTCTTCGGCGGGTGACGGCGAACGGCAAAGGGCGCGGACTTACGACGAAGGCGAACGGCGATGGCAAACGACGAACGGC
>DATJIZ010000086.1:0-10518 GCA_035492735.1 Gemmatimonadaceae bacterium | reverse complement strand
TTCTTGAGGTACTCGATCGACAAGCTGGTCACGATGCCGCGCACGCCGCGAGGCAACGCCATCAGCATCGCCGTGCCGCTCGTGACCTCGGCCAGATTCGCCAGCGCGATGGCATGGATGGAGTCGAGGTGGTTCCGAACCCTCCGGCGATCGCGCATCGTCCAGCGCGCATACCCGGGCGCAAGCTCCTCGACGCGCGCGCCGATCGTCCCGGTGTATGGCGCCAGGCGGCCGATCAGAATGCTGAACAGCGTCTTCCCGCCCGGAAGCGGCGCGAGCCGACCCCACCAGCGGGCAATCGTGCCGCCCGGCGCGTCGAAGGACCGAGCCACGGCGGCCGTCAGCGCCGATCCGCGGGCATCAAACCCAGGGCCCGATTGAGCCAGCGCACCAGCGGCAGCATGGCCTCGAAATCGCGCTCGAGCAGCGCCGGAAGACGCGGGCTCGTGGCCTGAGCCGTGGACAGCTCCCGACCGAACACGAACGACTGGTGGCGGAGCCAACGTGCCGCCGGGTGATCGGCTGCGTACCCGCGCGGCGTGCGCGTGAGCATCGCCTCGTCGCTCAGCGCGCCGAATCTGCGCTTCACCGCTGAGCTGGCGACGACGCGCTCGAACCCCGGCTGATCGTCGACGATCGCCTCGCGCAGTGTGCGGAGCGCCGGGCGCGGCGGCATCCACATCCCGCCGCCGACGAAGGATCGTGTGGCAGAGAGCTCGAAGTAGAATCCTGCCCCGCCACCGACCGCCTCGCGGCCCACGCTGTGCGCACCGTCGCGATGAAAGAACCAGCACGACGCGTGCGTCTTGTACGGCGACTTGTCCGCCGAGAATCGGATGTCGCGATAGATCCGGAACGGCGACCGTTTCACGTCGCCGACGATCTCCGGCGCGAGTCGCGCCAGCCGCACGTCCATCTCTTCGACGAGATCGCGCAGCGGCTGGCGGATGTGCGCCTCGTACCGATGTCGATTGCTCTCGAACCACGGCTTCGCGTTGTGGCGCTCGAGCTCACGCAGAAACGCCACCGACTGATCTGAGAAACTCATCGAACGACCTCGCCCAGGGAGACCGCTCGGCCGGCGGGCAGCCACCGCAGGCGGTCGCTCATGCCCGCCGCGGCATACGCCTGCTCGATCTGCGTGCGGCCTTCGGAAAGATGCGCCCAGCCTTCGTAGTGTAGTGGCACGATCGCCGCGTGCGGCATCGCGTTCGCCGCGAGCACGCCTTCCTCGCCGGTCATCGTCAGATGCGCGGGCCCGACCTCGAGCACGCGCGCCGCGCCCATGAAGAGAAACGCCACGCGGACGTCCCCCTGGCGGGGAATCGCGTTGAGCGTTTCGTACCACACGGTGTCACCGGAGATGTATATCGCCGGCGTCGAAGCGTCGGCCGGCTGCGCCGCATCCTGCAACAGGAACCCGATGCAGGGCCCGCGATCGCCGCCGGCCGGCCCATGTCGCGCCGGAACGCCGGTGACGCGCGCGCATCGGCCATCGGACGAGTCGAGCGTGAACGACTCCCATGCACCGAGGCTCGTCACGCCATGACCGAGCCGCTCCGCTCCCGCAGCCGGCGCGATCACGCGCCGGGCGCGCGGGAGCATGGCGCGACCCGCGCGATCGAGATTGTCGAAGTGATGGTCGTGGCTGAGCAGCACCGCATCGATCTCGCCCACATCCGCTGCCGCCAGCGCGGGATTCATCGTCTTGTGCAGCGTGTACACTGGCGTCGGGTAGCTGCTGCCCGCTGGGTCGAACGTCGGATCCGTGAGCAAGCGCAGGCCGCAGAACTCGATGAGTGCGGTGGGACCGCCGACGTAGGTCGCGCGAAGCGAGATTGGCGTCATGTTCGTGACTGCAACGTGAGTGCAGCGGCCCGGAGCAGTCTATCATAGAGCCCCGGCACCGACGTCGCGAGCGCGCGTAAACCAATTCCGAACAATTCGCTCCGCGCGGTTCGCGAGCAGTCGGCGAGAAAACGGTTTGCCTTCCGACCGTGTCCAATCGAACACGGAACTTCGCGGCCCATACTCCGTACGGTTAAAGTCCCCGACCAGGACGGCCACTGTGGAGCGTTTTCTCCAGGACCTCAAGTACTCGCTGCGCACCCTGCGTCAGCAGCGGGCATTCACCTTCGCCGCGGTGACGGCGCTCGCGCTGGGGATCGCCGCCACGACCGCCGTGTTCTCCGTCGTCGATGCGATTCTGCTGCGGCCGTTCCCTTATCCCGACCCGAATCGAATCGTGGTCTTCATGAACACGTCACCGAATGGCTCTGGCCCAGCCGCGTCACCGGCCAAATTCGCGCATTGGCGGCAGCAGAGCGACGTCGTCCAGGACGCCGCGGCGATGCGCAGCGGGACGGAGAACTACACGGGCGGCGACACTCCGGAGCAGGTGGCCGCGGGCCAGGTGAGCGACGCGTACTTCAGGCTGCTCGGCGCCCGGCCGTTGATCGGCCGCACATTCTCGACCGACGAGGACCGGCCGAACGGCCCGCACGTCGCGGTCCTCTCGTACGGATGGTGGACGCGGCGCTTCGCGTCGGACCCGTCGATCGTCGGCAAGACGATTCAGCTGAGCGGCGACCCGTACACCGTCATCGGCGTCATTGCGCGCGGCTTCGATCCCTCGGAATTCGGCGACTCACCGGACGTCTGGACGCCGTTTCAGCTCGAGCCGAACTCGAGCGATCAGGCGCACTACTTCATGGTCGCCGGCCGCCTCAAACCCGGCGTCACGCTGGCCCAGGCGAAGGCAAAGCTCAAGCAGTCGGCCGAGGTCTTCCGGACCAAATTTCCGAACGCGCTGGGCAAGAATCAGAGCTTCAGCGTCGAGCCGATTCAGGACGTCTTCATTCGCAACTCGCGATCGATTCTGAAGGTATTGCTCGCGGCCGTCGCCGGCGTTCTCCTGATCGCGTGCGCGAACGTGGCGAATCTGCTCCTGGTTCGCTCGACCGTGCGGCGTCGCGAGATGGCGATTCGGGCGGCGATGGGCGCGGGGACCGGTCGGATCGTTCGGCAACTGCTCACCGAGAGCGTGCTCCTGGCGATCGGCGGCGGGGCCCTGGGGCTGGTGCTCGGCGTGGTGGGGATTCGCTGGCTGCTCTCCATCAACACCGCGGGACTGCCGCGGCTCGGCGACAACGGCGGTGCCGTGCACCTCGACTGGCGCATCGTCGCCTTCACGGCCGCCGTGTCGATCGTCACCGGTTTGCTGTTCGGGATCGCTCCGGCGATTCACGCGGCGAGCGATGATCTCAACGGAGTCCTGCGTGAAGGTTCGGGCGCGTCGGGCGCCGGCCGCCACAATCGGCTCCGCTCGACTCTCGTGGTGCTCGAGGTCGCGCTCGCGCTGACATTGGTGATCGGATCCGGCCTGCTGATCCGGACCTCGCTCGCGTTGCGCGCCGTTTCTCCCGGTTTTGACGCGCACAACGTGCTCACGATGCGGATGTCGTTCACCGGGCCGCGCTACGCCTCGTCGGCCGCGGTCGATCAGACGATTCGCGATGGCGTCACTCGCTTGAAAACGATTCCAGGCGTCGTCTCGGCGAGTGCGGCGTGCTGCGTCCCGCTCGAAGGAGGGTTCGGTCTCCCGTTCAAGATCGTGGGCCGGCCGCTCGACAACGGCCCGTTCCATGGCGGCGGCGCGTGGACGACCGTGTCGCCCGGCTACTTCGAGGTGTTCAAGATCCCCGTGCTGCGCGGCCGCGCGTTCACCGACCGCGACACGAAGGACGCGACGGCGGTGGTCATCATCAACGAATCAATGGCCAAGCAGTATTGGAAGAACGGCGATCCGCTGACCGATCAACTCGTGATCGGCCGCGGCGTGATGAAAGAGTTTGCCGGCGAACGTGACCGACAGATCATCGGCGTGGTGGCCGACAGCCGCGACAATGGGCTCAACCAGGATCCAGGGCCCAAGATGTTCATCCCCCAGGCACAAGTGCCCGACCCGGTGAACGCCCTCAACATGCGGCTCGGTCCGATGGCTTGGGTGATTCGGACCAGTGTTCCGCCGCTCTCCCTCGGTGCCGCTGTGCAGGAGCAGCTCCGGCAGTCGACGGGGCTGCCGGTTTCCGACGTCCGATCGATGGACCAGATCGTGTCGCGCTCCATCTCGCGCGAGCGATTCAATACGCTGCTCATGCTGATCTTCGCCGTCTCGGCGCTCGCGCTCGCGGCGATCGGCATCTACGGCGTGATGGCGTACGCGGTGCAGCAGCGCACGCGGGAGATCGGCGTTCGGCTCGCCTTGGGCGCGCAGCCCGGCGTGGTGCGCACGATGGTGGTGTTCCAGGGCATGCGGCTGGCGTTCGTTGGCGTGGTGATCGGCGTTGGAGCCGCGTTCGGCCTGTCGCGGTACATGACCTCCCTGCTCTTCGGCGTTCAGCCGCGAGACCCGCTGGTGTTCGTCGGCGTGCCGCTGCTGCTGGCGACGGTAGCGTTGGTGGCCGTGTGGGTTCCCGCCGCGCGAGCAAGCCGGATCGATCCGCTCGGCGCGCTTCGTTCCACGTGACGCCGATCGACGCGCGCGGAACGAACGAAGGGAGACGGTGCGCCGTCTCCCTTGCTGTTTCTCGCCACCGGCGTCTCGCGACTCAAACGCGAATCGGTTCTTGTGAGGTGACCGGCGAGTAGAGGTTGGTGGCGACGCGGTGCGGAACCGGGATCGGATGCTTTCCGGTGGAACCGCACACGAAGCCATCGTCTCCATCGACGAACGCGATCGACGTGTCGCCGAGCTGCTGCGTCCCGACGCTCTTCGTGATCTGCGGGATCACCTTGGTCGACAGCCGCTCGGCGAGCACGGTCGCTTCCTTGGCCAGTCCCGTCTCGTGAACGCCCTCCAGCGCGACCAGCGCGCTGACCGCCTTGAGTTGCGCCTGGACGTCGGGGCTCCACGGTGGGATGCGGTGCACTTTGCCATCCGGGCCCACGTAGATCCCGCCGCCGTCTCCGCCGCCGAAAAGAATCAGCATATCACCCTCCTGGATGATCGACCCGTGCCAGGAGCACGTCGAAGATCCCGCATCGTCGCGCAACCCGTTCGACGTACGGCGCACACGGGCGGCGAACACGGTAATGTCTCGGTTCGCGCCGCGCAATGAAATTCTCGAGCGGTCTCGAGCGTCGATGCCGATGCGGGCTCGACTGAAGTTCAATTAAAGTTCTATAATCGGCGGCCGGCCCGGCTCACTCGTCGGCGCTGGAGCCGCGGCCGCCTGGCAGACGCGGCGATTCCCCGGTCGGGGGAAAGACTTCCTTCGACGGATCCAGACCGTGCACGGCACCGCTCGCCGGGTCCGCCGAACCGATCGGTCCGACGTACGTCCGCAGGTGCAGGAATTTCGGCCAACGACCGGTGACTCGATGGTACAGTCCGATTCCGCCGCCGACCACGGTGCCCACAACCGCTAAGCCAGCCAGCACGATGAGCCCGAAAGCGATCAGCAGCGCTCCCGCAGCGAGCGCAGCGGCGACGAGTGCGTAGGTTTGCAGCCGGCCACGCATCGAGTTGTTGGGTCCCGACGGCCCCGAGAAGCGGATGAGCATGATGGTGATACCCCGCCGACCCAGTCTTGATCGACGGTCCCGTCGGTGCGCCTACGGCCGGTCCACGGGCAGCTTGCTCGGGACACGCACCGGTATCGAGCGAGACAGGTTCCGAGCCGCGTCGTCGGTGAGCGCCTGCATGTAGTCCATCAATCGGTCGACGATGTCCGGCGTGAGCACGACACCCGCCAGAAGCGGATCGCGATTGCCGAGAATCGCCGCCGACGTGGGCTGCAGCGTGGACTGTAGTGCGGTCTCGAGTTGCATCGGATCGTAGTTCGCCAGCGCGAGGTCAGATTCGCTGTAATGCGCCACGAAATCGCGCAGCGACACGAACGCCCCGTCGTGCCCGTACGGGCCGGTCAGCGTCACGTTACGCAGCGGCGATGTCCTGAAACGATAGAGATCGGTTGGATCGCCAGTCACGTTCATGCGCCCGAAGTCATCCTGTGTCGACGCGCCGTTCCCTTCGCCCGGCCCGACTTGCGCCAGCGCGACGTCATGAAACTGCTCGTCACTCAGCGTCGGCCCGGTGTGACAGATCGAGCACTTCAAGCTCAAGAAGGTCTGCGCCCCCGCGAGTTGCGCGGGCGTCAGCGCTTCGTCGTCGCCGGCCAGGAAGCGATCCCAGGGGGAATCTCGGAACGTGAACTGATCGACGAGGAATCCGCCGATTGCGTTCGACGCGTGGGCGAAGGTCATGTCTTCGAACCGCGTACCAGGATAGGCGGCCTCGAAGAGCGCCCGGTATTCCGGGATCGCGCCGAGGCGCCGCATGATCCCGGCCCAGATGCCAGTGAAATCGTCGTCTGCCAGGTCACCGAGGTCGGTGCCCGGGCCGCCCCGCATCTCGATCCGGCTCGTGACCGGAAACATGCCTAGTGCCGACACGGGTCCGAACTCGAGCACCCGCTGCATCGCCGGCGTCAGTTGCGCACCGGCCGGCGTATGGAATTGGTGTTGTGCATCGATCTGCACGCGACCGTCCCAGAACAGGTGCCGCATGGCGTAGAGATTGAACAGCGACGGCGCGTTGCGCGGAATGAAGACACCGTTGGGGTGGCTACGAGTCGGTCCAAGCCCTACGCCACCCTCTCCGATTGACAAGCTCTTGCCGTCGCCCGTCGCGAATTTCGGCAAATGGCAGGTGGTGCAGGCGATGTTGCGATTGCCGCTCAGAATCTTGTCGAATGCGAGCGCCTGCCCGAGCTTCGCCAGCGCGGGTCTGACGGTCGGCGGCGGCGGCAACGGCACGATGCCACGACTCGCAGCCAGTTGCCGTACGAGATCCGGCGTGACTACGTCAGCCGCCGGGCTGGCCTCGCGGCTGGCGGCGCCCGGCGCGCGTTCCGGCGCCGTCGTGCGGTCCGAACATGCAATGAGTGTCGCGGTCGCGGCGAGCAGCACCGGAAGCGCGGCAACGTCGGCTCGGAACATGGGAGACCCTCAGAACGCTTGTCGGGATGGTCCTATGGCTGGGGGCCGTCGTCGGCCCTACCCGTTCTCGAGAACATACGAAAAACGCGGCGAATATCCGACATCGGCCGGGCATGTTCAAGCGCGCTCGCGCAGGAGCAAAAATTCTTTTCAAACGCTTCCTAACGACTATTCTCTCGGCGCTTCGATGGTCTGTCCTCCAGTTCCCGAAGCAGGAAGAGTCGCGCTACGAGCCAATTGCGCTCCACCGTGCGCGGCGCGACGCCGAGCAACTCGGACACTTCGCGCTGCGAAAATCCGCCGAAGAACCGGAGCTCGACGATCTGGCGGAGCCGCTCGTCGAGGGTCCCAAGCCGGTCGAGCGCTTCGTCAAGCGCCAGGAGATCGTCGAGCTCGAACTGCAAGACCGCCTCGTTGTCGCTCAGCGATACGCGCGCCGCATCCCCGCCGCGCTTCTCGGCGCCTCGGCGCCGCGCGAAATCGACGAGCACCTGCCGCATTGCGCGCGAGGCGGCACCGAAAAAATGCGCTCGGCCCTGCCAGTCGGCGCTCGCGGTTTGTCGCAGCTTGAGATAGGACTCGTGCACCAAATCAGTCGTCGACAGCGTGGCGCTTTGGTCGAACGATCGCAGATGGTGGTGGGCCATCCGCTTCAGCTCCTCGTACGCCAGGCGGAACAGCTCATCGCTCGACGGCTGAGTGGACTCCGGCTCGCGCATGCCTGAGCATGCGATCTCGCAATGCCGGGCGGAAGGGGCCGAGCTATTGTAGCGTTTCGAGGCGCTCTTCAGGCGCCAGCTACGGTGCGGACTCGAGCAGCAGCGTGAGCAATCCTGACTTTGCCATGAACGCCGCAAGCTGCGACGAGGGCCACGCTACATAGGGTCCGGTGCAGCGCAACGCATCGCGATACGCGCGCACTTCGGTCGACGGGAGGAGTCGGTAGTACCCGATCTGCACGAAGCCCTTGGCCCCATCGGTCGAGCCAGCGGGAACGACGCCGGCGCAGTACAGGTTCGAGCCGTCCGTCACACCGATCGCGACCTGGGCATTCGTCGCGTTGAACACGCGCGCCGTGATGTACGTTTGGTCGTCGATCACGTTCGCGATCTCGAGCGCGCCGTTGATGCCGGATATGGAAACCTTTACTTCGCCGATTTGATCCGGGATCGGCGCGCCGTCAGGCCCGGCGGGTTTCGCTGAGGTCCAGGTGAGCCACTGCGCACTACCGGGAACGGTGATCGACGTTGCTTTGCCGCTGGTGAGAATGGCGTACGGCGTTCCGTCGACGGAGACCGTGACCGGCGCGATCAGCGCGTTCGACACCTGAAAGTGGATGGGGACGTCACCCGCTGCCGGATCGGCGATATCCCGCCCGCATGCGGTCGCCAGGATCGCGATCGCAGCCAGGCAGCACGCCAGGCGCGCGCCCCGCCGCGAACCGCCCGCGAACGCGAGCAACCGCCGATCGATCATCGCACGCTTATTCCGGCTTGTTGGAGTCGGCGAGGAGCTTGGTCATGTAACGCTGATGTTCCCCGATCCGTTCGACTTCCAAAGCCATCGCTCCGATCGCGTCCTCGAGACGGTCAGCATTTGCCAGGCTGACGTCGGCCCGGCGGATCGGCTCAGCCCGCAGTCGGAGCGCTCGTTCCCGCGCGCGCACCCACGCAATGGCAAAGCCAACGGTCGTCACGAGCAATCCAATGCTCGACATCGTCAACAGCACCACGAGATCCTGATCGGTGAGCATCGGCCCGCCTCCACGGTTGCGTTCGATGCGGAGCTGTGTCCTGGAATTCTACGCGCGGGGCGCCGGAAGTGTGTCAGCCGCCGCCCCCACGTCGCTCCTCGCGAAAAGAACCCTCCGCGACGTAGTGCCGCGGAGGGTTCTTTTCCTACGGCGCGAGCCGAGCCTTACGGTACAACGGTCGACGTCGTGTTCGTTGGCGCGTAGATGCCGTTGAACAGGAACTTGAACGTCCCGTGCGGCTGGCCGCGGAAAGTGATCTCGGGGCCGAACAGATAGACTTTCCCCTTGCCATAGTTTGCCTCGACGACCGCGGCACCGCCCTCGAGGTAATTCTGTCCCCACGCCCAGCCGCTGCGCAGCGGGGTTGGGTTGTCGAACCAGGCCACGGCTCGTGTTCCCTTCTGCGCCGCATCAGGCTCGAGGCGGAACACCGGGCTGTTGTCGAAGAATACGTCGAGCTGCTTGCCGAATCCCGCGGCGACCGGGGCGGCAGTGTCGACCGCCACCTCGAGCACCGATCCGGGCACGTAGTATTCCTCACCCGTCAGCGCACGATCGGGCTGGCCCGGCGAACGCACCACGAGATGGTTCTCGATGGGCAGGCCGAGCGCATAGCCGAGCGACGTCGCCGAGCCGACCGCGACGATCGTTCCGCCCTGATCGAGGAACTCCTCGAGCTTGGGAAGCGTGGTTTCGGGCGTCATCTGGCCGAGCATCTTCTGATACTCCGCCGGAATGTTTGCCGTGGCGGCGGTACCGCCGCGGCCACCGCCCCGACCCGCCGCGAAGGTGGCTCCGCCGGCGCCGCGCACCTGCGCGCCTGACGGCAGGATCAGCACGTCGAACTTGCTCTTGAGGTTCCCGGCGTCGAGGTCCTTGGGATATACCACCTGATATGGAATCTCGAATTGCTCGAACTCGTAGCGCGTCCAGCCGGATGGCATGGAGCCGCCGTACTGGTCGTAGAGCGCGATCCGCTTCTGCGTCAGGAGCTCCGCGCTGAGCTGCGTCGGTTGCTGCGGGACGCCCACGAAGCTGACACCGAGATCCTGCGCGCTCTTTTGCAGCGTGGGGAGCGCGCTCGCGGTGAGGTACCACGTCCCGGCCGGATATGTCTTGCCGTTCACCGTGGCCGGTGACTTGAGCCAGTAGACCTTGCCGTCGTTCGCCTTCCACACGCGGTTGATCACCGTGACCGCGTCGTTCTCGACGTGCGACATCAGATAACCGGCTGCGCCCTGGCTGTTGGCGATCGTGCCGGCCGGCGGCGTGGCGAGCTCGGTGCCGCGGATCTGCTTGACGTTCGGCACGTCGAACCCATCGAGCACGCGGTCGAACTTCACGCCCATCTCATAGGCGAGTGTCCAGCCGGCGTTGTCGTACGGTCGGCGCGGCGGGCCACCGGGATAAGCGAAGTCGTTCGGATGGTCCTGCGGCTCGAGCATGTCCAGCACCTGCGCCCGCGCCGCCTGCGCCGTCTTGATGATGAACGATCCCGACGGGTACGGTTTGCCGTTGACGGTGAATGGCTGCGTGGCCTGATCGACGTACACGCCGACGTGGCGAAGCGCGTTCACGAACTTTACCGCCGTGAGGAAATCCGGCTGGTCGGCGGGAATGATGTAGCCACGCGGATCGCGCTTGTCTTTCGCATGAAGGACGTCGTTGTACGCATGCATCTGCGCGTCCAGGCTCGCCGTGGCGCGTCCGAACGGTGCCGTGGGGTTGCCGATCGCGCCGCCGGGCTGGTCGCCCGTTGGAGC
>DATJIZ010000085.1:0-23225 GCA_035492735.1 Gemmatimonadaceae bacterium | reverse complement strand
GTGCTCGCTTTGGTAGAGAATCTCCAACGAGCGAATCTCAACGCCGTGGAGGAGGCCAAGGGATACCGACGTTTGATCGACGATTTTCAACTGACGCAGCAAGATGTGGCTGACGCCGTTGGGAAGGATCGGACGACCGTGACCAACCTTCTTCGCATCCTGACGCTGCCGGAGCCCATCCAGCGTATGGTCGAGTCCGGCAAGCTGAGTTCGGGCCATGCCCGAGCGCTCCTCGCGCTCCCGCTCGACTATTCCGCCCAGGATTTCGCGGATCGGGCAGTTGAAACTGGAATGAGCGTGCGGGCGCTCGAGCAACTCGTCCGGGCAGCGTCTGCCGCACCCCCGAGAGCCGGCGGCGAACCGTCACAGCAGTCGGGCCAAGCGCAACCGCGAATAACAGCAAGCCCAGCAGTTAGAGCGGTTGAGGACGCTCTTCGGCGATATCTGCAAACGGATGTTCGAATTCAGATGGCCGCGCCCGATAAGGGAACCTTGGAATTGAAGTTCTATTCGAACGACGACCTCGACCGCCTCCTCGATCTGATTCTCAGAGAAAAACGCGACATCTTCTAATTTGTGCCGCGGAGCAGGCGCCAACTATGTGACTGAAATGGGACACAGTGGCGCCATCAGATGCGATGTACTGGGATTCATGCACCCACGTGACTCTGGCCGCTGGCGTTGGGTGGCACACGCAATCAACATCGGTTTGCGTCGTCATAACGTCTACCGACTATTGAAGTAAGCTCATCAGACCTCGCTGTGAACCCGAGATTATCCACAGTCCTCCAAGCCGTTGTGACCGGTGCAATCGTCCTCGCCGGTTTCGGTTGTTCCAGACCGAGCGGCGATGCGTTGAGCCGGAATCCTGATTCTCTGCGTGTTGCCCTTCTCACGCCTGGGCCGGTTTCCGACCAGTCCTGGAATGCGGGTGCCTACCGCGGGCTGATGCGTATCCGCGACAGCTTAGGCGCACATGTGAGCCACATCCAGACCAAGACGCCGGCCGAGTTCGAAGAAAACTTCCGTCAATACGGAGCGCAGGGCTACGACATCGTGTTCGGTCACGGCTTTGAGTTTCAGGACGCCGCGCGCCGGGTTGCTCCGGAATTTCCAAGGACGCTGTATGTCACGACGTCCGGAACGACGGCGGGGCCGAACCTGGCCGGCATGACCTTTGGATTTGCCGACGCTTCGTATCTCGCGGGGATGCTCGCCGCATCCGAAACGAAATCCAAGCGGCTCGGCGTGATCGGGGGAACGGAGTTGCCGCCGGTGGTCGAAAGCTTTCATGCGTTCGAATTGGGGGCGCACGCGATCGACGCGTCGATCAGCGTCGTGAGCTCGTACATTGGAAACTGGGATGACGTGAGCGCCGGAAAGGAACAGGCGCTTGCGCAGATCGCCCGAGGTGTCGACGTCATATTCCAAAATGCTGATGCCGCGGGGCTTGGCGTCTTCCAGGCCGCTCGCGAGCATCCGGGCGTGTACGTCATTGGCTCGAACTCGAATCAGAATGCCGTCGCGCCAGAGGTGACACTGGCGAGCGTCGTGATCGATCTCCCGCTCGCGTTCTTGACGATTGCGAAGCAGGTGAAGGCCGGCACTTTCAAACCGGGAGTCATCGAGTTGGGCGAAGCGAGCCACGTCGTCACTCTCGTTTCGAATGCGGCACTGGCATCGCGGATTCCCGCGGCCGCACGGGCACGAATCGACTCGCTGCAGCAACGGATGTTCGCCGGACAGCTCACCGTGTCGCACGATTCGCTGCGCGCGACGACCAGGCCCTGAGATGGCAACCTTGGGCGAGATTCGGGAATATCTCGACGCGACGCTCAACATCGCCGCGATCCCCGACTACCCGAACGCGGTAAACGGTGTTCAGCTCGAAAACCATGGCGATATCACCGGTATTGCCGCGGCCGTCGATTTCGCGACTTCGACGGTGCGCGGCGCCATCGCGCGCGGGGCGCGGCTGCTGCTCGTGCATCACGGAATGTTCTGGTCCGGGGTGCAGCCGATTACGGGCTTTCGGTTCGCCCGTCTGCACGACCTGATCTCGCACGGGATGGCCGTGTATTCGGCGCACCTGCCGCTGGACGTGCACCCGCAATTCGGCAACAACGCGCTCCTCGCGAATCGGCTCGGGCTCGTTCCGTCCGGCGGATTCGCGAGATTCCAATCGATCGAGGTTGGGCTGAGTGGCGGGTGCGAGATTCCGACGCGGGAACTCGCTGATCGCGCACGAGCATTGGCGCGGGAATTCGGTGGCACTCTGGTCGCAACGCCATTCTCGACAGAGCGCGTAACGCGACGCTGGGGACTCTGCACCGGCGCGGGCGCAGACAGCTCGACGCTTCAAGAGGCGGCATTGGCCGGGCTGGACACCCTCATCGTCGGCGAGGGGCCGCATCACACCGCCGTCGAAGCGCGCGAACTCGGCATTGTCGTGCTGTACGCCGGACATTATGCCACCGAGACGCTCGGCGTGCGCGCGCTCGCGGACGCCGCGGCACAGCGCTTCGGGATCCAATCGAGCTTCATCGACGCGCCGAGCGGGCTATGAACGGCGCGCAGCGCGTGTTCGAGGCGCAGCCGCGAATCGAACTCCGCGGAATCACCCGACGGTTTGGCGATACGACGGCCTTGGATGACGTGTCCTTTCGCCTCGAGCGCTCTTCGGTACACGCGCTGCTCGGGGAGAATGGCGCCGGCAAGACGACGTTGATGCGAATTGCCTTTGGTCTCCTTTCGCCGAACACTGGCATCGTCTGCGCCCGCGGCGGGGTGATCACGTCGGCACGGGATGCCATCGACGCCGGCATCGGAATGGTGCATCAGCATTTCACGAATGTGCCGGCGATGACCGTTGCCGAGAATGTGGCGCTCGGCGGCCGCGGGCACTTCCGCGCCGAGGACGCGGCACAGCGAGTTCGCGAGATCGGTAGACGCACCGGCTTGGAGCTCGATCCGAACGCGGTCGCGAACGGTCTGCCTGTGAGTGCTCAACAGCGTCTCGAGATCGTGAAGGCACTCGCCCGCGACGCCGACACTCTGATTCTGGACGAACCCACGGCCGTACTTGCGCCAAACGAAGCGGCAGATCTTCTCGCGTGGATCCGCGCCTTCGCCGACGGCGGCGGCGCGGTCGTCTTGGTGACACATCGATTACGAGAGGCGCTCGACGTCGCAGACAACGTCACCGTCCTTCGGCGCGGCCGACGCGTGCTCACGGCGGTCGCTGACGACATCGACGAACCGTCGCTCGCGCGAGCCATCGTTGGTGACGAAGCAGCCGGACTCGAGTCCGTGACGGCCGCCGGTGACACGGGAACGGGATCGACCGTGCTGAGACTCGTGGGCGTCGACGCTAGAGACGAGCGCGGCGTCCAGGTGGTTCGCGACGCGTCGCTTTCGGTCCGCGGCGGCGAAGTGCTCGGCATCGCGGCCGTGGAAGGCTCGGGCCAGCACGAGCTCGTCCGCGTGATCGCGGGCCGCGCCCGCGCGGCTCGCGGAACTGTCGAGCGGCCACCGGTGATCGGGTTCGTACCAGAGGACCGACAACGTGATGCGCTGGCGCTGGACTTTTCCTTGACGGAGAACGTTGCGCTGCTCGGAGCGGGCCAGCGCCAAGGCAGGATCCCGTGGCGAGCACTCGCACGGCATACGGGTGATCTGCTGCGCAGTTTTGACATTCGTGCGGCCGGTGCAAGCGTCACGGCTCGCACACTCTCGGGCGGCAATCAGCAGAAGCTGGTCCTGGCCAGAGAGCTGAGTCGAGGTCCGCAGCTCGTCGTCGCAGAGAACCCAACACGAGGATTGGACATCCGCGCGATGCGGGCGATACACGATCGATTACGCAGTGCCGCTGCGAACGGCGCCGCGATCGTGATTTACTCGGGCGACCTCGACGAAGTGCTGGCGCTGGCCAGTCGCGTCATCGTGATGCATGCCGGGAGAGTGCGCGAGTGCTCGCTCGACCGGAGCGAAGTTGGGCGCGCCATGCTCGGAGTTGCATAGGGTGACTGCCGCCGCAGGCGCGGTTCTCGATCGGCATCCCGCGCGCTGGCGCGTGCTCGGTCTGCTTGCGGTCGCCGAGTTACTCGGCATGTCACTGTGGTTCGCCGGCAGCGCCGTGGCCGCGCAGCTCGCGGAACGATGGTCGATCGGGGTGGGGCAGGCCGCGTGGATCACGACGATCGTGCAACTCGGATTCGTGTGCGGAACCGCGATCGCTGCGCTCCTCAACCTTGCCGACGTGGTTCCGTCGCGCGTGTTCTTCGCGGGTTCGGCGGTGCTTGGCGCTGTGGCCAACGCAGGCGTCGCGGCGACGGACCACTTTGCGATCGGCCTGCTCTGCCGATTCGTGACCGGACTCGCCTTGGCCGGCGTGTATCCCCCGGCGATGAAGATGGCCTCGACCTGGTTTCGTGCGCGTCGCGGCCTGGCAATCGGCACCGTCGTCGGAGCGCTCACCGTCGGCAAGGCCACGCCCTATCTCGTGCACGCGCTGCCTGACGCCGGGGCGGCGACCGTAATTCTGACGGCTTCGGGATGCGCGGTGATCGCCGCGTTCATCGTCGCAGCCTTTTACGCCGATGGACCGTATCCGTTTCCTCCTCGTCCATTCTCGTGGGGCCTGGTGCGCACCGTCGCGGAACGCCGCGAGTGGCGGCTCGCGACGGGCGGGTATCTCGGTCACATGTTCGAGTTGTACTCGTTCTGGACCTGGATCCCCGTCTTCATCGGGGCGAGCATCGCAGCCCAGCGATCGGTTGCCGACGCCCATGTCGTCTCGCTCATCGCCTTCGGCACGATCGCGATTGGCGGGGTGGGATGCGTGTGGGGTGGACTGGCTGCCGACGCTCGCGGCCGCGAACGACTGGTGATGCTCGCGATGGCTGCGAGCGGCACGTGTTCGTTGCTCATCCCCCTCGCGTTTGGCCGCAGTCTCTGGTTGCTGGCGCCTCTGGCGTTGACGTGGGGGTTCTTCGTGGTGGCAGACTCTGCACAGTTCAGCGCGTTGGTCACGGAGTCCGTTCCCTCGCATGCCGTCGGCACCGCATTGACCGTGCAGACATCGCTCGGTTTTCTGCTCACCATGATCTCGATTCAGCTGGTGCCTCCGGTCGCGAACGCCGTCGGATGGAAGTGGGTCTTTCCGATGCTGGCGCTGGGACCATCCTTCGGCATCGCAGCCGTTCGCCGACTCATGCGGGTCAAACGCGCAGCGCCGCCGGCGTGAGGGCGTCGTGACCTCCGGATCCCCGAGCTCGCGACAATTCGCCTTGGGCCTCGTCGCGGCGCTCGTCCTTATGACAATGCTGATGCTCGGCACCGCCGGCTTCGACGTCGTTCGCGCACTCGAAGCTCTGGTGTCCGGCGCCGTGGGTTCGCCGGACGCGATCACATCGAGCACGCTCGTTCGAGCGACGCCGCTCATCCTGACCGGCCTTGCCGTGGCAGTGGCGTTCAGGGCTGGCGTATTCAACATCGGAGCGGAGGGTCAGTTCCTGGTGGGGGCAGCATCAACGACGGCGTGGGCGTTGCTGTTTCGCAACTGGTCGTCGCCACTACTGATAACCTCCGCGTTGCTCGCGGGGTCGGCAGCAGGCGCGGCCTGGGCGTGGATCGCCGCCGAATTGCGCGTACGCTTTCACGTGCTCGAGGTGATCAGCACGATCATGCTGAACTTCGTCGCGGCGTATCTGATCTCGTATCTGGTCCGCGGACCGTTGCAGGAAGCGACACACGTCTATCCGCAGACCGAATCGATTGTCGATGCCGCACGACTGCCCAGGCTCTACGTTGGAACGCGCCTGCACCTCGGATTCGTCGTGGCGTGTGTCGCATGCGGCACTGGATGGTGGGTCCTTCGGTACACGTCGGCAGGCTTTCGTTTGCGAGCGGTGGGGGCGAATCCCCACGCGGCCCAGTCGGCAGGCCAAATTGATGTAAACAAAGTCACCTCCCGCGCCTTTCTCGTGAGTGGCGCGCTAGCCGGCCTCGCCGGG
This sequence comes from Gemmatimonadaceae bacterium, assembly GCA_035492735.1. Taxonomy (GTDB): domain Bacteria; phylum Gemmatimonadota; class Gemmatimonadetes; order Gemmatimonadales; family Gemmatimonadaceae; genus JAQBQB01. The sequence goes on along the minus strand of DATJIZ010000085.1, from coordinate 17,211 downwards.
GCGATCGAGGTCACGGGCGTGACGTTCGCGCTGTACGAGAACATTTCGCCGGGCTATGGCTACACGGCGATCGCCGTCGCGCTGCTCGCACGACTGGACGCCGCGGCGGTCATCGTCACCGGCGTGTTGTTCGGCGCGCTCGAAGCCGGGGCGAGCGCGATGCAACGCGACGCGGGCGTTCCGTCGGTGGCGGTGTCGATCATCGAAGCCGCGCTGATCCTGATCCTCGTCACCGTGCAGCGTGTCCGAATCAGGGGCGCAGGGTTGTGACGTCCGCAGCCGCCGCATTCGTGGAGTCAGCGGTTCGTACAGCAACGCCGCTCGCCTTGGCCGCGCTCGGCGAGGTGGTCGTCGAGCGCGCCGGCGTGCTCAACATCAGCCTGGAAGGCATCATTCTCACGGGTGCGTTTGGAAGCGCGATCGGGGCGACGCACGCCGGCATCGTTGGCGGATATGCGGCGTCGATGATCGCGGGTGTGGCGACCGCGGCGCTGTTCGCGTTCTTCGTGGTGGTACTGAGCGCCGACCAGATCATCACGGGCACTGCGATCACGCTGTTCTCGATCGGGCTGACCGGGACGGCATATCGCGCGGTGTTCGGGACGACGGGGGCGGCGCTCTCGATTCCGACCTCGCCGCGCGTGAGCATCCCGGCGTTCTCGGCGATTCCGGTGATGGGCAGCGGCTTCTTCGACCAGCCGGTCGTCACATATGTCGCATATGCGTTCGTGCCGATCGTGTGGTGGTGGATGTACCGCACGCACGACGGTCTGGCGCTCCGCGCAGCGGGCGAGTCGGTCGCCGCAGCCGAGGCTACGGGACGAAATCCAAGCCGAATACGCCTTCTGGCCATCCTGTTCGGTGGACTCACCGGCGGATTGGCGGGGGGCGTGCTCGTTCTTGCGCAGGCAGGCACTTTCGCCGAAGGCATGTCGGCCGGACGGGGCTTCATCGCGATCGCGATCGTCGTGCTCGGGCGTTGGCACCCAATTGGCGTCGCCGCCGCGGCACTCGTCTTCGGCGCGGCAAGTGCGCTGCAGTACTTGCTGCAGGCACTCGGACTTTCTCTGCCGTATCAGCTCTTCCTGGCGCTACCGTACGTGCTCACGCTCGCGGGACTCGCCGGCGTCGCGGGACGCGTTCGTGCGCCGGCCGGGTTGGCTCGGATCGAAGACGGCTGAGCATCAGCACTGTCGGCGCGCGCTCGACCAGCGCGCTCGCCATTGTCCGTCGTCGCCTCGCTCGATCACGCCGTAGGCGGACGCATTTCCGAAGTCGCGGGCGACGACGATAGCTCCGTGGCGCGAAGCGCCCAACAGGACCACCGCCAACAGCTCGGTGCTCTCGACGGTCTCCTCATCGCCAATTGAACGCTCCGAGTATGCCCGGGCGAAGCTCGAATCCGTGCTCGCTCTCTCTCCGACGATGAATGTTCGTTCCTGCAGAGGAGTCGCTTCCTGATTGATCTGACGGACCAGCGTACCGGCGAGCACCTGGGGTCCGGCCGGGAGCGTGAACCGCCAGATATCGCGCACGACAAACGGCAGTCCGGAAAATCGACCGGCAGAATCGTTTGGCAGGCTCGATGCCATCCGATTCAACCATGTCACGAGGGCCGCCGAGTCCACCGACGAAAGCGACTCGGTCGAGTCGACCGGAACCGGGGCGACGACGCCCCCGATGAACCCGATGTTCCACGGCCGCGGCGGCGGGGCCGCCTCCAGAGTCGCGACGCTGCACGCCGCCGTATCGGGTAGCGTGGGCAGATCGGCTGTCTGCACCGTGCCGGACCGACTGAACAGCGTGACCGAGGCCGGATGCGGAATGGCAGCCAGCGCGACTTGGCTCGCGCCGCTTGGCAGGAGCACGAGCGCGTGCGTCGGACCGTCGCTCGCCACAAGCAGGACAGGGCCCGCCGTAGAATTCCACGCCGCCGGCGCCGTGATCGTCGACTCGGGGACCGCGGCGGCGGTCGCTTTCGTCGACTCTCGCGCAGCGGGTGGCCGCTCTGTCCGGCACGACAGGTTGCCGGCGAGAGCGAGCAGCCCCAGCGAACGGCGGACCGGCCTCATTCGTCGTAATTTGGACCCGCGGTGCCCAGCGTCAACGGCTTGTAACTGCGCCTACCGTACGCGACATATGCACGCCGACCAATGGCGCTCCTGCTCTCGGGCGAATGTTTGGCGACCCACGGTCCACAGAGCGGATCGGTCGAGGGGGCGATTTCGCTGAACGGCCCGGCCGCGGTGGATGCCACGCCCTCACTCGGACCTGTTCTCGTCAAGGCGTCTCGTATGACTTCTCGAATAGATATAGTGAAATGAAAGTCGGTGCGTCGAGGATTGGAGCCTAGTCTGTGTATGCCATGCTTCGCGTCGCCGCGGGCATCGCGCTCCGCTGGTATTACCGTGATGTTCGTGTCGAGGGAATCGATCGGATTCCCCGGGGGCGGCCGCTGTTGCTCGTCGTCAATCATCCCAACGCGCTGGTCGACGCGCTCCTCGTGGGCTGGGCCGTACCGTGGCGCGTAACGGTTCTGGCGAAAGCGACCCTGTTTCGAAATCGCATCGCGGGGACGTTCCTCCGGTGGCTCGGAGTCTTACCGGTGCGGCGAGCGAGCGACGAGCGCGCGCGGGGGCGCGTCGATCCCAGTCGCAACCGTGACACGTTCCTGGCAGTGCGCGAAGCACTCGGTCGTAGCAAGACTGTGTTGATTTTTCCGGAGGGAAAATCGCATGACGAGCCGTCGCTCGCGCCGCTAAAGACGGGCGCAGCGCGGATCGCGCTCGACGCACGCGACTCGGGTATCCGCGGGGTGGCGTTGATACCGATTGGCCTGACATTCGAACGGAAGGACCAGCCTCGAACGCGCGTGTTCCTGCAAGTGGGAGAGCCTCTCTCCATGGACGCCTGGCAGTCGGGCCGAGCCATGCTGAGCGAAGCCGATGCGTTGACAGCCGACATCGATGCCCGGCTGCGAGCAGTGACGTTGAACTACCCCACCATGGACGACGCCGCGCGGACGATTCAACTGGCCTCGACGATCGCCGCTCTGTTGGGCGAGGGCGCGACCAAGCCGACTGGTCGCGGATTGGACGTCGATGCGGCAATTGCCCGGCGAATCGCCGATCTATCCTCCCGGCTGGCGGGCGCCGACGCGTTGCGAGTCCGCGCGGACCGGGTCATTGCACGCCTCGAGGAGGTGGCTCAGACCGCGGCCAAGCACGGAGTGTCGATCGAGGATATCGGCATCCAAACGGACCGGTCTGCAGCGCTGCGCTTCATCGCACGCGAAGGTTGGATCCTGGCGATTGGCGGACCCGTGGCGCTGTGGGGACGAATCAATCATTGGCTACCATTTCGGGCGGCACGCGTCATCGCGCTCAAATCGTCCGACGATGCTTCGGACCCGGCAATGCGTACGGTCGTGGCGGGGGCGGCATTCCTGCTCATCGCGTACATCGTGCAGTCGGCTCTGGTCGCGGCATTATGGGGACTGTGGCCGGCGGCCATATACCTCGTGAGTCTGCCGATTGCTGCCGACGTCAACTTCTGGTTGAGCGATCGAGTATCCGGCGCGGCGCGCCGCGCGCGCGCGTTCCTCCTGTTCCGAAGGGAGCCCGTCCTCCATCAGCAGTTGAAACTGGAGCTCGTCGAGCTTCGGGCCGAGGTGATGGAGTTCGATCGGGAGCTTGGCGCGAATCCACCGGTTGCCGACGTCTAATCGTCGCGCGGGAGAAACGGTCCGCCGAGGTCCCAATGCCAGGCGTCGCGCCGAATACCGGTGCGCGGGTCCTTCAATGGCTTGTATTGCAGCCGTTCAGGTGGAATGCCAACGGCCTGCCCATACTCGAGCAAGCGCCGCCGGTCCGTTGAGACGAGATGTGCCATCGGCCTCCCGAGCCAGACATGGCGATGGAGCCACAAGCCGCCCTCCATGGCGTGGATCATCCCATCGCGTCGGCGCGCGAACTCGCGGTACTCGGGAATTGCGCGCCTCACGGGCGCGCGCCGCTCACTGACAGGCGACGACGCCCGACGCGGTCGCCGGGGCAACGGGAGCAGCGTCTCCGAGGAACAGCGCGCAGAAGTGCGGCCAGGACTCCGGATTCTGCGAGGTCGCAGACCATCCGCTGACCGTGGCCTCCACCACCGTGACAGCATCGCCGTGCGATGCCGTGAAGAACATCGAGTCGAGCGAGCTCGTGTACTTCGAGTGGTCGTAGAAGTACGCCTCTTCGGCCGTGGTGAGGTTGCGCAGATCGCTTCGCATGCCCGCGAAGTAGGCTTTGCCCTTCGTGGCTTGGAATTTCGGAATCGCCATCGCGGCCAATATGCCGATGATGACCACGACGATCAGCAACTCGATCAGAGTGAACCCGCGGCGCTGGCTTGGCATCGGACAACCGGTAGGTAGGAAGAGTTGGTGCGCGGAATCGGACATTGCACGCGGCATGGTCCGCTCCGCACCCCAGTCCTTGGGCAAGCCCGGTGCCCCAATCAGCCTCTGCAGCTAAGTCGCTGTTTGGCAACATGTTGATGGACAAAACGTTTGGCTCAGAAGAGCTGTTCCTGGCGTGGTTGAGCGTCGAATTGCGGCGCGTCTCGCAAGCTGCGAGGCCATCGGTGTGACCATGATCACACTTCAATCCATCTTCGTCGACAGCCAGTTGTCGCCGATGCCCATGTCGACGACCAGCGGTACGGAGAGCGCCGCGGCGTGCTCCATCTCGTAGCGCACGAGCTCCTGCACTTGCTCGAGCTCAGGCCCTGGAACCTCGAAGACCAGTTCGTCGTGCACCTGGAGGAGCATCTTGCTGCTCAGGCGACGATCGTCGAGCGCACGATGAATCCGTATCATCGCGACTTTGATGAGGTCGGCAGCCGAACCCTGGATCGGAGAATTGGCCGCCGTACGTTCGCCAAATGCCCGAATGTTGAAGTTGCGGTCGCGCAACTCCGGGATGTAGCGGCGGCGATTGAAAATGGTCTGCACATATCCGTGCTGCCGAGCAAAGTCCACCATGGAGTCCAGGTACTGCCGGACGAGACGGAATCGCTCGAAGTATCGCTCGATGAATTCTTTCGCCTCGGCATGCGAGATCTTCAGCTGGCGTGAGAGGGCATGCGCGCCCTGGCCGTAGATCGTGGCGAAGTTGATCGTCTTAGCCCGTGCACGCATCTCTTTCGTCACGGAGTCGAGGGGCACGTCGAAGATCAGTGCTGCCGTTTGGCGATGAATGTCGCCGCCCGACTGAAACGCGTGAACGAAGGCGGGGTCGCCGGACAGATGGGCGAGGAGTCGAAGCTCGATCTGTGAGTAGTCGGCCGCGAGCAGCTTCCAGCCACGACGCGGAATGAAGCCCCGCCGGATATCGCGACCCAGCTCGCGGCGAATCGGGATGTTCTGCAGGTTCGGTTCGCTCGAGGAGAGACGACCGGTGGCAGCCGTGGTCTGACTGAACGACGTGTGCACCCGACCTGATTCCGGGTGCACGTACGCGGGCAGCGCGTCGATGTAGGTGCTTTCGAGCTTCGAGAGCTCCCGATACTCCATCAGGAGCACGGGCAGCAGGTGACCTTCATCGGCGAGTTGTTGCAGCACGCTTGCGTCGGTCGACGGACCGGTGGGCGTCCGCTTGAGCACGGGCAGCTGCAATTTCTCGAACAAAATCTCGCGGAGCTTCGGATTGGAGTTGATGTTGAACTCCTCGCCCGCGGCGGCGAAGATCTCCTGTTCGACACGCCTTCGTTCGCGCTCGAACCGCTCCTTGAGCGACGCAAACCACTCGACGTCGATCGCGATGCCGCTCCACTCCATTTCGGCGAGCACCTCGATGAGCGGCATCTCGACGTCGCGAAACAAGCGTGCGAGCTGCAGCGCATCCAGCTGCGGTTCAAAGTGGGCGCGAAGCTGCCAGGTCATGTCGGCGTCCTCGCACGAGTAGTCGCGCGCGCAGTCGATCGGGACCTGATCGTACGGGATGGCCTCCTTGCCCTTCCCACACAATTCGTCGAAGCTCGTCATGCGGTGCTGCAGGAATTCGAGGGCCAGCAGGTCCAGACCGTGGGACCGGCGACCGGGATCGAGGACGTAGCTGGCGACCATCGTATCGAACTGGAGGCCACGCAGCGTGACACCGGCACGCCGCAAGGCGAGCATGTCGTACTTCGCGTTCTGCGCGGTCTTCGACACCGCAGCGTCCTCGAGCAGCGACCGGAGCGGCGACATCTCGGCGCTGTCGACGGGCGGCAAATTGCGCACCGCGGGCACGGCGCCGGCCGCGAACGCGCGCGCCGCGATGCTCGCCGGCGGCGCAACTTTCTTGGCTCGCGTTTTTCGCGGCGGCGCCTCGTCGGCCTCGGGGATACCCATCTCGATCTGATCCGCTTGGCGAGGGCGATGGGCGACAGGGAAGTAGTACGCTTCGCCCGGGCCAACAGCGATCGTGACGCCGACCAGCGTCGACCGGAGCGGATCGACCTCCTGCGGCGCCGTCGGATCGATGACCGTCTCCGTATCGACGGCGATGTGCGGTGCGCGCCGAGCCCGGGCCACCGCCTTTTGCATCGCGGGCAGCGTATCGACCGTCACGTAGCTCGTCATGCGTTGCGCGGTGGTGGCCGGGGTCGCCGTGTCGAGTGCGTCGGTCGACGCGGCCGGCGACGACGTGTCGGCGGTGGCGGTCTCCATGCCGGCGACTGCCTTGGCGAGCGTATGGAACTCCAGCTCGACATACAGCGACCGGAGTCGTCCATAGTCGGGTTTCGACAGACGCATCGCGTCGAGATCGAATGCTACCGGCAAGTCGTCGCGAATTGTGACGAGCTCCTTCGAGAGGAGCGCGAGGTCACCCTGCCCGAGGAGTGCTTCGCGGGGCCGCTTCTTCGTGATCTCCGACGCGTGCACGAGGATGTTCTCGACGGTGCCGAACGAGTTGACCAGCTCCTGCGCCGTCTTGTCGCCGATGCCGCGAACGCCCGGGACGTTGTCGGACGTATCCCCGACCAGGGCGAGGTAATCGGTGACGAGTGCCGGCGGGACGCCGAGGCGCTCGCTGCCGTTCTCCACGCCGACCCACTGTTCCTCGACGCTCGCCGGGCCGCCGCGGCCGGGATTCAGGAGCCAGACGCCTGGACGGACGAGCTGCTGAAAATCCTTGTCGCCCGACACGACAACGACGTTGACCTGTGCCTCGACAGCGCGCTTCGCCAGCGTGCCGATCACGTCATCGGCTTCATAGCCTTCTAATGCGATTATTGGTATGTGGTACGCCTCGAGAATCTCGCCAATCCGCTCCATGCCGCGATCGAAGTCGGATTGCAGCTCTTCGGTGAGCTTCTCGCGCGTGGCCTTGTAGGCCGGATAGCGTTCGTGGCGAAACGAGAGACCAGAGTCGTGGACCCACCCGAGATATTCGGGCCGGTGGGTGTCGACGAGTCGGTCGAGGAAGTTGACGATGCCCCAGGCGGCGGAGGTGTTCTCGCCGCGGCTCGTCGTGAGCGGCCTCGAGATCAGCGCGAAGAAGGCGCGATAGATCAACGCGTAGCCGTCAACGAGGAATAGTCTGGGCGCTGTCGGCGGCGTGATCACGGCTGCGGCACGCTCGAACGACGGGACGAACGATGGGACGGCTGACGGTCGCGGTGTGGCATCGACGAAAGGTCAAGACGCAGCACGCCGCATTCAATCCCCGGGTCGCCAAACGTTCTTGGCGGTCCCAAAAACAGCACCGCCCGCCAGGTGCGGCGGGCGGGCGCAGGGTCGTGTCGGTTCGTGGAGGCGGTGGGTTAGACCCGGACCACGTTCGCGGCGTGCAGCCCTTTCTCGCCGGTGCGGATCTCGAATTCCACTTCCTGGCCCTCGGCGAGCGTCTTGAACCCTTCCATGCTAATCGCGGAGAAGTGCACGAAGACGTCTTCTCCGCTGTCCTGTTCAATGAAGCCGTATCCCTTGGCGTCGTTGAACCACTTCACCTTCCCTCTGGCCATTCGCGCTGCCTCCTACGGGGTGAATCGATCCTGCACGACGTGCTGGGCAAGCCCGCCGGCTTGCGGGGCCCTATATAGGAGCGCCCTGTCCATTTGTCAAGAAAGCGCCCCGACGGCTCGCGTCGCGCGTGCCGGTGTCTCGACGGAGATTCGCTTGCTTGATGCCCGAGCGCGGGTTAGGTTCGCCGCGTGCCTAAGGAAAGTTTGGTAGGTCAGACGATCGCGGGTTACTCGTTGCAGAGCGAGGTCGGGGAGGGCGGCACGTCCGCCGTCTTCCGGGCGCAGCACGCCGAGCACGGTACCGTTGCGGTCAAAGTCCTGCGTGAAAAGCTGCGCCAGGACCGCACCGCGGTCGCGCGCTTCCTGCGCGAGGCGCGGTACGGCGAACGTGTCCAGCATCCAAACGTCGTCCGGACAATCGAGATCGGCGAGGCTGGGCCGGGCATGCATTTTCTGGCCATCGAATGGGCCACCGGCGAAATCCTCGAGAAATACGCAAAGCGCCAAGGTGCGCTGCCGGTCGACGAAGTCTGCGCCGTCGTGAAGCAGATCGCCGACGCCGTTCATGCCGCGCACAGCGTCGGCATCGTGCATCGCGACCTCAAACCGGACAACGTCATGTACGATCCGGAAAGCCGGCAGGTAAAGCTGCTGGACTTCGGGATCGCGACCGATACCGACATGTCACCCGAGCAGCGACTGACTCGCGCCGGCTTCTTCGTCGGTACGCTCATGTACGTGGCGCCGGAGGCGTTGTCCGGCGAGCTGGTTGGCCCGCTGGCCGATCAGTACAGCCTGGCCACGATCGCGTATTTCCTGCTCACCGGGTGTCTGCCGTTCCCGGCGAAGACGCCGCGCGAGATGTTTTCACAACTCTTATCGCAGCCGCCGATTCCACTGAATCAGGCCAAAGCAGGGATGCGCTTCTCGCCGGCGCTCGAAGCGGTCGTCATGCGCGGGTTGAGCAAGGAACCGCCGAAACGTTATCCCGATGTCGTCGCGTTCGCCTCGGAATTCTGCCAGGCGGGCAACGCGCCGGTCGCCGCGGAAAAGCAGGGACTCGCGTCGAAACTGGCTTCGATCTTTCGCAAAAAGGACTGACGCGCTCAACCGGCGGTGATCGGCGAGCGGTCGGCCGATCCTGGATCGCCGGCTCCGCCTTCCCGGCCTGATATGGCGGCGTCGCCGCCGGCCGGCTCGAGATCAGCCGGGTCCACCGGTAGCCACACGGTGAAAGTGGATCCTTTGCCAAGCTGGCTCTCGACTCGGATGTCCCCGCCAAGGAGCTGCGCGAGCCGCCGCGAGATCGCAAGGCCAAGCCCAGTACCACGCTGCATCGATTCGCCGCGCGGACCGGCGTTCACCTGTTCGAACTCCTCAAAGATTCGGGTGTGATCGCCGGGCGCGATGCCCACTCCCGTGTCCACCACCTGCAGCGCGACCCACACGCGACGCCGATCGGGCGACTGTCCCGCCAGCATGGGATCTTCGGGCGTCGTTCGTCGCGCGCGCGGAGCTTGCGCCGGCGTGGCGCCGACCAGACGGGCGCGCACGGCGATGCTGCCGGACGGCGTATACTTCACCGCGTTCCCAATCAGATTCACGAGAATCTGTCGCAGGTGAGCGGGATCGGTGCGAACACGCGGCAGCGAGGCGCCGACCGCGATCGAGAAGCTCAAGCCACGCTCGTTGACGAGTGATTCCAGCTCGCTGGCGACGTTCAACACGAACGGTCGCAGCACGAGGAGCTCCGGATGCACCTCGAGTCGACCAGCAGCGATCTTGGCGATATCGAGCACCTGATCGACCAATCCACGCAGATGGTTGGCCGATGCCGCGATGCGATCGACCGGTGGAACCTGCCGTGGTGAGAGATCGCCGTACACGCCATCCTTGAGCAGCTCGACAAAGCCAACGATCGCGTTGAGCGGCGTGCGAAGCTCGTGCGAGATATTTGCCAGAAACTCGCTCTTCGCCGTGTTCGCGCGGGCGACTTCGCTGTACAGCCGTTCCAGCTCGGCCGAACGCTCGGCAACGCGGAACGCCTGATGGCGTTCGCGAATCAGTCCGACGCCGAGCACGAGCACGGTTGCGATGCTGAGCACCCATAGCACGATACGCATCGGGTCGGCCGAGCCCTCGTGCACAACGGCAAGCTTCCACGGAATCGTGTCCGGCACTTCGAGCGGCACCGCCGCGATGATGCCATCGCGGAACGCCGCTGACGGACCGGACACGAGGACGGTGTCGCGCCCCGCGATGAGGGCCGCGGCGGTCCGCTCGCCGGGGCGCCGAGCGATGATCGATTGCAGCGCCGGACTCGCTGTGGGCGTAGCGCGCACCGCCGGATCCCGCAGCACAGCGCTGACGGCAAAGCTCGACTGCTGCGCATCGATCTCAGCTTTCCGCTGCTCGGCGCCCGACATCGCGCGATCGCTCGCGACGAAGTCGCCGATCATGAGCACGAGCGCCCCCGTAAGCAGCAGTGAAACCCTGCCAATCGATAACCGAGCCAGAATCGAGCGCCACATGTCGTGTCGGAGCGACCTCGGGTAATTACTTTCTTCGCTGACCACCCTTGGAGCCACCGTGGCCACACGAGACGATCTCACCACCCTGCTCGCGACGCGCTCCGCGAAGCGCGGGTCCTTTACATTGGCATCGGGACGCCAGTCTTCGCTATACATCGACGCGCGAATTACCACGATGAGTCCCGATGGTCTCGCGCTCATCGGGCCTCTCGGACTCACGGCGATCAACGATGCCGGTTGGGCCGTTGACGCGGTGGGGGGACTGACACTCGGCGCCGATCCGATCGCCTGCGCAATCAGCTATGCAAGCGCGACGAGCGCAACTCCACTGCGTGCCTTTACGGTTCGCAAGGAACCGAAGGTGCACGGCACCGGCAAGTTGATCGAGGGACCGTTTCGCGCCGGGGATCGTGTCGTTGTGATCGAGGACACGATCACGACCGGGGGCTCGGCCCGAAAGGCGATCGAGGCCGTACGGAACGAGGGCGGCACGGTGATCGGCGTATTGGCGCTGGTCGACCGCCAGGAAGGCGGCCGTGAGGCCCTCGAATCGTCCGGCATTCCCGTGCTCGCGCTCACGACGGCGGACGAAATCGTTCGGGTCGGCGACAAGCGAGGATCAATGCGAGAAGCGCCCGGCGTATGAACTCGTCCATGACGGATTGAGCGGCCGCAAGTCGCGCAGCTGGTCGAGATATGGCAGAACGACGGAATCACGAAAGTGCTGCAGCATGCCTTCGCCGTCGTAGCGCTCCCGAAACTGCACTGCCGTCAGCTGCATGACCGTCCGTACGTGGCGCCCGAAGCTCTGCGGCGACGAGTAGTCCAGGTGGTTCGCCACGTTGGCAACCGAAAAGCCCGGGTTCTCGAACAGTCGAGCCGCCCGCACGAGCCGGGCGGTCGCGAGGTACTGTTTGGGAGCGGGCAGTCGCGCCCTGAAGAACCTGCTCATCAGGGTGCTCGGCAAGACATCCAGCTCGCGCGCGAGCATTCGCACGGTGGACACGCGCGGAGCCGAAACGAACAGCGCCTCGAAGAACCGCCAACAGTCGCGGTGCACGCTCGAGAGGTCGATCGCCAGGGCGCCGAGGGCTTCCCGCTGAATGTCGTCGCCGCGAGCATTGAGGAGGTAGTCCCGGAGTTCGCGCCAACCGTCCGCGTCACGAACATCGACGAGTTGTCGCAGCCCGGTCGACCCCAGAGAGAGCATGGTGTGCGGCGTGGAGCGGTCCAGCTGAGTGAGGAGCGCGATCGTGGGGACCCGCGGGAACTCCCTGACGAGCGCGGCGACGCCGGCACGAGCACGGTGGTCGCATCGCGCGACGGACAGGACGACCGCGCCGGCGCGGTTCGACTTGAGGTCCTGGACGAGCTCCGCCACAGAATCACGATGCAAGGTGAGATAGGATCCTTCGCCCGCGGCATCGACACGAATTCGCTCCGCCGGGGTGAGCATCGTGGCGATCGGGAGCGGAACACGCTCACGCACCATCCCAGGGTACTGCGCCATGACTCCGCCTCCAGGAAAGACATGACGGGAACCAAACGCGTCGGCCTCGACCGGTGAGCAAACTCTAAACGGGGAGCGTCAATGCGGCGTCATGCGCGACCGGCCGCGCGAACCATAGCCTCGCACACGTGGGCCGAGTATTCCGCGTCGCCGGCCCTGCCGCTAGATTTCCTTCAAGTCGCAACCGGGTGGTCGCGATCGTCGTTCGTCTCGAACGATGATCGAGGAAAGTCCGGGCTCCATCGGGCGCGCTGCCAGGTAACACCTGGGCGTGTCGGCTTCGGCCGGCACGACGGACAGTGCCACAGAAAACACACCGCCGACGATCTTCGGATCGGGCAAGGGTGAAAAGGTGAGGTAAGAGCTCACCGCGCGGACGGCAACGGACGCGGCAGGGTAAACCCCAGCGGGAGCAAGGCCAAATAAGCAGCGAGAGGCGCCCACCTCGACCAAGACGCTGCGGGTAGGCTGCTAGAGGGCGCGGGCGACCGCGCCTCGAGAGGAATGACCGCCAGGTCGGAGCGATCCGATCGACAGAACCCGGCTTACAGGTTCGCGACTTGCGGCGCACCGCCCAATGGTGCGCCGCATTTTTGTTCGCGCCGTTCCGTCAGTCGAGGTCGTCGAGCGACCTGTCCTCCTCATGCCCACCGCCGCGTCGTTCCATGACACGCGGCGCCTGCATCAGACCGGGCCCCGGCATCCACCGGCCGGAGAATACCTGTCGAAGCGCACGCCAGATCAGTCGAACGGCGACGATCAGCCCGGCGAGCACGACGAGTGCGACCGCGAGCGTGATGATGGGATGGTGCCAGATCGCGATCGCGACCGCAGCCACGAGGGCCAGCTCCATCGCGTTGGCCAAGCCGTTGGTCACCGGTTCCGGCGACGCATCGATCGCGTAGCGCAAGCCGAGCTTCGTGGTGTGTGTCGTGATCGCCAAACCGCCGCCGAGTAGCGCGGCGACCAGTACGATCACCGGGTCGGCGTGCCACGCAGTCGCGGCGGCAAGAACCGCGGCAGCGGGCGGTCGAATCAGGCTGTGGATCGTCTCCCAGGCGGACGCCACACCGGGCACGAGCGTAGCGAGGAATTCGATGATGTACAACACCAGCGCGATCGCAATCACGATCGCGTTCCCGAAGCTTTCGATGGTCGTCGGAACGTTGTGTACCCAGCCGAATCGAACGGCGAGGCCGGTAACGGCGACCGCTGCGTAAAGATTGAGTCCGGCAGCGTATGCCAGCCCGAGCCCCTGCACGAGCGTGATCAAGCTGTACACTGCGGCGTGCCCCCTTTCCTCCCTGGATCAGGAGGTATCGATGCTCAGTCGAGCAGACGCAACGGCATCACGAGGCAGAGATACGACGAGGGATCCGCCCACCCTTCTGGTTCGAGCGTCGCCGCGCGTTCGGGTGCCTTGAACGTCATCCGAACCTCGTCGGTCGGGATGAAGCGCAGAATTTCGAGTAGATAGTTCGCGTTGAAGCCGATGTCGAGCGCGTCCCCCGTGTAGCGGATTGCCAGCTCGTCTGCCGCTTCGCCCAGATCGGGCGTCTGGACACTGAATTTCAGCATGCCGGCGTTGAACGAGAGCCGGATTCGGTGCGTCTGGTCGGATGCGATGATCGACATGCGCCGCAGGGCGCTGGTCAATGCGGTCCGGTCGGCGATTGCAACGCGGTTGTTGTCCTTGGGGATGACTTGGCCATAGGGCGGATAGGGTCCCTCGATCAGCCGCGTAAATACGGCTGTGAACGGAGAGCGGAACCCCAGGTGGTTCTCGCCCTTGGCGATCTCGAGCTCCTCATCCTCGGGAAAGAGCCGACGGATCTGTTCGAGTGCTTTCGGCGGCACGATCAACTCTGCGGCGGGAGCGGCCGCGGACTTGATCGGCATCTCCATCTTGGCCAGCCGGTGTCCGTTGGTGGCCACCATCCGCATCATATCGGGCTTGAGCTCCCACAGCACGCCGTTCAGGATCGGTCGGCTTTCCTCCGTGGAGACGGCGAAGGATGTGTGGGCGATCAGCTTTTGCAGGTCTCCCGATCGAATGCGCCAGCTTTCGTTGAAGCGCACGTTCGGGAATGCCGGAAATTCGTCGCGCGGCAGACCGAGAATCTTGAAATGCGTTCGACCGCAGTCGAGCGTGACTCGCTGCTCGCCGGCAGCGGCGATGCGCACGGGAGCAGGTGGAAGCTCGCGCGCGATCTCGCTCAGCTTCTTGGCCGGAATGGTGATCGCGCCGGGTGTTTCGACATCCGCCGCGACCTCGGTGGTGACCGCGATGTCGAGGTCGGTCCCTGAGAGCCGAATTCCCTTGTCCGTGGCCTCAACCAGAATATTCGCCAATACCGGGAGCGTGGTCTTCGCCGGTATCGTGGCGGTTACCGCGGCAAGACCTTCCTGCAATTTCTCCCGGGAGATCGTAAACCGCATCACGGCTCCTCTGTTGTGCAAAACGACTCGGCAGTACTAGTACTCTTTTTAAAGACTTACTACCTAGTAGCCGTAGTAGGATGTGTTGAGGCGTGGAAAACCGCTGGAAGTTACACCGGACCAATCAGTTCGACTATAGCGGATCGTGTGAACTCTCTGTTGGGAACGGCGGTTGTCCAGACGAACCACCACACCCCGCGGACGGTCGTGCGGAAAGCCGTGGAAAAGAAACCCATTCGATGTTCAATTCCGCAGGCTTTCCAACGCGCTCTGTATCCGTCCAATGCGCTGCGCAAACGTCGGATCTTCCTTCATCATGGCCGCGACCCGCTCCAGACTGTGAATGACCGTCGAGTGATCGCGCCCTCCGAACGCCGCGCCGATCTCGACCAGCTGCATGCCGAGCAGGTCGCGCATGAAGTGCATGGCGACCTGTCGTGGCACCGTCAGATTCTTCGTTCGGGTCTTTGAGCGGAGGCCCTCGGTCGTGACGCCCCATTCCTTGGCAACCGCCTGCTGAATCGCGAAGGTATTGAGGGCTGGGCCGGCCGCGCCGGCGCCATCGGCTGGTTTGAGCTTGTCGCGCAACGCGTCGCGAGCAACCTCGACCGTGATCTCGCGATGTTTGAGCGACGCGTACGCGAGGAGCTTGATGATCGACCCTTCCAGCTCGCGGACGCTGGACCGGACGTTTTCGGCGATGAAGCGGATTACCTCTTCGGGAATCGTGAGCTCGAGGTGGTCGAGCTGCGCCTTCTGCCGGAGGATGGCGATGCGGTGCTCGAGATCGGGCATCTCGATGTCCGCCACCATGCCCCATTGGAACCGGGACACGAGGCGCGCTTCGAGGCCCGGAATCTCGGACGGCGGCCGATCACTCGTGAGCACGATCTGACGTCCACCTTCATACAGGGCGTTGAAGGTGTGGAAGAACTCCTCCTGCATTGCCTCCTTGCCTTTCAGGAAGTGAACGTCGTCCACCAGGAGGAGATCGGTTTCCCGGAAGCGTCGGCGAAAATCCGAGGTCGTTCGGTTCTGGATCGCTGCGACGAGCTCGTTGGTGAATTGCTCGGTGCCGATGAAGGTGATCCGCGTTTCCGGCCTGCGAACGAGGATCTCGTGGGCAATGGCCTGCATCAGGTGAGTCTTGCCCAGCCCGGTATCGCCATAGATGAAGAGCGGATTGTAGACCTTGCCGGGCGCTTGAGCGACGGCGTGGGCGGCGGCGGCGGCGAGCTCGTTCGATTTTCCGATGACAAAGTAGTCGAACGTGTAGCGGTCGCTTAAAGGCGGCGAGTTGCTGGCGTTATTCTGTCCGGAAACTTGCGGCCTTTGTGGCGGTTGAGCAATAAAGAGGTCCATTTGCGTCCGGGCGCGACGCTCTTCGGTCACCTTGAACACGACGGCGATCGGATGCCCGAGGGCGATCGGCGCCAAGCCTGACAGAAAGTCGGCGTGTTTCGATTCGTTCCAGTCGGCGGCAAATTGATCGGGGGCGCCGACGTAAATCGTGCCTTCGTTCAGCGACAGCGCTTCGGTCGGCTCGAGCCAGGTCTTGAAGGTTTGTTCGGGGAGCTCTTGTCGAGCACGATCGAGCAACCGGCTCCAGGCTTCGTGCGCAGTCAGCGTCATTTGCAAAGGCAGGAATGAACCGTGGCGGGGGAGCGAAGCTAGAGACGCAATGTGGAAAAAGCAATTGCGTGAGCCGGTTACTCTCTGGGCGATCGCGTGGCCTGGAGGCTCCTCACCCTCGTCTGGCACTCTGTCGATCGGCATGCTGAGCGCTCTTGATCTATCCTCAGACCGGGAATAGGTTTACCGGTCTGCACAGCAGCACCGTTCGTAACGCTTTTGGAGTGCTCCATGGGTAAGCCAACTTATCGTCCCCGCAACAAGCGTCGCATCAAGACCCACGGGTTTCGCGCGCGCATGGCGGACCGTTGGGGACGCGAAGTGCTCAGCCGTCGCCGCAAGAAGGGACGTAAGCGCCTCACCGTCAAACTTCCCACGAAATACGCAGGCGCCTAACGACGGCTTCGGTTATCCGCGCGCGCTTCGGCTCACGCGGCGCCGCGACATACTGACCGTCATTCGAGAGGGGAGGCGAATCCGGACGAGGTATTTCGACGTCCGGGTACTTGCTTCCCCTCTTCGCCATTCGCGCATCGGAGTGATCGTGCCGAAGCATCAGCACACCGCCGTGGAGCGCAACCGGCTCAAACGCCGACTTCGCGAACTCGTGCGTGTCGAGCTGCTGCCCGCGCTGCTCGCGCTGCCCGCGCAATCTATCGCCGATCTCGCCATCCGCACTCAGAGTGACGCCTACCTCGCGAGCTTCGGCGAGCTTCGCGGCGACGTCCATGCGCTGCTCGGCCGGCTCCGCGTGAACGAGCTGGAACGGAGCTGAGCACGTGCGGCGGGTACTAGTGCTCTTGGTTCGGGGCTATCAAGTGGCGATCTCGCCGATCCTTCCGGCCTCGTGCCGCTATTATCCAAGCTGCTCGGCGTATGCCATCGAGGCGCTCGAGCGGCACGGCGCCTTGCGCGGGACATGGCTTGCCATGCGACGCATCGCGCGCTGCCACCCGTTCAAACCGGGCGGCTACGACCCCGTTCCTTAATCGCATCTTCGATCTGCATGGACAAACGAACCCTCCTCGCGTTCGCGCTGATGGCGGTCGTCATCGTCGTGACGCCTTTGCTGTTCCCGTCGTCGCGACGTGCACCAGTCCCGCGTGC